>BAXO01000001.1 GCA_001310555.1 Bacillus sp. JCM 19058
TCTATATGTCAATACATATCTATATATTACCTAGTATATACTTACACATAGTGTGTAGGAGGAAGTGCAGAAGAAGTGGTGAGAATCGGAAGGTCAAGAACTCGAAGACAAAGGAGTGACGGATCATGGCCAAGACCCAATCGTGGAGGCGTCAGACGAGGTTATACTACTGTTCCTGATGGCTGGATGGGGGAGTTAATTTTCCCATTATCTGCTTGCTTTTGTCTTCAATTTAGTAGATCAATATAAATTAGGCTGTGAGTATATGGCGATTAAAACAGTAAAGGTATTCGTTTTATGTTTCACAATTTTTTTTGTATTTACTATAGTTGATCATTATATAAAAACCAACGGTCAAATTCCTTTTCGGGGGAGAAAGTTATGTAGCTTACCGAAATATTTTTTTCCCGAGGTCCATATTATGGACTGATCGTTCCGAATATGTTATCTTGTTCAAGGGTGATGTTTATATGGCACGTACGAAGGAGTTCGAAATGAAACGAGTTTTGCACGAAGCAATGCTTACTTTTTGGCGTAAAGGCTATGAAGCGACGAGCATCCAAGATTTATTAACTTCGATGCAGTTAAGTCGTTCGAGCTTGTATGAGACATTCGGTGATAAGCAGTCTCTTTATCTTGAAGTAATTAAGTATTATAAGGAGTTAAGGGAAGCCGAAGGACTAAATATATTACAGAACACAAGTCCGGTCAAAGAAGCGCTCCGGCATTTCTTTGAGTATCAAGTCATGATGGCGTCCACAGATACCTTTCCCGGCGGTTGTTTGTTAACAAATACGGTCGTTTCTACAGATCCGAACGATGAGGGTCTGCAAGAAATTGCTCGCAACGGGATTGATTTGTTTGAAAATGTCTTTTACGAAATTTTGCTCAAAGGCCAAGAATCAGGAGAAATTTCGGCAGATAAAGATATAAAGACGATTGCTCAGCTTCTTAATCATCTGAACCAAGGATTAAATGTTGTCTTGAAAGTAAAAAAAGATCAAGCAGCGACAGCAAAAGTCATCAATCACGCCCTTCAACTCGTTTAATTTTTTTTGACCATTCTGGAACGATCATTCCTAAAAAGGAAAGGAAGAGACATATGCACATTTCATTAGAAAACAAAGTTGTCATTGTAACTGGGGCAAGTCGTGGAATTGGCTTAGCGACAGTCATTTCTTTCGTCGAGGCAGGGGCAACCGTCATCGCATCAACAAGAAATGCTTCTGAGCATTTAAGCGAACTCTCTAAAAGAGCGCCCGTACTACCGGTTATTGCCAACGCTGCCACGGACAAAGGCGCTCAACAGTTAGTCGAGAGAGCGGCAGCGACGTATGGCAAAGTGGATGTACTCGTTAATAATATTGGCGCAGAAGGTTCAAGTAAAGGCAGCAGCTTTTTAGAAATTACTGATGAGCAGTGGTCAGAAATGATGGATGTCAACTTTATGAGTGTCGTTCGCGCGACACGAGCAGCATTGCCAGCATTAGTCGAACAAAAAGGTACGATCGTAAATATATCAAGCATGCTTACAACAGTGCCAAGTACTGCGCTCATCGCTTACAGTGCAGCGAAGGCAGCTGTTACGAACGTTACGAAAAGTCTCGCCGAGCAATATGGTCCTCAAGGGATCCGTATAAACAGTGTCGCACCAGGGCCAACGCGCACGGCGATGTGGGAAGGTGCCGGTCATGACTTAAACGAGATCGCGCAACAAATCGGGGTAACATTAGACCGCTTTGCTGAGCCTAATGAAATTGCTAATCTCGTCGTATTTCTAGCTTCTGAGCATGCGAGATGATTACAGGCGCCAACTATATTATCGACGGTGGCTTAGTAAAAAGTATTTAGCATATACCTTCATATACAACGATGGGAGTGTTTTTTTTGAAAAGATTTTTCATTTATATCGCAGCTTTTGCAGCAGGTATTTCATTAAGTCTAGAAGCTGCCATCGCTGGAATGTTAGGAGAGAATATTGGCGAAATTGAAAGCAGCTATTTTATCTTTATGCTCGGAACTGTCATTCTTGGCTTAACGACGTTGTTTTTCGGTAAGGGAAAGCTATCTTATGCGTTTCAAGCACCGAAATGGACCTGCTTGGCGGTTCTCTTGGGGTTCTTTACTTGACGATCCTCGTCTTCAGTACACCGTTCATTGGTGTGAGCATTTCAATCGTAGCAGTTATTATCGGACAGTTAGTGATGAGTGTCATTATCGAGCATTTCGGCTGGCTGAAAAGCAAGCAAGTCCTCATTAATAAAGAAAGGGTATGCGCCATCATTTGTATGGGGATTGCACTCATTTTTATTTTTTAAGGGGGAGCGGGATGGAAGTTCTTTTCGTATTGTTGACGTTATTGGGAGGCTCGCATTAAGCGCACAGTCCTCAATCAATGGAACATTCAGTAAAAAAGCCGGAACTTTTGAAAGTGCTTTTTTTGACGTTTGCGACCGGGTCGATGTTGTTAACGATCATCGTCGTGTTTTTCGGACAAGGGAATATTCTCGCTGTCTTTCAAGTACCGAAATGGCAACTTGTTTCTGCTATTTTTGGCGTCGTTTATTTGTTTCTCACCGTCCTCTCGGTTCCGAAAATTGGTGTAACAGCTACGAACATCTCGGTGATCATCGGCTTATTGTTTGCTAGCATGATCATTGACCATTTCGGTGCATTCGGAAATAAGCAGATCACTTTTGATGTCCAGCGTTGGATCGGTGTCTGCTTTATGCTGCTTGCCCTTTATTTTATCTTTAAAAAACAGATGCCGAAAAATAATACTCATCCAAAAAAGACCGTCTAGAAAGGAACTCCACTCTTTTCTACACGATTTCTCTCGTTAGGTTCGGTTTTAAACATCGCTCTCTACCTCAAAGCGAACGGAAAAAAATACATTTTTATAAGGTGAAAGGTAAAGGCGGTGTGTTATTTCAGCTGGGAAATTTATTGATTTTAATTTCTGCTTTACTTTATATAGGCAAATATTTGGTTTCAGGTATAATGGTTATTCTATTTCTTGTGTTATTCTGGCAGTATAAGGAGGTGAACTATAGAACTATTATTCTAGTGAACAATGGATGGAGTTGTTAAAATGAAATTCTTTCTACTTATGCTATCGTCATTTGTTTTATTTTCAGATGAGGTCAATCTAGATCAAAGTATCAGTGATAAAGATGATGGTTATGAAGAGGTAGTTGATGAGTATCATGGAGAGGTAAAAGAACACCCACCAAGATATCCAACTAAAAAGCCGGGAAGCTCTTTAAGTGAGGCAGACAAGCAAAAAGCCCTAGAAAGTATCAAAGAAAGAGAAAAAAGAGATCCAAGGGATTATAGACAAGGGACTCGAATCCTTGGAAAGGAAGATAGTCCTCAGCCTAGTATGCAACTACCAGATACTAGACAGCCTGTGAGCGATACGACTCTCCCGCCATATTCAGCTATTGCACATCTGGAGGTAGAATGGCCTGATGGTACTTATATGGATTGTTCGGGATTGATATTAGACGATAACACTGTTGCAACAGCAGGTCATTGCGTATATGATCAAGAACTTGATGACTGGGCAACAAAGGTTTTAGTGTATCCGGGATATAATGGTATGGGACGTCCCCACCTTTCGTTATGTATGAAAACTCAAATTTGCACTCTGTAACAGGAAGGACCCGGTTTGGATATGGGATTATGATTATGGTGGTATCACACTTTCAAATGCAATACCAGTTGAGGAAACTGGTATTTTTATGCCAGAATCTATCAGCAACCCTTTTGACGAGCCAAGAGGGTTCGGGTGTAGTGAATTGTCAACTCCTTAAATTCCTTCCGCTATCGCTCCAGTCAGACCTTTACCGTTGACGATTGCCACGTTTTTTCCCCTGCAGCAAGTTTCACTTTCGGCCGAAGGAAAATAAAAAGAGCAGCACATGCTGCCCTCCCGATCGACCACAATCGCGCCCGACCGTGCTTGCGCTTTACCGCTCCTAACTCCTCAATAACCGCTCGTTCACTTTATAATATTGGCCCTCCAAGGACAGCATCATTGCAACGTTCACAACTAGAATCCCCGCAATGGGTGATAAGCGGATTCTGAGTAATGGCCTCCTGTGCAATACTTAATAATTTATTCATGGATATAACTCTCCAATTGCTATTTCCAACGGTAAGGTTCTTTTCTAAAGGTGAAAGGAGACTCTCGAAATTAATAAATCCATCAGAACAGCCACCAACTTCAACCATCATCGGTGTGCCTGATAAATCTGTAGACCACCTCCGAAACAGATTACGCCCAGCCATTTGCTCAGCTAAGTGCAAAGCCGTCATCCGTTTCAAACCTACGCCCATAAGCACTACTTCACCCTCTAATTCAGCCATTGTACTAAGGGGGGCATAAACATTGTTTGGTTCCTGCTTTGTAATCAATTGCTCCGCTAAAGAACCAATGGCGGTAAACGAATTTAATGGGTGATTTCCACGCTTTCGATTCCTCATTCTTAAGATCGTGCTTGGAATAGCTCCCATGTCGTGTTTGTCTATTTCATTGCATTCGGGAGTATAAATGTCAGATGCCTCCCGTTCCTTAGTTACTACCCAACTATAATCTCCACAACCATTACGCATCGGTCTAAGCTCATTTGGCGGAACCTCTGAATAGCTCCAAGAAAATGTAGGGACCAACATTGTGCACCCTTGCTCCAGAAAACATTGAACAATTCCTTCCGCCCCGCCCTCAACCCATCCGAAGGAACGAAGAGAGGAATGAACACAAATAGGTTTTTGCGAAAGTCCCAAAATATTAATGGCTTTTGAAATATCCTCTCTAGTGACAGGCACGTAAATCAACCTCCCAAAACAATAATTAATAGCTATACGAATCCTGTGCTATTTAGCCCAGGGAGCTGCAAGATCATACTTATGGCAGCACTGTGATCATGTTCATTATAACAGCAAGTAATCAATATAGGTATAATCGTTTTTTCATAAATCCAATGCTTGGACAGCAGCATCCATGAATTTTTAAAGTACCTTGTTGATGGGTGTTTTTGCCCATCTCCCGAAAAAGGAGAATAAGGAGCACTTCATTGGAAATTCAGGAAGTACTCCTTTCTCTGTTTCAGAAAACACTTTTTGATTATGCTAATTCATGGATGATTGCTTCCATATCAATAGGCTCTTGTTATTTATTTAACTCGTATCTTCCATTGAAGTTAATATGTTACGATGCAACTGGAGATATTTCTCCTTGATTCAATGCTTTTTGCACATTGCGCGTAAAAGGCGGAGAGTCAATATAATTAAGAAAATATAGACTTCTTCCTCCAGAATGACCGTAAAAGCGCCCATTTGTTTAAGATCGTATTGACAGTAACTGTCTGTTGAGCTAATCTTTTGCAGGTTCGTAGGTTACCAAGAGGGAACCGTCCGTAAGTGTTTTGACGTCCAAGAGATGAAAGTCCTTCCGCTCCTTAAGATTGTCAAACAAATGCTCGCCTACGCTGACCACCACCGGGTGCACGAGTATCTGATATTCGTCAATAAGATTTGCGTTTGCAAGTGAACGCACGAGCGTTGGACTACCGAAAATAATAATATCACCGCCGTTACCCTTTTTTTAGCTCCTTAATTTGCTCTTCTATATTACTGCCGGTCAATTGTTTTGGAGCTTCAAATTCTCCCCATTTTAGCTCGTCTGGTGAATGGCTGCCGGTTACAACTAGTTTGTGGGCGTTGTTTATCTTTTCACCTAGGCGTGAACCTACATCGCTGACGTTAATTGGCCAGTCTTTAATATACGGCCACTTTCTAGAGAGATCTTCGTAGGTTGCGCGGCCAAGCAAAATAGTATCAGCTGTATCGAACCTATTTAATAGATACTCAGAACCCAAGGCGGCGTCAGTTGTCCAAACCATGTAGTTAGTTTTGTCCTCGCGGGGGTCACCAGTGACAACTCCATTAAAAGTACTGTGAATGAATAAGATGATTTTACGCATATATTTATCCTCTTTCATATTGGAATTTTAGATTTCATGTGATAAAATTTCTTCAGTAATAGAGCTCTTGGATTTCATGTCGCGCTGCATTCCCAATGACGTTGCGGCATGTCCTCCGGGGGTTCTTTTATCTCTTCAGATCATGATATTAAGATTCCTTGGAGCCATACATAGTTCCGATTGCTTTGGCAAGCTTATCGAGTGATTGATTCATCAATGATGGAACGCTTCAGCATCTCACCTTGCGTCCAACCATACTCCGTGATCACGAGTTCAGTCTTGTTCCCGTTTGTTTTAAAATCGATAATGTAATCAATTTTAAACGGGAAGTCAGGGGGCAAGCCCGCTTCGGCTGGCTCTAAGATGTTTCCATCCTGATCAGATAAGTAATGTGTGAATTCAAGACGCTCATTCGGTATAATTTTTTTTGTATGTGCCCGTGGAAAAGTTGTCCTGACCTCCTTGGCTTTTTGGTGCCGCATACAAAACAAGTATTTGCCTCCTTCTCGCAGGTCAATCTTGCAAGAGGGGGAGGTGTAATGTTCGGGCCCCCACCATTTCATCACCAATTCTGGATCTGTCCAAGCCTTCCATACTAACTCAACCGGTAGGTCAAATACTCGGGTGATGACGAGTTCCTGTTTCTTTGATTCTTGATTCATTCGGAATCCTCTTCCTTTCTTTTTTTGTTCCTTCAACTCTTCTTTCAATACAGCTTCCATCGTATCAAGGCGTCGATTCCACAATTGTCGCATCATCTCGGTCCAGTCGTTCAGTATTTTTATAGCCTCAGCATTTAACCGATAAATCCGCTGTTGCGCCTGCTTCTCCACGTGGACCATGTTCGCTTCCCGCAATATTTTAAGATGCTGGGATATCGCTTGAGGGCTGACCTGAAAATGACCGTGGATCTTGGACGCCGGCAAACTCTTGTGAGCGGCCAACAATTCCAGTATCTTTCGTCGGGTCGGATCAGCCAACGCTGAAAAGATGTCATTGGACATACTGATAAATTTTTGTCCCCCTCTCAATAATTGACATACTATCATGTACAACCTCATTGTAAAGTAAATGGTTTATAAGGTCAATGCTTAATTAATTGAATACAGTCTGTGCGTAAGCATCGAAAAAAAAGAAGTGGAATGCCTTCTTAAAGAAGCAGACTTTTCGGACATACACACGGAATGTTATCCAAATTCATCAAACCTCCCCATTGTAGTATTTGTTCTACCTAGCGAATGCGTATGGCTTAGTACCGCTTTTAATCCGATGGCAAAACAGCGTGTGAAAGGCGCGTTCCATATCCAAAACTTCAATAGCTACCATAGCCGCTTGAAGAAGTGGATGGACCGCTTTAATGGTGTTGCAACAAAGTATTTGCCTAATTATTTGGCTTGGGTTCGTTACATAATTTGACTTATGTCTTAATCGTTAAAAATCTTGCTTTTATGACAATAAAAAGACTGATTTTTTTTGGCGCTTGTGTATAATATATGGACATAGTGTTCTTTCAGTTGCCGCTCAATCATACAACTCAAATCTTTTTCATTTGCGATTTTTTAAAACGAAATAGGTGAACCGTATGCGTTCAAGGAATTGGATGATTATCGCCTTTATCAGCGTTGCAACGGCTTTAATGGGTGAGCTTCGCATCGCCCCTTTCGGCTGGGAATTCCGGTTTGGTTTAGGCAGTAGCATGTTCTTTTTTTTGTTGCTTGTTTTTAAGCAAGTCCCTTCTTTCTTTACAGGGTTCTTTACTGGTGCGGTTGTCATTTTATTCCGGACGTTGACAAGTTCTCAGTTTTTAGCCGGTCCAGATTCGTTTTTGAAAGTACTCTCACTCCACCTTTCTGCGATGTTTTATTATTGGGTGTTTGGGGCAGGGATCAACCTTTTGCCCAAAAAGCTTGTGCATAAACAGATGCTTAGCTTTGGTTTGTTTGTTGTCCTAATAGATGTAGTTTCCAATGTGACGGAATTGTTTGCACGTTCGCTCTTTCAAGACATTACAAGACTCCTATGGACAGAGTGGCTAGCATTGCTTGTCGTTACCGTTATTCGTGTCTATTTTGTCATCGGCGTTTATGCCAGCCTTGCCCTACAAAAACAGCAAGCTGTGTTGCAAGAGCAAAAAAAACGGTATGAGACGCTATTAAATGTCAGGGCGAGCCTTTATGGCGAGGGCTATTATTTAAGTAAGATGGTTGAAACAGTGGAAAAGATGACAAACAAAGCATTCTTCCTCTATCGCAAGCTAAAACAAGAGCAGTCTGCCTATCACAAGGAAGCGTTAGTAATTTCGCAGGAGATTCACGAAATAAAAAAAAGACGCACAGCGTGTCCAAGCAGGGTTAGCCAAATTAAACTACCATGACCACACCTTTCTCCAGTTGGACCTCAAGCAATTAGGCGATTTTGCCATCAAAGGAAATGAAAGCTATAGCTTTTTTTTAAACAAACATATTCGTTTTCGTCAAGAAATTACGTCTACGTATTTAACGAATAAACACGTGGAACTATTAAGTTGCTTAAATAACTTGCTGGCAAATGCCATTGAGTCAATTGACAAAGAAGGCACGATTTTACTTGCCATTTATGAAAAAAATGAGATGACTTATTTTGAGGTGACAGACGATGGTGCTGGCTTTATAGAAGAAGACATGCAGCATTTGTGCGAACCGGGTTTTACGACAAAGTATCGCGAAGACGGGAGCCCCTCGACAGGAATCGGGCTGACTCATGTCCAGCACATTGTCACTGACATAGATGGGTTTCTCCAATTTGAAAGAAGCCATGTTACAAAAGTTTGTCTTGTCATTCCAACGAAGCGATTGGAGGGAAAACAACAATGACAACGTTTGCAATTATTGACGACGAACCAAGTTGTCGACGTATGTTAGAGTCCATTATCAAAAAACACGGACTTGGTGATATTGTTTTAAGTGACGAAGGGAATCTCGCTTCCATTCAAACAATTCTTGTCCGTCAGCCGGACATCGTCTTAATCGATCTGCTTATGCCTAAAATCGATGGTCTTGAAATGATGGAGCAGTTGAAGACTGCTGGTTACCACGGACGTTTTGTGATGGTTTCGCAAAATGACAATAAAGAGTTAATGGGTGAAGCCTATCAGCTCGGAGTGGAGTTTTTCATCTATAAACCGATCCATGTGATCGAAGTAGAGTCGGTTTTGTCTCATGTAAAACGCCAGTTTCAAGGGTCCCTTCCGGAAATGCAACTGAATTTGGCGCATTCGACGCATCCTCATGTTACTCTGCAACGAGAAGCACGACGCACACTTGCAGAGCTAGGCATTTCCAATGAAGCCGGCGCCAAAGATTTTATTCACGCTATGGATTATCTGGCCCAGGCAGGGAGCAACTCCCTTTCATTGCGAGCCTTATATAAAAAAATGGCCTCAGCCCGCTTTTCCAAATCCCTTGATCAAGAAAAAGAGGCAAAGGCCATTGAACAGCGCATGCGCCGGGCAGTAGCGAAAGCACTGACAAACATTGCTTCCCTTGGTCTAACTGATTATGCTCATCCAAAATTCGAATATTATGCGCCGCTTTTCTTTGACTTTCGTGAAGTGAGGCAGCGAATGAAAGAAATCGAGTTAGACACGGCACATAGTGTGGTACGAATTCATATTAAAAAGTTTTTATTTGCGCTTTTTGATGAAGCAAACGAAAGCAGAAAAGGTGCTTAAACGTGCTTTGCTTCGAATTTCTTTGCAATTTTAGACAAAGCAAAGTTAACGACAAAGTACATTATGGCGACAAAAAATAAAATAGCAAAGACCGAATTGGAGTTGTGGGCACTTAAAATCCGTGCGTGGTGCATCACTTCCGGCAATGTAATAATGACCGCAAGCGAAGTATCTTTTAAAAGGGCAATAAATTGAGAAACCGTAGGCGGCATCATTTTTCGGGCTGCCTGAGGAATCAAAATCGCCCGTAGCGTTTGTGTGTACGTCAATCCAGATGAACGTGCGGCTTCAATTTGTCCTTTTGGAATCGAATTTAAACCACTGCGAATAATTTCGGAAATCATCGCACCTTCAAACACCGTCAAGGCCACAATCGCTGCTACAAAAGGGCTGACTTGTAACCCTAGTTCCGGAAGCAAAACAAAATGGGTAAAAAATAAAATCAACAGTAAAGGCAAACAACGGATGATATCAACTGCTGCTCCTAATACTTTCGAAAAAAACCGGAATCTTTGCATAGCGGAGAATGCCGATAACAATGCCGACCACATAACTGCAAATAATAGCGATCAATGCTAACAGCAGCGTAACTTGAAATCCTTCCCATAAATAAAGGAGGTTGGATGACGTATATGCCGATAGAAAGTCCATTTAGGCGCCCCCTTTAGCAAGGCGTTTTTCATAATAGCTAATTCCCCAGCTAAGCGGAATCGTTAAAAGTAAATAAAATAATGCAACAATGCCATATACGGCATACGGGCTAAACGTCATGCTGTTAATAATATCGCCTTGATACATTAAGTCAGCCCCTCCCACTACCGCCAGGATCGAAGAGTTTTTTTACCAAATTCAACGTTTGTTTCCGAGCGGAGGAATGACTGTTTTGATCGCTTGCGGCAAAATGACGAAGCGTAATGCTTGCGTATAGGTTAAACCCGACGAGCGCGCCGCTTCCGTTTGGCCAGTCGGGATTGCCTGGATCCCTGCTCGTATCGCTTCAGCAATAAAGGCGCTCGTATAAATTAATAATCCTAGCGTCCCTGCTTCAAAACCGCCAAGGCGAAACCCTAGCCAAAAAATGAAGACTGTGAGTAACAGCGGGATGTTGCGAAAAAAAATTCTACATAAGCGGTGCCTAGCCAATTAAGTACACGGCTCGTGGAAATGCGCATGACTGCAATCAGTGTACCGACGATAAAGCTGCCTACAAGGGCATAGGTGCTTGCTTTTAACGTCTGCAAAAAGCCAGACAAAAACGCATCCCAATAGTCAATTAAGATTGTAATCATCGTTTCGCCCCCTTTTTAGAAAGAGCAAAAGCGCAAGTTTGCGCTTTCTCCTAAGCCGTCTTATTCTGGAGACTCGCCGATCCATTTTTCATAAATTTCATCATACCGGCCAGAAGCTTTTAAGCCTGCAAGAATTCCATTGATTTTTTTCTGTGAATTCGTCGTCGCCTTTGCGGATAGCAATCCCGTACGGTTCGTCAGTGAATGTCTCGCCAACGACTCATAATCACTATTTTCCTCAGCCATTCCGTATAGAATGGAGTTATCAGTAGTAAGCGCCTCTCCTTGACCAGACTGGAGAGCTAGGAACGCCTCTTGGTAATTTTCGAGCTCAATCACTTCAGCATCAGGCACTTGTTCTAGCAAGTTTTGGCCCGAAGTCGCTCCCTTAACTGCAAGCACTTTTGTACCAGCTCCTATATCGTCAATTCCTTGAATGTCACTGCCTTTTTCCACCAATAAAGACTGTCCTGCTTCAAAATACACATCAGAGAAGTTGACTTCCTTTTTCCGTTCTTCCGTCACTGTCATCGTGGCGATAATGGCATCAATTTGCCCATTATCTAACAGTGGAATCCGTGTTTTAGACGTAACTTCTTTTAGTTCAATTTTGTTTTCATCGCCAAGCAACTCTTTTGCAATTTCCTTGGCGATATCAATGTCAAATCCTTCTACTTCGCCAGTAGCGGGGTCCTTTAAGCCAAACAGCCTTGTGTCATATTTGACTCCGACCACAAAATTATCCGCTTCTTCAATTTTTGAAAGCGTGTTTGTTCCATTATCATTATCTGTGCTTCCGTCTACCGTTTCGTCGCCACTGCCACAGGCAGAGAGAGCCAGTACAGCTGCTCCTGCAAGCAATCCATTCATCCACTTTTTCATTACTTGTTCCCCCTTAAAGTATGTGATGACATTTGACACTTGCCTTAATGCAGCAAGCGGCTCAAGAAATGCTGTGACCTTTCTTCTTTCGGAGTTTCAAAGAAATCGACAGGCCTTGCCTCTTCTACAATTTGACCTTCGTCCATAAAAATAACCCGGTCAGCTACTTCTTTGGCAAATCCCATTTCGTGTGTGACGCATACCATCGTCATCCCTTCCTTTGCTAGCGTTTTCATAACGTCTAACACTTCGCCTATCATTTCTGGATCAAGCGCCGATGTTGGTTCGTCAAAAAGCATAATTTTCGGCTTCATCGCCAAACCTCTGGCGATCGCCACTCGTTGTTGTTGACCGCCTGACAGCTGGGAAGGATAAGAGTTTGCTTTTTCAGGTATGCCTACTTTCGTTAAAAATTGCATTGCTGTTTCTTCCGCTTCTTCTTTAGACACTTTCAGTACTTGGCGTGGGGCTAACGTAATATTGTCCAATACGTTCATATGGGGGTATAAATTAAAATGTTGAAATACCATGCTAATATCACGGCGTAATTTATTGATACTCACCTTTTTGTCGTGTAAAGCAAAATCATTGACTAGCAGTTTCCCATCAGTGATGGTTTCAAGTCTGTTAATACAACGGAGCATTGTTGATTTTCCAGACCCGGATGGTCCAAGTACAACGACCACTTCTCCACGATCAATTGTCGTTGTTATATTTTTCAGAACATGGAAATCGCCATAATGTTTATTTACCGACTCAAATGCGATCATTGTTTCCCCCCCTCTCAGTTTTGGCCATTCTTGCTTATAGGAATAATAATGGCCTGCCTATAAAAACCTACAAAAACTTATAGAAACTTATTTATTCGTACTACGAAACAAATTAAAAATAGATTGAAAATAAAAGAGAATTGGAGAGAGGCTGGTGGACACTCAAAAAGGAGAAACGACTGGAATGGTCGCTGCTTTGACGTTTATTTGATTTGGGGGCTACTGCCTCTTTTTTTTGGGGGGTTGAACTATATCTCCTCGTCTGATATTTTAATGTACGATTTTTCTCCTTTCTTTTTATAGTCGCCTTGCTTTTGCTTTCTCGGACCGCCTACAAGTCTGAATTTAAATGGGCGTTTACGGACGGACGCACCTTCCTCAATATATTGTCGACTTCGATTTTATTTAGACTTTCCGACTAAAAAAAGATCAGGCTAGCCTGATCTTTTTGCTGTCGATTCACCGATTATCAACTGGGTATCGATTTTATTCGTTTGTTCTGGCAGCCCTTCTCCGTCTATTAAGTCGAGAATTGCGTCTACTGCCATTCTTCCCATTTTTTCCTGCTCTTGATGCAAGTGAGTAAATTTGAAATAACCGAAGCTTAACGCAGGACTGTCGAAGCAAATAATTGAAATATCCTTTGGCACCTTGAGATTTAGCTGTCCTACTGCCTCTTTGGCAATGAGGGCTATATTATACTCTATGGCAAACAGCGCTGTTATATGAGGATGAGTTGTTAGATGGTCTTTGATCTTTTTTTATGTCCATTTCAATATTTTCTTCCCTGAAGGAGTTCGGCAAGGTGCTTGTAATACTGTGCATCAGCATATGCTTGTCCATTTTTACTCCGCTGTCGACATGAGCTTGCACGAACCCTTCTATTCTTTCCTCTATCGCAGTCGTATCAATCGGTGGGGGAGTTAAGAGACATATATCTTTATGACCTAAGCTAAATAAGTATTCGGTCCCTTTTTTTTGCGGCCTTCAAATTATCTGAGCTAAAGGAGGCAGCCGGAACTCCCTTAAGGTAACGGTCAACTAAGACGACCGGATAGTCGTTAATGACCAGCTTTAATATTTCCGAGCTGAAATGCTCAGCTTGAGCCGGAAGAATGATCAAGCCATTCACACCTAACAGCAACAATTCTTCAATCGCTTCTTTTTCTAGTTGAGGCGAACCAAACGTACGCTTTAGTACTATAAAGCCCTTGCCTGATATCGCCTGCTCTATTCCTGATATTAGATCCTTTCCATAGCTATCCCCAAAATCGGTAACGATGACACCGATTAACGCGCGTACTGATTCATGCCCCTCTTTGTTTGCCAATATTGAAGCTTGATTTAGTTCATTCCCTTTAACAAAGGAGCCCTTGCCGACATAACGAACGACGAGTCCCTCTTCGGTCAGTTTTTCAAGCGAGCGCTTCGGGGTAATACGGCTCACTTGATATTTTTCCGCTAATTCTTTTTCGGACGGAATCCGTTCTCCTGCTATATAAACACCCCTTTGTATATCTCGCTTTAAGTCTTCGTATATTTTTTTCGTATAATGGCCTGCTCATTCATTCACCAGCTTTCGTCACTCATCATTCAAATATTAATATATCATGTTATATAGATGAAGTGAAGGAAAGGGCAAGCTCACTTTTTTTACGAGCAATACAATAGCTCCGTTCAGAACGTTCATAGCTTAAGCTAAAATTACAGCTAAAGACAACTCACTCAAAAGGCGGCTCATTAGAGCCTTCAGTTCCTTTTGAAGCTTTTCAGCTAGTTAGTAGCTATAACTTGAATCAATTGCTGTTAAAGGTTTTACCTGCTCCTCCAGCATCGTCGGGAAGCCAACTTTGTTTCACTTAGCTGGTTGCTCGGCTCAATCCATTAAACTAGAAAATACTGAGGTTACTCTTAGTTCAAGCTTAGCAGGCAAGCTAATGTCGCAACTAATAGTTATAGGTAGATATCAATTACGTTCCCATTCTTCGTTAGATGACTTGCGATGTCAGACTGTAATATTCGAAATCCGCCTTGCCGATAACGATTGTTCACCGCCTCTGTTCGAACGACTGCACCATTCACTGTGACATGCGGCTCTTTTTGATTGAAGTAGTAAGTATACGTAACCGGATATTCATCAAAAGCAAACTGAAATTTCATTCCAGATAGTCTCTTCGGTAATACCGGATCGATAATTAGAACATCCGCTTCTGAACGGATTCCTAAGCAATTTGAGATTAATTGATTCATGTAGATCCCCGGACCGCTAGAGTATATGCGCCAGCCCCCTTTTACCGGAACAGTGCCAGCCTTTAACTCATCAAACCTCGCTTGTGCGGCGTAGCGCGTATTGAATTTGCCATCGGAGCTGCTGAAGTAAGCATTGCTTTGCCTACGCTCGGCGTTAGGTACTACTTCCTGGATACCAATCGGATTAATTTTCGCCAGTCCGCTCCATGCGTCCTCTTCCTTCCCTAGCTTCGCCATCGCTTCTACAAACCGGATGTGCGCATGGACATATTGTAGTCCTATTTCCCGCCCAAAATTGGCCGCTTGTTCGGCCCGTTTAAAATGTGTACTCACACCACCAGTATAGTTTGCTGGTCGGTTCATTAATCGAACACCGTCGGGACAATCAAGCTTTTCTTTAATAATTTGATAATGAGCCTCCGCCTGTTCAGGTGTAAGCAATTCGCTGATCATACTTCGCGTCATCGGTAATAATCGATAATGAATACCCGTATTCGTATCATCAGTGTGAAGCATATATTCCACACGATTTGGTTGTTCCATGTAAATAAAACCAGGAACCGTATTAGTCTTTAACATGTAATGCTTGAAATCGGCTTCAATACGACTAGCGATTGCGGCCAGCTCGCCAGCTTCATCCTCCTCTACGCCTTTTAACGCTAGAGATAACCCCTTAAACACCTGATAAGTCAAAGCGACCGTCCAGCTACTCACCATATACTTTTTTTAATTGTGAATTAGCAGGTTGAAGCGTATCATCCCAATCACCATCACCATAAGCCGATAAATATGTATCATGTAAAAAGTGGCTTTTTATATATTGAATTTGCTTTTTCACATGCTCATAAATAACGTATGTTTCTTCTGTAACTGGTGATCCGTACGTTTTGTAAATGGTACTTTTTCCTTTAATAAAGAATAATCCTTTGTCGCCAGCAAATAATCAGCTAATACTTTCAGTGGCCAGACGATAATGTCTCCATGACTTTCCGCAGCTTTAATAGGATAATAACGATCAAACATAAACCATTGTGGCCAATTTCCGTCGTCATCAAATTGGTGACTATACACAATTTTAATAATTTCTTTCACGGTTTCATATTTTTGAGTTGCCATAAAATACTCAGTAGGTCCCTGACAGACATCACGGGTTCCCCAAGCCGCCCCCGCATATTGTTCAAGACCGTGAGGAGAAGAGAAATGAACAAGCATATTGTGTGTATACCACCAAGCCAAACCATTGACTTTCTCTAACTCAGCTGCTTTTTCCCCTTCTCGAGATAATCGAAAGCCGTTCATCACTCCACCGAGAAACTTACGGTACTTTTCAATTTCCGTTTTCGCCTCCCCTATGGCGAATGCTTGCTTTTCTCCATGCAGAAGCCCTTGAATCGTTAATGCCCACTCGTTGACAGGCTCTATTTCGATAACGACCAACGACGCTGATCCTTGATCCGCTCCGCTTATTAACTGCCGTTCATTTCCTAGTTTGAAATTTGCATTTTCTATGCCGAAGCGATAAGAAAGGTTTGGATAGGCCTTTGCGCTAGTTGACGTCGAATCAGCAAAAAACAAAACGTCATTTCCCTCTTGTTTAAAATGATAAGGAACCTCGTGCTCATTGCCATTCATTACGATCTGATTGGTCACAATAAAGCGATAAGCTTTTCCTCGGGCAGAGCTTACATGCAGTTTAAGCTCTGGGGTCTCAACCGCTGTATAGTTTGTGACAATGATGATGTCATTAGCTATTTTGTAGTACCAACGACTATAGTTAAAACCAATTTCATAGACAGAAGGCATAGTCAACAGTCGGTATTCCCCCTCTAGCTCGAGATAAATCCGCTGTCCTGATGTCTTCATGACATTAAGAGCATTTCTTGAATTTGTTAGCAGTTTGTTGAAGGATGTATTGCCTACGACAATTTGCGAATTAAAAATACCATACATATAAGAAGTTGATGCCAGAACGTTCTCTTTCATTTCATCATTATTACCTGTCATCAATATATGTCCGTGCGGACGTTCCACAAGCAGTTCTTTTTCCTTCAAGACAACATGCTCATATGTATCAGTAAAGAAAGAAAGCAGCGTACTTTGATCCCATTCTTCCTGATGGCGTGCAGGGAAATACTGATTCATTTCCTTTTCTGTTAAGGGCAATGTCTTCAGAGGTTCTCCCATTGGCAACGATTTCTGTACCGGCACAGCCATTTGGGCTTGTCCTAGCTTTTTCGAAACGATTCGACCCCATGCCTCTTCAACTAGCTCATTGAATTCTAGCTTCGTCACTGCACTTGAATGGTTCTCGCGAAATAATCCATAAAAAATAAATTGCGATTCTCCTTCAAGCTTAACCTTTTCCGATTGCAAGCCAGTAAATGCAAATTCGTATTGATAGACTTCATTTGGCAAACAGGGTTTCATCAATGCCTCTGGTTTGTTTGTTTCTTTATAAGACAAACCGTAGAATTGAAATCCATCTGTTGAGTAAGCGATTGTATTCGTCAATGCGCCTTGCTGCAAATAAGGATACCCTGTGGATTGCTTTTGATTTTGCCGAGAACAGACGACATAGCCACTATCTTGTTCAAACACGTTATGGTCAAGGTATTGTGAGACGTACGCTTCGTTATTTTGTATGGCTCCTTTATCAGCAAGCCCTACATCTTGCGCATAAATAATATCAGCTTCTACATCGGTTCCGTTCAAAATCACATCCCAAAACCAAATACCGTTCTCCCTTAAATAAAAGGTTACCGTATAAAGTACCCCGTGAATTTCACCTTTCCATCTGACGCTCGACTCTGTGTACTCAACTACACTGTTTGAATGAACGCCCAGTAGCGGGATGGCATCAATCTCGTTTTTATTATAGAGACGTAAATACAAGTTATTCATCGATCCGTCAATCGGGTTTGCGACCCACTGATTAATCATAATTTCTTTATATCTGGCCTCTAAAATATCTCCACTATTTAAAAACGTAAATTGATAATCTCCTGCTTTAATCTCTATTTTTTTTATTTTGCACAACTGTCATTTCTCCACCCCTTTAGTACACTGTTATATACTGATTACTTTAATCCAGATATTGTGAAACCTTCGATAATATATTTTTGACAAAAAGCAAAAATAATGACGATCGGAACAACCATAAATGCAGCACCGGCCATTTGAAGTCCAAAATTACTCGTATGCTGTCCTTGCAAAAGGGCTAACCCGACGGACAGCGTATACAGGTTCTGGTCATTCGCAATGATTAACGGCCAGAGAAAACTGTTCCAAGCACCGATAAAGGTCAGAATCGCTTGCACGGCAAAAATAGGCCCTGCCGTTGGAATAATTAACTTGAAAAATATCCTAAATTCTCCTGCGCCGTCTAACCGGGCAGCCTCAATTAAATCGGTTGGAATCGTAGACATAAATTGTCTAAACAAAAAAAATACTGAATGCCCCTGCTAACCCCGGCAAAATAATTCCCGCCATCGTATTCGTTAATCCGAATTGATTAATAATGAGGTATACCGGGATCATCGTCACTTGCGCCGGAATCATCATCGTCGCTAAAACTAAATAAAATATCGGCTCCCTACCTTTAAACTGATATTTTGCAAATGCGTACCCTGCCATGCCGTTAAAAAGCAAGCCTGCAAACGAAAATAGCACAATAATCAATGTATTTCTTAAGTAGATACTAAAGTTCATGTTCAAAAACAATTGAACAAAATGGTCCCACGTCGGATTTTTGGGAAATAAAGTAGGCGTTGTCGTAAGAAGCTCATTTGCAGGCTTAAACGCACTGAGCAGCATCCATATAAAAGGAATAGATACAACGATCCCCCCAACAATTAACAAAGCAGTAATAAGGCTATACTCGAGCCTTTTCTTGATCACGGCTGACTCCATTTTTTTCACCTCCACACGATCGTTCTCTCAGTATTCTGCATCAGCTTTTCTAACTTTGAATTGAATGATTGTTGCGATAATGATAATAAAGAAAAGAATAAAGGATCCTGCTGCGGCATAGCCTAATTCGCTTAATTGAAAACCATTTCTATAAATGAACAGAGCCATGGACAAAGTACCGTCTAAAGGACCACCATTCGTCATAACGAACGGTTCTTCAAAAAAAACTGAATCCACCGATCAATGTCGTGATTGTGACGAAGAAAGTGGCAAAGCTTAAAAGAGGAACTGTTATATAGCGCAACGTTTGCCATCTATTGGCGCCATCAATTTTAGCTGCTTCGTAGTATTCTTTCGGAATTCCTTGTAACGCAGCCAAAAATATGATCATGTTTAGCCCTAATCCCTTCCATACAGCTAGGATAATTAACGAAAGCTTTGCGATTGTCGGTTGTTCAAGCCACGGAACCGCGCTTAAGTTAACTGTTGACAATAAATAGTTGAAAAGGCCGTAGTGGGTATTGTATAAAAAGCCCCAAATAACAGCTACAGCAATAATATTAGTAATAGAAGGCATATAATAGACAGCTCGAAAGATCGTATAAATTTTACTCGTACCGTAATTGAGTAATAACGCAACACTTAATGAGCATATAATGACGAGCGGGACGCCAATCACTACATAAAATAAAGTATTAAACATCGATATGATAAACACGTCATCGTTAAATAAACTTTGGTAATTGTCTAAACCAACAAAGCTAATGTTAGACCAATCGGCCAGCCCTCTTAAGTTAATGTCTGTAAAGCTGATTCCAAAAGCAATAAAAATTGGGACAATACTAAACCCCATTAAGATTAAAAATGCAGGAGCTAAAAATATATAAGGATGCCTATTTTTGTAGACATATTTAAAAAAAATGACTCAAAACAATCACTCCTATCTTAAGGGGAGTGTAAACAGCGCCCGGTGTGAATCAACCAAATGTTTACACTCCGCAATAAGCCATTCTTATTTTCAATCGGTAAAACTATTATTTAATCAAACATTTCATCAACCTTCACTCTGAATGCCTCTAACTCTTCGTCAAAATCAGCACCACCGACGACTATTTTTTCTACCATTCTTACTATTTCATTGTGTAGAGAGTCCCACTGAGTAATTTGTGGCGATGCTTTCGTATTTAGCATTTGATCGCCAATAACGGTTAATTGTTCTGTAGCTTGAAGCTCTGGCGAATCCCAAGCATCCATTCTAGACGGGAGGGAATTGGCGATTCCGAACCACTCTATTTGGGTATCCACATCGTTTAAGAAAGAAATAAATGTTAACGATTCGTCAACTTTGTCAGAGTTATGAAAAATGCTAAGGTTTGCCCCTCCCATCACCGATAGATTATTTTCCTTTTCAGGGAGCACCGCAACCGACCAATCGCCTTCTATTTCTGGGGCTTGTTCATTTATTTGTCTAATCATCCAAGGTCCGCTCTGGAAAATCGGCTTTATTCCCTCTTTAAAAGCTTGAATAATTTCGATTTGACCAGACGAAGAAGCCAATCCTTCTTCAAAGAAACTGACATAAAACTCCAGCGCTTCCGCAAATGCATCACTTCTTACATCTGGCTTACCATCAACAATGAAGTCATTTCCGTTTTGCCAAGCAAAAATAACTGGAACGATTGCATCGTTCATATCAATATCGTATCCGAATACATGATCACCCTGGGCAGTTAGTTTTGTTGCAACGTCCTTTAATTCATCCCAGTTTTGAGGAGCTTGCTCGTAGCCAACCTCAGCCAATAAGTCAGTACGGTAATAAAGGACTCGAGTTTCTACATACCACGGCACACCTACTCTTTTTCCTTCATATTCTGTAGACTCTACGGCACCATCAAAATAATTGGAGTTAGCAAAATCGGGATACTCCTCTAAATAAGGAGATAAGTCTAAAAGAATGCCCGCTTCCGCAAATTCCGGTACCCATGTCGTTCCTAGCTGTAAAACGTCTGGTCCATTGCCTGAGGCTGTTGCTGTTAGCAATTTCTCATGAGCTTGATCCCAAGGGATCGGTTGAACTTGAACTTTGATGTCTTCGTGTTCCTCTTCGAATTGATCGACCAATTGATTTAATAGATTACCTTCTTCTCCCATCGCCCAAACTTCGATAGTTGTTTGTCCTTCTTCTTCACTAGAGCAAGCCCCTAAAATGGAAGCAATGCTAAGCATTGATATAATTGGAATAATCAGTGATCGTTTAATGTTCATACCGTTTTCATCCCCTTATTTTTTTCATGTCGCACTTCTATTCATGACGCTTTGTCTTTGAATCAACTCGGTATAAAGTTTAGAGGCTCGGTTAACTTCTTCTCCGTTTAACATCCGGAAAATCAAATGGGCCGCTAACGCTCCTAACTCATACTTCGGTTGTCTAATCGTCGTTAATTGCGGAGTAACAAATTTGCCTTCCAGAATATCATCAAAGCCTATAATTGAGACGTCTTCTGGTACTCTAATACCTGCCTTTAGCAAGCGTCTATTCCTCCTATCGCCATTTCGTCGTTTCCATAAAAGATGCTGTCGGTTTTTCCTCCTGAGCTAACAGCATTGTAGTCGCAAGCTCTCCGCCTTTCTTCGTAAAATCTCCAACGATATTCCATTTAGAAAGATAGTCAATTTGATACGTTTCCAAAGCATCCTTGTAACCCTCAATTCTCATTTGGCTATTGTAGGATTCTGGTGGGCCGCTAATATGAGCTATTTTTCTGTGTCCATGCTTAATTAAGTATTCAGTAGCCGTAAATCCTCCGTTGCGATTATTCACTTCAATTTTCACTGTTGAATCATTATTTAAATTTCGATCAAGAAGGACTAACGGATAGTTTTTGCTTGAGACTGACGTAATCATCTCATCGGTTACTTTCTGAGCAAATATAATACAGCCGTCTGCCCGTTTTTCTTTTAAATATTTAACCGCTGTCGAGTTCCCTCCCCCGATCGATGTACAGACAATGAGCCCGTACCCGTTTTTCATAACAATGTCTTGAACACCTTCGGCCAGCGCAGAATAAAACGGACCAGATAAATCATCTAAAATTAAAGCAATTGTTTGTGTTTTTTTCTCTCTTTAAATCAACAGCGAAACCATTTTTTTTGATAATTGAGCTGCTTTGCTGCTTCAAGCACTCGTTGTTTCGTTTTAGGGCTTACTTTATCAATCCCGTTTAACACATAAGAAGCAGTCGATATTGCCACATTAGCCAGTTCAGCTACGTCTTTAATTGTTGTCACTAGATCCACTCCAATTAAATTATTCGAAACGTTTCACTTCCAAAATACTATTCTCTTTGTAAAAAATAAGATTATTTTCCCTTAGCATAAAAGCAAGGTTAAAACAAAGAAAATAACAGCCCGTAGTAACAACCATCTACGAAAAGGAACTGGTCTTAACTAGTAAGCCAAGCTAAAACTAATCCGCTTCCACGATATGACTATGACGTTTATGTGCTGTTTTACTGCTAACTCTCGATTTTCATCAAACGTTTCGATTTCATTGTAAACGATTTTTTGACCGTTTTCAATACGCTTTCTAACATACACAATCGTTGTCAATTATGTCAAGATGTACAAGAAGTATTTTAAAAGATAAATTCAAGCTTTGTTAATGGATTATACTGCATATTTCTGCAAATGATTATTATTTATTACTATAATTAGGTCTGTATTAACTATAACTTTGTGCTAGTTTTTCGGCGGCTTTATGACGCCCTTCACTCCTCAGCTTCCTTAAGTACCTTTTTAATTCTCCTCTAGTATGGAAAGGTCCGCCTTCATGTATAACATGCCACATCGGATCTGTAGAGCTATCAGACTCAAGCATTTGGGTTGATACCCATTCTTCAAGCAGCTTCATACCTTCTCCAACAATTTCTGGATACTTCTCTGCCACATCGGTCGTTTCATGCGGATCGTTCTTTACATCAAATAACATAATGTCCGAGAAATCCTTTAATCCATGGTGGTATGAACGAATGAGCATCCATTGTTCAAACCTGACCGCACGCTGACAGCTCCAAGCCGCTTGACTAACGACCACATACGGACGACCCGACGACACTCCTTCGGTTAGTACAGGAAGAAAGCTCTCGCCATCCCACTTCTCACGTTGCTCTCCTCCTACAAGCTCTGTGAGCGTAGGCCCTAAATCAATTTGATAATGAAAATCATCATCTACATGACCCTTCTTTATTTGAGCACCAGCAATAATGCATGGAATTCGACTCGTTATATAATCGGCCGTTTGATGATCACCATATATATTTAGCTCACCTTGATTTTCCCCATGATCGGCCGAAATAATGATCATTGTTTCTTCCAAAATCCCTTGTTTTTCTAGAGTATCCATTAGTAAGCCGACATGATCGTCGACGTGGCGAATGGCTGTATCATAGCCATCGATCCACTTTTTAAAATCCTCTCGACTCCTAATTTCTTCTGGAAGCCCAGGCCATTGATCGTTGGCTGGTAAATCGCGCGCACTCATCGGCCCGAAGCTTTCTCGCTGTTTAGCAATCATTTCATCTGTCAGCCATTCTGGTGCAGGATCATTTTCAAACGGATTACCATAGGAGGCTGGCGTCCGGTAAGGAGTATGCGGATCCCAGAAATTAAGATATAAAACCAGTCTTCTTTTTCGGTACCTTTCCCATTGAGCCATTTAATTGCCTCTGTTGAGACATCTTCCGCTGTTTCGCCAGCATGCTTTCCAGTATCATGCATTTCTAAAAACCCTTCTAAAACGTGCCAAGCGGCATGACGGCCCGGAAAAGGCTAATCATCGCCGTATGCAACCCCTCAAATCGCAAAACGTCAACCCATGCTTGATAAGGAGTATGATGATAATTAAACGGGCGATTTGCTCCGATTGGTCTTACATTCGCCTCTAAACCACCATGGTTTATTAACCCTGTATGAATCCCAAATTTCGAACTGAACAAAGCCGTTCGGGAAGGTGCGCAAGGAGCATCTGAAGCATAAAAATTTGTAAAACGCACACCGCGCTCCGCAATCCGGTCAATATTCGGCGATGTATTCCGATGATAGCCATAGCATCCCAAGTGATCTGGTCGTAAGGAATCGATATCAAGATATAGAATTTTCAATTTAATCTTCCTTTCTTTTAAAGTTTTCAACATAGCCGACACCATCTTTATCGAAACGTTTCGATGAATTATAACTCATTATGTTACCGCTTTCAACTTATTACAGTTTAAGAGCTTTTGCTCACTTTCCACAAATAGTGTATAAACTTCATCGGTCATAAACGAGCCTCCGATAGTTTAATGGAGGCTCGTCTTTTATGAAAGTGGCGCAAACAAATTTTACTCTAAAAAAACGTATTCTTTCCATGGGCACTGTAACTGTTGCTAATAGTTTTGTAAAACAATACACTTCCAAAAGGTTAACGTTTGGTTGAAACAATTTTAATGAAGCAGAACGTTATACTTTTCAATTAAAAATGCCGCTTGTTTCTTTGAAAGAGCTTTTCCGCTTTGGGCACGCAACTGGTTAATACCAGCCTTCAACTTGCTTTGTGCGCTTCTGGCGTTCCCTCGCTCAGCCGCTTCCATCGCTTTTTCTAATCGATTGTTTAAAGCGTTTTCGAGCCGTGGGCCCCCGGGAAGTCGGAGCCAGCTAAATACGATTTCGTTAATGCTCCGACCACTCCCCAATGAAGCTTTGCCGCAGCTTGATCAACTCCTCCTGGGTGGCGTTCGCATCATTATAAATGGAGGTTGCAGCTTGTAATCCCTCTGTTAATACACTCCAGCCGTATCCGTCTGCTTCCAATTGGTTTCCATCATCTAATTGCTTGTTTAAAAGTGTTCGATCGGTTACAGTTGCAGCTTGTGGATAAAGTTCAATTTGCGCGATATTTCCATATGATCCCTCTGCGCCAAGAAAACGAATATAGCGGTAAGCGGTATCATTTTCTACCGTTGTAATATTCCAACCATCTTTTACGGAGTCAAAGGAACTAAGTAGTGTCCAATTTTCACCATCGTTCGAACCGACAAACTGAGCGTCTTCTAGCCGCTCTTGGTAAAAATTCCTCGTATGGGCACGGATGCGATCAATCACCTGCTCATTTCCTTCGCCAAAGTCGACCTGGAGCCAGGTGTTGTCAGCAGTTTCATAGTCAATGAACGACTCGGTATCGTCGTCAAATGCATGAAAGGCCAGTTCATCCGGACTTAATTCGGGATTAAGCAGAGGATTACTTTGATGCGGAGCATGAGAGCCTGTGACCATTTCCTCCAATATCTCGAGCTTCTTCATTTGCTCTGTCACGTGAACGAGAGATTGTATTGCATCCGCGATATCATCAGCGATTTGTCTCGCATCGTAATCTCCCTCCTCTATTTCCCGTTCGATCCGATTCAGCTCCAATTGAAATTCGTAGTAGCTTCCTAACGTATAGTTTTCGGCCGGAAGCTTCCGTGCATCTGCCAGCAAACTCTCTACATCCGGAGTGCGCTCATAGACACGGACATAGTCGACAATCAACCGGTCGGGGAGATTCGCATTTGCAATGTTTCCTGCCCATTGTCCTACTTCTGCAGAGATTTGCATAAACGCAGGCATTTGCGAGACACCGCCAGCAGACGTTCGCCACGTCTCCTCTCCATCTACGTAAAAAATGTACTCATCTTCGTTCCAATCCAGCCCGAACGTATGAAACCCTTCATAAATCCCCGGGATTTGCGGGAATTCTGCTGCGCTTCCATGATGCTCCTCATAGCCGTCCCAGTGCAGAGCATGATTGAACACATCGTCCCCTCTCGAAGCAAACGGAGTTTCAAAAATATCAATTTCCGTCCCATCTCTTCCTTCATTGCCAATATCATGGACGCCGTCGCTCATCAGCCAAAATGCACTCCAGAATCCTTCTTCTGTCGGTAATTTCGCTCGAATCTCATAATATCCGTATGAGTGCTCGAACTTGTCTCTCGTGTTAATCGCTCCGGAATAATATTTACCGTCCCTTTCGCTAATTTGAATGATCAAGTGACCTTCGCCATCGACAAAAGCCTCATCGTCTGCCCAATAGCCGTCTTTTCGTGGGTAGACTCCAGAGTCATCCCAATAAGGGGAATGCCCCCATTTTTCATAATCAATTTGCTCTCCTTCGAATTGATCTTCGAATATGAGCGTGTAACCTTCCTTTTCAGCATCGGCTCCTTCATTTGCTTGCGAAGGGCTAACCGCATAAACCGACCCTCCCCCGACCGTTAGCATACTAGCTAACGCACCGATTGTCAGTGGCCTCCTCCAATTCCTTTGCGAAGTTGTCATCGTTTTCCTCCCCATATTATTTGTTTATTTCAAAATAGGGGTATTTCCAGCTGTTTTTATTAGCCGGAAAAACCCTAATCGAAATTCCATATAACTATTGAAGTCTATGACACTATTTAAATTCACTAGGATGACGGCGCTTAAGCTCCGCCACGGCATGACCGCGACCTGTTCGTTTTAAATGTTCAATATAATGCGGTAGGTTTCCTTTCGGATGGAACGGTCCTCCCTCACGCATGACCGTCCATAATGGGTCAACGTCTGAGTTACTTGTCGCCATCATTTCATCATGCCATTCGCTGAGCAGATACACCGCTTCCTTACAAACATCTCGATGCTCAGCCACTACATTGTACTGTTCGTATGGATCTTCCTTGACGTTAAAAAGCATTTCTTTATCGAATAAGTGATACCCGTCATGGTACGTGCGGATGTAGAACCAATCGTCAAACCTAACGCTGCGCTGACAAACATGAGCGCATTGAGATACGACCAAGTAATCGCGCCCGGTTCCCGCCTCTCCTTTTAAGGCTGCTGCATAGCTTTGGCCGTCCCAACTGTTTTTCGGCTTTTGTTCTAGCAGCTCAGCTAACGTCGGATTAAGATCGAGATGGTAATGGAGTTCATCATTTACATGGTCGGGCCGACTAACACCAGGCCAACGGATAATCATCGGTATTCGGCACGTGATCTGATCGGCTGTTCCGTGCTCACCATAAATGCCTAATTCCCCCATGTTCTCACCATGATCGCCGGTAATAATAATCACAAGGTCGTCCATAACTCCTTGTTCCTCTAACGTCTTAACAATTTGGCCGATATTTTCATCCATCCAGCGTACGCCGCTGTCGTAGCCGTCTACCATTTTGCGCAAGTCCGCCATATCGTTAAGCTCACCTAGAAACTTCGGGTATTCCGGTCGTGTTTGGTTATCATACATGTTCAATTCAAGTGCACCGTGCGGTCCGACATTCTTTTTATGCTCTTCGAACACTTCTTCGGTTAGCCACTCCGGAAGCGGATCGTTGGTGAACGGATTTTCAAAGCGATCCGGCGTACGGTATGGTGTATGAGGGTCCCAGAAGTTTACATACAAAAACCAGTTATCGTCTTTGGCATTCTCTTCAATCCACTTCACCACGTGAGGGGTCACGTCCTCTGCCGATTCGTTTCCGTTTTGACCCGTATTGTAAATTTCACGAAAGCCAGCATAGAAGTTCCACGTCCCATGTCTTTGTGCAAATGGCTAATGAGTACAGGCTTTATCCCTGCTTGATTTAAGAAGGCAGGTAAGCTCTCCCTTGCAAGTCGATCGCTAAAGCCTCGCTCCGTTCCGTCATGTCGCACGTCCCCGGCAGTACCGCCGTGCCCAACTAATCCATTATGGATTCCGAACTGGCCGGACATTAATGCCGAACGAGATGGGGCACACGGCGCATCCGAAGTGTAATAATTCGTAAAGCGTACCCCTTCCTTGGCAATCCGATCGATGTTTGGCGAGGTGTTGCGATGATAACCGTAACAGCCTAAATGATCGGGTCGCATCGAATCCAAATCCAGTAATAAAAACTTCATTATGAAATCCTCCAATCTATTTATAAAAAAAATTATGATTCCTACCGCATCAACATCGGGGCGTTCCGGGGCTGTTCAACCGCTATTGCTTCGCCCAGACGCCTCGCGATGACATATCAACTTAACGACTAGATCGATTGTGCGGCTGTAGAATAGCGCGGCTCATTCTTTTATCGATCCGATTAACACACCTTTAACAAAAAAACCTTTGGACAAATGGATACACGATTAGTAACGGCAAGGCAGAGACGATGATGACAGCATATTTCACTTGAGCTGCGATTCGAACCTGATTCTCAAATGAACCAGCGCCACCTGCCCCTTCCATATTGGTTTCTTGCAAAATTAAGATAGCTCTAAGTATCATTTGCAACGGAAATAATTTTTCGTCCGATATATAGATAAGCGCCTGAAAATACTGATTCCAAAGCGCCACCGTATGGAAAAGCGCCATTACGGCGATAATTGGCAACGATAACGGCAAAACAATTTTGAAAAACATGTAAACGTCTGACGCACCATCAATTCTCGCAGCTTCAACTAGCTGATCCGGTATTGTCGATTCAAAGAAAGAACGCGCGACAAGGATGGACCATGCTCCAATAACGCCTGGTACAATCATTGCCCAGATCGTGTCCGTCATGCCTAAAGACTGAACTAACAAATAAGTAGGGACTAACCCACCGTTAAAGAGCATCGTAAATAAAATAAACCAAAGAAAGAAAATTTTCCCCTTAACTTCCTTCCTCGATAGCGCATAAGAAGCCGGCAACAATAACACTAAATGCAACGTCGTACCTAAAATGGCATAGACAATCGTATTACGGTATCCAACCCATATCGCCTCATTGTTAAAAACCATTCGGAAGCCATCGAAAGATACATCGACTGGCCAAAGCCACATTTTCCCGGTACTAACCGCAGTCGGATCACTGATTGAAGCACTGATAACAAAAATTAAGGGGTATATGCAGAGCAACACAACAATCATAATCAGTAGCTTATTTACGATATCGAACACTTTATCTGATCTACTTACATTTTTCATATTGCTCCCCCTTACCATAAACTGTTATTACTTATTTTGCGTGCAAACCAATTCGCCGTAATAAGTAACGTGATGTTGATCAAGGCTTCAAACAAACCAACAGCAGCCGCATAGCTATATTGGCCTTCCAAAACCCCGGATTTATAAACAAACGTTTGAATAACTTCAGATTTACTTAAGTTTAAAGAGTTTTGCATTAATAAAACTTTTTCAAATCCAATTTGCATAAAATTTCCAATATTCAATATAAAAAGCACAACGATGGTCGGCAAAATACACGGAATATTAATATGAAAAATTCGCTGCAACCTTGAAGCCCCATCAACCGTTGCCGCTTCATGCAGCTCTGGGTTGACACCTGCTAAAGCTGCTAAATAAATAATCGCTCCCCAGCCTAAGCTTTGCCACTGACCGGACCATACAAAGATATGACGAAACCAGCTCGATTCCGTAATAAAATTAATTGGAGAACCGCCGAGTGAAACAATTGCATGATTCACGATACCGGTAATCGGATCTAAAAAGCAATCAACATGCCGACAATGACAACAACTGAAATAAAATGCGGTGCATATGTAAGCGTCTGTGACCATTTTTTAAAAGCACCATTTTTAATTCGTTAAGAGAAAGGGCAAAAATAATTGGTAGCGGAAACAAAATCAGCTGATATAGGCTCAGCAGCAACGTATTTTCTAGAATCCTCCAAAAATAATATGAGTTAAAAAAAACGTTCAAAATGCTGAAATCCTACCCACGGACTGCCTCCTATCCCTAAGTTGGCAAAATAATCTTTAAACGCGATTTGCACTCCGTACATAGGAATATAATTAAAAATAAAAAAGTAGATAAGAACCGGTAATAGGAACATATACAGCTGCCAATATTTTGTGATGTTTTTCTTCGCGTCTCTTAACCTAGAATAAGGTTGAGCCGATATCCTCACTTCGTTCTTTTTCACTTCCATCGAACGCACTCCTTTTATCGCATCAAGCGGCTCACTAGACGAGAAGGAAAACCCCTTCTCGTCTAGTGGCTCCCTTTCATTTAGTCAGTGACATTCAAGTATCTTTCATAGGCGTCTTCCTGAATACTCATATACTCTTCCAGCCCCATGTTCTCTATCGTGTCCACATAATCATCCCACTCAGAAAAAGAAAATCTTCCGATAATAAACTGATCGCGCATTTCTTCGACGTACGTTTCAATATCCGTACGAAGAGCGGATAATCTCTGGTTTTCTTCAAGAGTATATGTGAAGTCAGACCATGTTGTTTCAGGAAGATAAGGTGCGATTCTTTCCGCCCCGTCTAAAGTCAATGGTAGTGTTTCTGCTCCTAAGAAATAGTCCTCTAACGTTAGCCCTGGCGGATTGACCCCTTGCCACGTCACGTGTTTCGTTACTTCTTCCTGCAATTCGGCGGTTGGCAGCTCTTCTAAAGCCTCCGCCTGCTTATACCGACCATCGTCTCCTTCTTCATACGTAACGCCTTCGATACCGAGATACATTAATTTTGTTCCTTCATCTGTATAAAAATGGTCGATCCATCTCATTGTTGCTTCAGGGTGTTCATTCTCGCTCGTAATCGCAAATTCTCCCAAACCGGACACAATCGGTAAAACCGACGTGAACGCCTGATCACCGTGCGGGCCGACTAATGCACTTGCTGAATCATACGTCCCTTCGAATTCTTCGGCAGCCCAAAAAACGGTGCTACCGTATCGCTCAGACGAGCGATTCGCCAAATACTGCGCATGCTCAATTGAAAAAATATTTTGCTCGATCAATTCTTCATCGTATAATTTGTGCAAATACTCCAACATTTCTTTATAGCCATCAGCCGTCGGAATGAAACGAAGATTCCCGTCCTCAGCAATATCGAACATTCCATCTCCTCGATTGTTAATGCCAAATGCCCCTTGCAACCACTGGATTAAATGATTAATTTGCGTACCTCCGTACGGAATTTCATCATTTTGACCCGTTCCACTGACATCCTCTTCCTTGACGCCTTTCAAGTATTCGTAAAACTCATCAGTCGTTTCAGGCATGTCCATATCTAGAGCCTCGAGCCAGTCCGTGTTAATCCAAGGCATCGCGCCGACACGGAGCGATGTAAAGTCTTCGGCTGCGATATTTGGCAGAGAGTAAATATTGCCATCCGGAAATGTAATCGCCCTTTCGATTTCAGGGTTGTCTTCCATCAACTTTTTAAAATTAGGTGCATACTTATCGATTAAATCGTTCAGCGGAACAAAAATACCCTGTTCACCGTATCGAAGTAAATCGTTCGCAGGTACTGCAGAAGCAAAAAAAGACATCTGGAAGATCTCCACCGGCCAGCGCGAGATTCCTTCTTTCCTGGATCGCTTCCGGTGAAATTTGATTCCAATTGACATCAATATTCGTCATTTCAGCATACTCATTCCAAACCGTAACATTATTCCAGTCATGCTGCGAGGTCGCATGAGAGACCCCAACAAAGAAGTCAAGTGTAATTGGTTCCTTGACGATTGGCATTCCTGTTTCATTCACATTAGAATCAACTGTTGACTCCCCAGCATCCGAACTTGCTCCACTGTCATTGGAAGCGCAACCAACGACAAGCAGCAAAACTATTGACAGCATCACAACGATCACTTGCCTTCTAACGTACATCCCGAACTCCCCCTTTAACCCTTTCGTAATCAATCCCCAACTTTGGGGGCGCTTACATCGATAGCGTTCATACCTTATTTCAATGGCAAATGGCCCATTCAAGTAAGGCTGAGACTACTCCCCCTGTTGTTTATTTACTGTTGCATTTTAAATAATAGATGAACTCACCAGTTTAATCATGTACATTACTACAATTCGATGTACAATATATTTAATGAATTTTATTGGGGCAGGTTAGTGACATAGAGTTGTTTAAATTTTTACAATTCTTTCTTCGTATTTTATAATGAAAGTAATCTTTCAAATGAGGTGAGTGGAGTGTCTTTTCATATTGTTCGAAGTACTTAGTTTGCGGGCTGGAAAAAAAACGCGTACCAGCTAAAAAGGGAGAAGTATGCCCTTTTTCGGAAACTAAAACTTGGAACATTATAGATTAGTCATTGATTGATAGCCGAACCACTGTTTGGCTTTTAAATTTGAAGGGTAGGTTCGAATAAATGAATGAATTAGAATTTTATGATAAGGTTGGAAAAATAAACGGCTGGGACTTTAGCAAATTAAACGTTACAATTGAAGGGGTTAAGTGGGATTTTTACGAAGAAGTAACGAAAAGATGTAAAAGTTCAGATATTCTTTTGGACGTTGGCACAGGCGGAGGAGAAAATGTATTAAGAATAGCTTCTTCATTGCTTTTTCTGATTGGAATTGATTTATCAAGTGGAATGATGGAAACGGCTCAATCCAATTTTAAAAAGTCAGAAGTGTCAAACGTTCGGTTTTCTCAAATGTCTTCTGATAATTTACAATTCCCCACTGATTTTTTTTGATGTCATTTCAAGCTGCCACGCGCCGTTTGTTTCAACTGAAATAGCCAAGGTATTAAAAAACGGTGGGTTTTTTTTAAACTCAGCAAGTAAGTGAAGCTGACAAATTAAATTTAAAGACAGCTTATGAGCGGGGACAAAGTTTTGGAGAAGTCGATGGGGCTTTAAAAGAAAGATATATAATGGAACTGAAAGCAGCTGGTTTTACTGAAGTTCAATCTTTTGAATACGATGCTAATGAATACTATAAAAGACCAGAGGATTTGATATTCTTACTTAAACATACACCAATCATTCCTGATTTTGGTCAGATAGAAAACGATTTGGTTATTTTGAGCGATTTCATTGAAAATAATCGAACCGAAAAAGGAATCCGTACAAATTCCAAAAGGTTTCTGTTAATAGCCAGCAAATAAATTTAAAATAGATAAATTAATTAAAAAGGTCCGTCTATTGACGACCTTTTTTTTAGTGCGAGTGCACAGAAAATGGACTTCCTAGTTTTAACATGTACATTACTGCAATTCGATGTACAATAAATGAATTTACGTTAAGGGGGATAGGATGTTCTCATTCAACTCTGTCAACTTTGATCACTCGATTGCGAATTGGCCACGCCGTCCGAAAGGAGAACGAAAGTCTTAATGAACGTATGAACAATAAATTCGAGGTTAGTTCTTTTTAATTAAAGTAGCGGCAATGGCGAGGTTAGGTTATTACTCTTCCAACTAGTTATTGCAAACAAATATTGTATTAGTCTAAAGTTTTTGTCGACAAAGTCCCATAAAACTTGACAGTCGGCAAGCCTTTTTGCATGATATGACGCATTAGCTCCACTCTCGGGGTGGGGGACACGCTTTCCGCAGGCGGGCGTGGAACTAACCGGCTACGCCAGTGGATTTCCACCTGCCCTTCTCCCTGCAGGAGTCGGTCCTCCCATCCCGTTCGCTCAAATAGTGCGGAAAAGGGCTTTGACACCTATCAAAGCCAATTCCAAGAAAAGAAAGCAGGGTAAAAAGGCCATTCCCTCCGAAACGGAAGATTATCAAAGTCTACACGACGAAGAAGTTAATCTAGCTTAAACCTGAGAGGGTTATATACTACTTATCCAATTTTCAAAAATGGCTTTGAGGAATTGTACCTCAAAGCCATTTTGTCTGCGATCTGAGCCTTATAAGAGCGCACGCTTTCCTCGTGACACCCGGTCATTGCTCGTAACTCTTTGCCCATTTTATTTAATTGATTCTAAATTTAATGCGTCATGTGCGTCTAAATGACAAATCATACCCGGTTGCCGATTCAAATCGTTCTCTCAACGGGTTAAACACTTTTAATGTTATGCTCCCGTCTGCCGTATCATAGGAGACGATCCGAAAACGTCCACATCCCCCAAATGCCTCAGCCTGCCAGTTTTGAAAACATTGAATGACCTTGTTTCCATGCATGCCTCGGTCAACGCGATGACTTACATTGACGGGGGTATGGTGACCGGAAAATACAGCAACCAAATTGGGATAATGCTTCAAATGCTTTTGCCACATATCTTCGCCGTCGTTGCATCCTGCCACAGCCGAATACTTCTCTTTCGGATTGGCATCGTCCCCCTGTTTGACTCGTTCGCCGTACATATACATGTAGCTGTGCGTGATGAGAAATACTTGGTGATCAGGATGTTGAAGATTAACTTCATCAGCCCATGCCATGACTTCATCTCGCGGTGCAAATTCAAGAATTAGGAACAAAAACGGCGTTCCTCCCCATTCAAACCGTGCATACATGTTCTCCGCCTTGCCTACTTCGTACACACCGCCGAACCACGGCTTACCGCGAAACCGATGCACGCCAAAATACCGGTTGAACATAGACAACTCCCTCACTTTGTCTGGATGAACCAGTCCGCGTTTAGAAGTAATTGGGTCGTCGTAATCATGATTACCTGCTGCAATCAGCAGTGGTAACCCTGCCTCTTCAATAAGCTTCAACGCTTGGCGGGCTTTCCGATATTCCGCTTCATGCTTTGCCCCTTGATCGACGACATCTCCGACATGAATCACTGCTTTTACTCCCATCTCTTCTGCGTGATTCGTAATCCAATGTGCCATCACCTTCAAGACATCTTGATGGTTTTTGGCAAGTATTTGTGTATCTGGAATAACAATAAAGGAAATATTTTGTGATACAGAATGGTCGATCATGTCACATTAGTCTCCTCTTTTGCAAATATACAAGCAGCTTGATGACCCGGTGCGATGGTCATCAATGGCGGTACATCTACTTCGCATGCATTGACAGCAAACGGGCATCTCGTTCTGAAAACACAGCCGGAAGGTGGATTGATAGGGCTCGGAATATCTCCTTTTATCGGATTTATATCCCTAATATTATCAGGGTCAGGTTCCGGAATGGCATTTAACAACGCTTTCGTATAAGGATGCGCAGGAGATTGGAACACTTGCTCAACCGTACCGACCTCCATCAGCTTGCCAAAATACATGACCGCTACTCTGTCTGAGAAATACTGAACCACTGACAAATCGTGCGAAATCATCAGAATGGTCAAACCGAGCTGCTGCCTTAAGTCGGACAACACATTCAATATTTGGGCCTGAACGGACACATCAAGTGCGGAAACCGCCTCATCGGCTACTAGAAACTTAGGCTTAACGGCAAGCGCCCTGGCGATGGAACCCGCTGTCGCTGGCCTCCAGACAGTTGATGAGGAAAACGATCAAGGACACCCCTGGGCAACTGAACGTGTTCCAGTACCTCGCGAACAACTTTATTGCGCTCCTGACGTGAACCGATCCGGTTGACATAAAGCGGCTCACCAATGATATCCTTTAGCCGCATCCTTGGATTCAAAGAACTGTTGGGATCCTGAAACACCATTTGCATTTGTCTGCGTAGCGGGCGCATTTCCTTCGGTTTTTTATACGTGATGTCCTGTTGTTCAAAAAAATATCTGTCCGTCAGAAGGATTGTTTAGCCGAAGCAGCGACCTGCCAAACGTACTCTTCCCCGATCCCGATTCTCCGACAAGCCCAAGTACTTCCTGGTGGCGGATCTCTAGGGAAACATCGTCTACGGCCCGTACAAGCGAAGCCTTTCCAGGCCCCATACGAAAGTGTATTTTCAGGTTCCTAGCGCCTGCAAGGACGTTTCGCTCCGTCTCATTCTTCATGTTTCACCTCCTCCAAAAAGCAGCGGACCGTATGTCCGTTGTCTCCTTTCCATTCGGGCGGTACCGACGATCGACATATCGTCATGGCACTTGGACACCTAGTATGAAACGCACATCCCCCGATGCGCTCGGTTGGACTCGGAACCGCACCTGGAATAGAGGCAAGCCTGTATCCATCCCGGGCGCGACGACCTTTTTGTGGCAGCGAATCCAACAGCATTTTAGTATACGGATGCTTAGGTGAGCGAAACAATGGACCTACAGGCGCACTCTCAACAATAACGCCCCGATACATCACCGCCACACGATCGGCAAACTGTGCGACAATGCCCAGATTATGCGTAATAAACAGGAGCGATTTATCATCGTTTTCCTTGATTTTCTTCAGCAAATACAGGATCTGATTTTGGATGGTGACGTCCAATGCCGTCGTAGGTTCGTCAGCGATAAGCAGCCTCGGATCACAACATATGCTCATAGCGATCATCACCCTCTGCTTTTGCCCACCTGATAGCTCGAATGGATAGGCTCTTAATCTTTTTCTTGGCTCCGGTATACCCACCTTCTCAAATAGTGTTTCCGTTTCGACTCGCGCCTCCTTTTTAGACAATTGTCGGTGTCTGACAAACATCTCGGCAACCTGCTCACCGACTGTCAATAGGGGATTCAAGGCGCTCATCGGTTCCTGAAAGATCATCGCCAGCATCTTCCCTCTCAGATCGTTGTATTTCTCCTCACTCAGTCCAACCAGTTCCTGGGGACTGCCCGCTCCCGTGTTCAATAAAATACTGCCTTTTACAAAAGCATTCGGCGTGTCAGGACCTGCCCCCAACAGTCCCATGATGGAAAGAGCTGTCATCGATTTTCCACACCCCGATTCTCCTACAATAGCCAGTGTCTCTCCTTTTTGCACTTGTAGATTGATCCCATTGACCACATGCACTTTGTCTTCCTGTTTCTGAAACCCGATATACAAATCTTGAATCGTTAACAACGGTTGCATTGGACCCAATCCCCCGCTAATGTTTTGAAATTTCCATCACTTTGCTAAGCCAGTCCCCGATAGTCTGAATGATCAAAGCCTTGGCTAAGATAACCAATGACGGGATGATGGAAATCCACCATTGATTAATCAAATAATTCCTTCCTTCCCCAACCATTTTGCCTAGGCTGGACGTCGGCGGTTGAATCCCGATGCCAAGAAACGACAAGGAAGACTCCAACGTCAGAATAGCCGGAAAGTATAAGGTCAACATGACTAGTATCGTCGGTACAGTATTTGGAAAAATGTGTCTTGTGATCACATACCAGCTTGAAGCACCCGACGCCAGTGCCGCTTCTACATATTGTTTTTCCCGCAGGGAAAGCACGAGACCTCGGGTGATCCTGGCATAATTTTCCCAATAGGCCAAACCGAGTAACACGATAAACACAGGGATGTCCGTTCCGAACAGGACGAGGCCCATCAATAGCATCAACGTGTAGGGAACCGCAAACTGAAAATCGACCACGGACATGATGACCTTATCGGCAATCCCCCCATGTAGCCGCTGATCAATCCGGCAAGCACGCCCACAACACATCCAACCAATATCCCTAGAGATGAAATGGTCAGACTGATTTTCGTTCCGTACATGACCCGGCTCAACAAATCTCGACCCAACTGATCTGTCCCTAGCGGATGATGCCAGCTGCCGTTTAAAAAAACCGGCGGCTGATTGACGTTCGTCAGCTCCGTAGTATTGGGCGGATAGGGCATAATCCAGTCGGCAAATATCGCCACGAAGACAAACAGGAAGAGATAGCCTAGACACATTTTGATATGCCACGGGGCTCCGACCAATTTTTCGATGAAATTCATAGGCCTCCCCCTTTGCGAATTCTCGGATCAATCACCCCATACAGAAGATCCACGCATAAATTGATGATAATGACGACGGCCGAGAAACTGACGACACCGAATTGAATCAAGGGAAAGTCCTTGTTCATGACGGATTCAATCAAACGCCTACCCACGCCGGGCCAGGAAAAAACCACCTCGATAAAAAGGGCGCCGCTGACGATGTCCATCATCAGCATGCCGATCACCGTCACTAGTGGGATTAAGGTATTTTTGAAGGCATGCTTCAAGATGATCAACCTTTGTCCAAGTCCTTTTGCTCTAGCCGTCCGGATGTAATCCTGAGCCAACACTTCCTGAAAGCTGTTGTAAACGAAACGGACAATCGACGCAATGGGGCGAACCGAAATGGCAATGATCGGCATGATATAGCTAGCGGGAGAACCATCCCCATGCTCGGCAACCATTTCATGTGATAGCTGAAAATTAGGATGAGCATAATCGCAATAATAAAACCCGGGATGGAGTAGCCGATGCAGACGAGAAACATCAATCCCTTGGAAAACCGGCTGTTCGGCTTCAGAGTGGACAATATCCCAATAGTGATACCTGCTACAATACTGAGCACAAAGGCGAAAACACCTAGCTTCAACGTTTCGACGGCAGCTTCCGCATAGATTTCAGTGACGAGTCGGTTTTCCAGTATGCTGAAGCCAAAATCGCCCTGGAGAACGTTATGCAAGTAGGCCATCAATTGAGTGTGCACCGGCTCATCGAGTCCATACATTTCTAAGTACATTTGATGTTCCTCAACCGTCAAACCTTCCGGAAACATGACGTTGATCGGGTCGCCCGTGAGGCGTGCGCCTATAAATACAAATAACAATACGGCGAAAATCGTCAGGAACGCTTTGATCGTTCTTTGAAAAACAAACTTGTACAATTCCATCACTGCTTCCCGGTAAGTTGATGTCGTTCAAACGAAAGTTCCGATTGCGACGCATTAATCAAAGCTGATTTCGCCGGCTCTCAAGGCGATGGTGTAGGCACGGTAATTCTTCGGCACCGAATAGTTGATGTGATCTCTAACTGCAATGTATTCGTGCGGTACATACAGATGGCTGAAACCCGCTTCTTCCTTGGCGATTTTGTTCAAATTCCTTATTGCCTCTTTGCGCTCCTCGACGTCCGTTGAGAATCGGGCCGTCTCAAAATGGGTAAACCAATCCGGGCTTTGCGGCTGCCATATATCCCTTGTACTAACCCAAATCTCCTCGCCCCATGAGCCATCGATCAATGCCATCGGATCCGGGTAATAAAGAGGGTTAGACCAGGTGCGCACCATCATTTCGGGATCGGGCGTATCGTTCACATCCGGAACATTGCGCAATTCCGCATTGACCCCGATGTTAGCCACATTTCGACAATGGCCTGCAGAGCTAAATCCATGTTTACATAATATTCCGCACGGTTTAATATTTCGATCGTTGTCCCGTCGTATCCTGATTCTTCAACCAATTCTCGAGCTCTCGGGATCGTATTCAACCGTTTGAACATCCGACAGATACATGTCGCCGTAATCTGGAAACTGAAAAGATGTCGGGACCTTGCCTTTTCCGCCCCAAATAGCCTGGTTCAATCCTTCTCGATCGATAGCCATGTCCAGCCCCTGACGCAATTTCTGGTGACTGCCCATGAATTCGTTGCCCATGTTGTAGACCAGCGTATGGTAGATCGGATACGCAGTGTCAATTAGTTCAACACCCCGGCTGCTATCCAGACTCGCTTCCTGATCGGTCGGGATACCGACGGCGATATCGATTTCTTCATTGGCGATGGCAGTCACTCTGGAGGCTATTTCAGGCATATAAGTAAAGGTAATCTGTTGAACAGGTGCAGGATCTCCCAGTGATCATCGAACCTTTCCAGCACGGCCCTCTCCCCTGGTGTGAAATCAACTACTTTGTACGGACCTGTACCAACCGGCATATGATTCGCCTCATCTTCACCCACTTCTTCAATGTAAGCCTTGGATGTGATCGCACCACTGAGATCAGAAAGGAAAATTTCAACTAACGGATCGGGTCGCTTCAAATGTATACGAACGGTGTAACTGTCGACGATTTCGACTTCTTCAAAATTGTTGAAATATCGGCCGTACGCATTGTTGAATCTAGGATCTTCAGCTTCAAAAATACGGTTCAGTGAGAAGGCCACATCCTCAGCTTCCATGATGTTCCCGTTATGAAACCTGACTCCTTCACGCAATTGAAACTCCCAAACGGTCGATTCGACGTTTTCCCAGCTTTCGGCAAGCCCGGGAATGAACGACAATTCTTCCGAAAACGGATCACGCATAATCAACGTGTCATAGATGCTGTATTGCCACTGTGCATCCGCATTTGAAGTTCTTGTCGCTTCAAGTCCCTCGGTAAAGGCGTTGGTACCGATCCGCAGATGCTCCACTACTTCTGATTCTTTCGTATCAGCTGATTCCTCATCGTTCTTATCCGGCGCATTCCTTTCGGTTGCTTCCTGCGTACACGCTGCAAGCAAAATGACAAATACACTAACGAAAAACATGAACTCTATTGTTTTTTTGATTATTCCCATTTTGTTGACTCCCCCTTCCTCAAAACCATTTCGCTTTTATGATCAATTTTGGTATTCATAGTTATAAATATCTTTGTACACATCGTACACTGGATGATCCAACGTATATTCTTTGATGACCACACTTGCATTCGCTTTTGAAGCGTATTCGTCAAGCTTTAAGTTTGTCGACCCGGTTATGGTGTAATACTCCCTGATGCCACTGAAAGCAAACAGAAAATCTTTAGCGTGTGTGGCTGTAGGATATCTGATAATTCCGATATTATTGAATGTATCGGTGGGAAACACGTGGTCATAGGAGTTTGTACGAACCACCCACCGGAAATGCTTCAGTCCAGGATCGGAAGAATGGTAAATATCGTACATCTCATTATAGAGCTTTTGACCGAAATTATCGGTCTTCATATGGTAGACATTAGCCTTAAAATAACGGTTGCCAGGAACTTCAGCCATTTTGTCCACGTATTTTGCGATCGGGTTAAACTCCGTATCCCACGCGTTTCCGTTCATCGGATCTCTATCGCCCGTTTCAGGAATATACGTGTAGTTCTTCGGGCTCGACCGGAATAGGCGTAAAATAGCTGCTGAAATGCTGATCGTCATAGTTGAGAGTGCCATTGGCATGCTCTTGTCGAACAGCTTCATGAAAGGCCGTTTGATCATCGGCATGGTCGTATATCAAGTCAAAATATTTGTCAAAGGAAGCCTTCAATTCCGGATGGAAATTGATTAATATGCCAGATTGCACCCAGTCTTTGCCTGCGGGAACGCCATGTTCATTGTGATCATCCACATTTGAAGTGCCCACATATACCGTATCTGCGTATAGGGAGCCCGTATCCCCCGCATAATGGCTGACCGTCATAAACTTAGCGTGCATTTGTTGAAAGGCATCGTCACCCCAGCTTACCTTTTTCATCCTGAGATAGTCTTCAACTTTTTTTTGAGGGATCCGTGACAGTAGGTTCGTTCATGAAGCTGTCAATATAACCGTAAATGTCCTGGCTGCTCGTATTTTCCTTATGGTAGACAAAGTCGACATAAACCTCATTTAAGGCTGCCTTCACAATTAAATCCACTAAATTTTCCGTATGACTTCCCCCAAAATTATGCCCTCTCACATACGCGTAGGTTGTGGAGTCATTCGGGTTGATACCGATAAAAGCCTGGTCACCGATTTTGTAGATGGCAAATTTGATGTGGACATCCGTTTCTGGATGATCGCTTTTGTATTGAATCGCTCTTTGAATCAAATCACCGTACTTAAAAATCGCATGATTTTTTGAATCTCCCACATCACGGTCATATATCTTCACCCTGACGTTTTTATCATCGTATTGAAACTGGAACGACGGGGAAACGCTCGCATAAACCAAATTAGTCGATCCCATGTTTAACAATCCAATACACAATAACGCCAACACGACATGCTTGACTTTTTTTCATGATTCTCTCCCACCCTTTTGTTACGCATTTCGTTCGTCATGGTTTTCCAGTGTGATTCAGATGCACTTCCTGCAAATTTTTTTTCGATTAAATCGAGATGTTCCGTGTTCCTGGCTAATCTTAATTGAGATCGAAGCATTCTTGTAAAGCAATAGACTAGTCCCATTCGATTAACGCTAGATCAAAGTAAGGCCCTTAACATGTTTTCAATCTGTGACGGCGAAAGCTTAACCGGATTGTTGTCCATTCTCCCATGTGTGCTGGCTTGATAAGCGATCTCCTGTATATGAGACGGAGTAATCCCAAAAGCTTGCAGTCGATCCGGGATGCCATAATCTTGATAGATTCTCTTCATGACCTGAGCTACCTCTTCCGCGCATTCGACTCCGAAAGCGGCAAACAATTGTTCAGAATCTAAAAGTGATCTTTGATTGATTTTCAACACGGAGCTTAACGTGAAGCTGGCTGCTATTCCATGGGTGATGCCATGTCCTAACGTCAAAGGATAGGAAATGGCGTGACAGGCGGTTGTCTCCGTATTACTGAAAGCCAATCCTGCATACAAGCTGGCCAGTGACAACTGTCGCCGGAATTCTCGGTTGCTTGGCTCTTCCTTCAACCGAGGGAGAACCGTGCAAATGAATCGGATCGCCTGTAAGGCGTACATTCGGGTGAGCGGGTTCGTTTTTACCGACCAATACGCTTCCGTCGCATGGCACAGCGCATCCAGGGCGGTGCTGACACTCAAACGCGTCGGCATCGTATAGGTCAATTCTGGTAAAATAACGGCCGCGTCCGCATACAGGCGTGGGTCGGACAGAGAATATTTCTCCCCTTTTTCTTGATCCCATACCGTAGCCCAGCACGTCACTTCCGAACCTGTGCCAGATGTCGTAGGGATGCCGATCCACGGCGTTATTTGTCGCTCGCGGCGATAATCGGCTTCCATAATGGCTGCCCTTACATCTGCCACAGTTTCCATGAACATTGATCCCAAGGCGGCCAGTGCTTTGGCCATGTCCATGACACTTCCTCCTCCAACGGCAACAATCAACTCGTAATCAACATTATGCAGCTCTTTTTTTTGAGCCGCAAAACGTCCATCAGATCAGGATTGGAAAGCTGAACCTCTTTCACTATGATGTTTTTTTTCTTGAAATAATTTCATGAGAGGGCTCAAGTCATCGCTTCTTTCTACCTGCTCGCCTCGAGTCAGGACCAAGATACGCCTCACTTGCCTGTATGCTTCCTCCATAGAAAAGTCAAATTGCTCCACGCCTTCTTTTCCGACAAATATTCTAACTGGATTATAAAACACACTCATGCAACCATCCTCTCACACTCTGCTCTGTATCAAGTCAATCGCTTCTGGAAGCTGAGCGATAGAGGAAAGCACAAAATCCGCTCCCGCCTCTTCAAACCTTTTGCGAACTTCATCCATGCGCCCCTGAAGCTCGGTTGCATCGAGGCCATCAACTTCCTGCTTCGTCAACCCCAATTCGCTACTTCCTTTGATCACTGCTATGCTCCACACGCCCGCATTCTTGCCTTCCCGCACATCGGCCACGGTGTCCCCGACCTTGACCGCCGCCTGAGGCGGATAGACTTCAAGCTCGGTTAGGTTGCGAAAAATCATATCCGGAGCGGGGCGTCCGACCTTCACTTCATCCGCACTAACCACAAAGTCGGGCTCATACCCTTTGGATTTGGCTTTCGGATGCACAACTCGCATCATTTTCCGCGTGTATCCTGTCGTAGAACCGACCTTGAGGCCGTTCTCTCTCAATAGTCCGACGGTATCAACCACACCCGGCAAGGGATCGGTGTAATGGGGCAAAGCATCCATCAGGTGCAGTTCGAATCGTTCGTACAGGCGCTCCACATCGTGCACTTTCGGTTCTGTAGAAAATTGGGTGACCCATACCTGTTTAACACGATCCATGTCAAGAATGGCCTGAATATGGTCGCGCTTCAGCAATCCCATCGGTCCACGTGCTTCTTTCACCGTGATGGATATGCCAGATTCTTCGAACGTTTGGATAAATGCATGCATCGGCGCGAAACATCCATAATCGACCACCGTTCCTGCCCAATCAAAGATGACAGCTCGTACGCGGTTTATCATACTCGTCCCCCTCCTGAAGTATACTTGTTCCTTTCAACTACAATTTTAAAGCAGACTTGCGTCTTAATCCAATAAATTTTGCATTAATTTACATAAACTTAATATTTTTTTTGCTGTTTTTTTTGCTTCTTTGATGTTCTTTCCCCATAAAAAAAAGCAACATATCGGTTGCTTCTCCAAAAGGTAAATGGCTAATGATTGATGATGGTCACTTTATGGTTTTCATATGCTTCAAGCAATTGTTCATCTATCTGGCTATCCGTCACAATGGCATGAATCTGGTCTAAACCGCAAATGTTCAGATACGACATCGTTTCAAATTTGCTTGAATCCGCGACGACCACCGCCTTTTCGGCGCTGCGGATCATGGCATTGATGACTTCGGATTCCCCCTGCCGAAAATCTGTCAAGCCCTTCTCTAATGATATGGCATTTATGCTGATAAAGGCCGTATCAATATTAAATTTAGCAATCTGCTCTTCAATGGAAAGGCCGTACAACGAGAACTCCTCATGATTCAACGTGCCACCGGGGACAATCACTGTAAATCCGGGCTTGTGTGTGAAGAGGTCCGCCACTTTCAAAGAATTGGTGATGACTGTCAGACGCTCAAATTGGGTCGTCAAGTATTTGGCCAACTCGATATTTGTCGTCCCTGCATTTAAGGAAATCGCCTGATGTTCCTTGACGAGACGGACAGCAAAGCTCGACAGCTCGCGCTTACGTTCAATGAATTTCATTTTTCGTTTTATAAATGCCTGGTTTGTCGCCACATCACGCTCAGATACAGCCCCTCCGTGTACCTTCTGCAGCTTGTTGAGACTTTCCAAATATTGCAAATCCCTGCGAACCGTATCGATCGAAACGTTCAATAATGATTTGAGTTCCGCCACGGTTACATGATCTTTAACTTCCAACTCCTTGAGAATTAGCTTGTATCGCTCGGCAGCAATCATGTAACAACCATCCTCCGTTCATTTTTGCCTTTATTTGCATTATTTTGCTGCATATTGAATCTATCATATCAAATTGTCCGTTGCAACGTAAAGTGAAGTTGATTTAATTAGTCGTCGAACGATTAAATTATGATGTCCGCACAATCATGGCGACATATACCAGAACCGATCCTTTGCCTATCAAATCCGTGATTGAATTTGTCAAACCTTGCAGTGCATCCATAAAAAAAGGCTATCCTTTAAAGATCGTCGATAGCTAAGCGAATAGTCACTTGTATCAATACCAAACTTTTCGCCACGTGGCACAGGCCTTCTTTAATGCTTATGATACAGCATATGTTGTGCAAAAAGGGTATACTGATTAGAAGTGAATATACTAAAAAAGACTGAAGGTGTCGGAATACCTTCAGTCTATACAATAGCTTAGTTCCCTACAAGAGGGCATGCAGCAGACAGAAATAATCCACCTGAGCCGTTGAAATCAAGGGTGGATTATTATTTGTGGTTAAATGACAGTAGCGCTATAACAAACACACCAAACGCTATCATTAGCGAAACAGCTTCATAAGCACTCATCATAGCACCACCCCCTATGGGAAGTTTATGTACTTTTACTTCAATACGAAGTTTCCCTTTACTATACTTATGAAGCTCTGACGTTCTGTTAGAGTTTTCATCCCACCAACCTCCTTAAATTCGTAAGTTAAACGACTTATTGTCATCACTTAAGCATCCTGAGATTGCTTTTCCTTTAACACTTGGCGGTATCGATGCAAAATAGGTTCAGTGTAACCATTTGGTTGTTTACAACCTAAGAATATTAAGTCGCAAGCCGCACGGAAGGCGACGGAATTCTCTAAATCCTTTGATAATGCAATGTAGCCTGAATCCATTGCGTTTTGTTCATCTACCACTTTAGCCATTCTTTTTAAAGATGACACCACTTCTTCTTTTGTACAAATTCCATGTCGAATCCAATTAGCCAGATGTTGGCTAGAAATCCTCAATGTGGCTCGATCTTCCATCAAACTTTCATGATTAATGTCTGGAACCTTAGAACAACCGATTCCTTGATTGATCCATCGAACAACATATCCTAGAATGCCTTGCACATTGTTATCTAACTCTCGCCTAACCTCTTCCCTACTCCAATTTGGGGCACTTACTATCGGAATTTCTAACATATCATCCCTTAAGTTTATTTTCTGTTTACCCATTTCCTTTTGCACCTTTATTACATCAATTTGGTGGTAATGAAGGGCATGCAAAGTAGCAGCAGTAGGAGAGGGCACCCAAGCTGTATTAGCCCCTGCTCTCAATTGACTACCCTTTTCCTTTAGCATGTCTTCCATCAAGTCTGGTTTTGCCCACATACCTTTACCAATTTGAGCTCGTCCTTGGAATCCTGCTATAAGTCCTGTATTAACATTCGATCGTTCATAGCTTTGTAACCATAACGCAGACTTCATGTCCTCCTTACGAATCATTGGACCCGCTTCCATAGATGTATGAATTTCATCCCCTGTCCTATCCAAGAAACCAGTATTTATAAACACAATTCGGTCCTTCACTTCACGGATACACGCCTTCAAATTTAAGGAAGTTCTGCGTTCTTCATCCATAACCCCAATTTTCAACGTATGTCTTTTAAGCTCTAGCATATCCTCTACTCTATTAAACAGCTTGTTTGCAAACGCTACTTCCTTAGAACCATGCATTTTTGGTTTTACTATATAAATCGAACCTTTTTTTTGAATTTTGATACGTACCATTACCTAATAAATCATGTTTAGCAATCAGGCTCGTAATAACACAATCCAAAATACCCTCAGGTATTTCGTTTCCTTTACTGTCTAATACAGCAGGATTTGTCATTAGATGACCGACATTACGAATAAGCATGAGCACGCGCCCTGGCAAGATCGTCCCTTCACCTATGCTCGATTTGTAGATCCGATCAGAATTCACCTTTCTCTCTATCACTTTATTGCCTTTTGTAAAGGTCGCTGAAAGAGTTCCTTTTATTAACCCTAACCAATTTCGGTAGACCATTACTTTATCATCTGCATCTATGGCAGCAACTGAGTCTTCACAATCCATAATAGTTGTTAGAGCTGACTCCATTAGAATATCTTTTACACCAGCCGGATCAATTGTCCCAATTGGGTGATCTCGATCAATCTGAACCTCAATATGCAAATTATTATTTTTAAGTAATATGGCTGATGGTTCTCCCGCTAATCCTTGGTATCCTATAAACTTAGAAAGTTCCTTTAGCTCTGTCTTTTCTCCATTATTTAAGGTAACTACTAGTTGCCCCCCTTCTATTGAATACATATTAGCTTTCTGGTGAGATTTTGTTTTTAATGGCGCCACCTGATCAAGAAATTCCTTTCCGTACTGAATAACTCTCTCTCCTCGAATAGGATTATATTTTACTTGGTGCTCAGCTCCATCTCTCTCACTGATCGCATCACTACCATAGAGAGCATCGTATAAGCTACCCCATCTTGCATTTGCAGCATTGATTGCATAGCGAGCATTGTTAACTGGCACTACCAATTGCGGCCCCGCTTGTAACGTTATTTCATTATCAACGTTTTCGGTTGTAATTTGGTACTCATCTACCTTTTCCTCTAAGTAACCAATCTCATGCAAAAATGCTTGATACTTATCGAAGACAATATCTTGATTATTTTCCTTTAGCCATTGATCAATTTTTTTCTGGAGCTCATCTCGTTCCGATAATAATACGTGATTTTCATGTACTAAGTCTCGGACGATATCGTTTAAATCGCTCCAAAATTTTTCTCTATTTAGCTGACTGCCGGGAAGAACCTCTTGATTAATAAATTCGTATAATACTGGTGCCACTTGAATACTGTCTACTTTTATATATTCCATCATAATTCTACCTCCGTTTTTTATTTTTTCTTTTAATGACTTGTTTGCAACCCTTTACCAACTCTCGATTGCTAATACGCTTACCACACCACTCGTCTGTCTGTTTTTCAAGGTTACGCCTTATTTACTCCCGCAATATCAGCTGTTTGTAATGTAGTAAGCTGCTTCTTAATTTCTATTAAAGTTTCGTCAGCTAGTTTATTTGATATGGTAATCAGAGCTGAAGGTGAAATAGGTCCATGTTCTACTTGCCACTGCTTTCTTCCCTATCCTTTCTCTTATGGGTTATTCCTTCACAGAACCTAATACAATGCCTTTTACAAAGTAACGCTGTAAAAATGGATAAACAAGTAAAATCGGTAAGGCACCGATAAATATTTGAGCTGAACGAACAGTACGTTCAGATAATTGCGCTAATGCCTCTGGATCAACACCTAGCTGAGTGAGATCTTGTTGGACAATAACAGTTTGCAAAAATGTTGCTAATGGATAATTTGCTGTATTTGTCAGATAAATCATTCCATCGAACCATGAGTTCCAATGAAATACCATTGTGAACAGAGCAATTGTAGCAATAGCAGGCATTGCGACTGGTAAATATACGCTCACCAAAATTCGAAAATGACCGGCTCCATCTATATACGCAGCTTCTGCAAGCGATTTTGGTATGCTCACTCTGAAGAAATTCAATAGTAAAATCAAATTGAAAGCATTTATAGCTGGCGGGAGAATCAATGACCATATCGAATTGATTAGCCTAGATTCTGTACTAAGATGTACGTTGGAATTAGTCCTGCATTTAAGAGCATTGTGACTACAAAAAAACCAAGTATAAAAGGTTCTTCCTTTAAATTCATTTTCCTCTTTTGATAAAGCATAAGCTGCTACTGTCATTAAAGACATTGAAACTATCGTCCCTATAATCGTTCGTTTCACCCCGTTATAAAAAGAGCGGAGAAAATTATCATTACCTAACGTTTCCATATAGGCATCTATTGTAAAATTGACCGGCCATAGACCAACAATATTGGCACTTGCAGCTGCAGGACTACTAAAAGATACAGCAAGAATATGAATCAATGGCGCTAGACATAATAAACCTAATAATAGGAGAAATATATTATTGACTGCAAGAAATATTTTATATGTTAACGAACGATGGTGCATGAGGGCACCTCCTTTTAAAAAATTCGATAATTTGCATATTTATACGCCAATCGATACGCTAAAACAATTAATACAAAGCTGATCACTGACTTGAACATACCAACTGCTGTAGCAAAGCTATAATCTCCACTGATTAATCCAACTCTATAAACGTAAGTATCAATGATATCTCCTTTTTCATAAACGAGGGGATTATATAAGTTAAAAATTTGATCAAAACCAGCATTCAAAATATTCCCTAATGATAACGTTCCTACAACTACGGTAATTGGGATTAGTGCAGGTAGTGTAATAAAGAGCACTTGTTTAAAACGGTTCGCACCATCGATCAATGCTGCTTCATAAAGATCTGGATTAATTCCAGATAGTGCTGCCAAGAAAATAATGGCTGAAAAACCAAAATCCTTCCACACATCGCTGACAACGACAGTAAACCTAAACCAATCACCATCCCCTAAAAAGAAGATTGGCTGAATACCAATGGATCCAATAACCCGATTAATAAGTCCCCCGTCTACAGATAACATATCTAATAAAATGCCTCCCAAGATAACCCAGGAAAGAAAGTGCGGTAAATAAACAAACGTCTGAATCGAACGTTTCAAGAACATCGCTCTTACCTCATTTAATAAAAGAGCGAATAATAAAGGAACAATTAATTGAAAAATAATTTTTAAAGAAGCAATGAAAAATGTATTCCAAATCACTTGTCTAGATTGTGGAAACTCAATTATTTTCCTAAATTGCTCTAAACCAACCCATGGAGAATCTGTAAATCCAAGCCATGGCTTAAACTCTTGAAACGCCATCACTAAACCGGGTAATGGTCCGTATTGAAAGATTAAGGCAACTACAAATGCTGGCAATACCATTAAATGAAGCGGCCAATTTTGTTTCAATTTAAATTGATTCTTGCGTATTTTTACTTTACGGTTTTTTTTTAAAGAACTGGAGATTTGCATACCCCTACCACCCTTCGCATTAAAGATTACAGAAGAAGCCCTATGATACTATCAATACGTCATACAAGCCCAATCGTGGTACTGCAATGTCTATTCCTCTTTCATTTTGAGTTATTGAATAATCTTTTTGTTCCTTAAGTGAGTAAGCTCGGGACACTTTTTTTTATTAATTTCAATATTTATGTTGCTAAGGTGAATAATTTCTGAATAAGGCTTCCCCTGCTGTCCTGTTGCATTCAAAAGATGAATGAGATAACCGCCAGATTCCCTTTTTGCTACAGTTATTTCCACTGTACTTGGCGCATTGGTTGAAAGTACTCGTGTCGGAAGTACTTGTTCAATTAAGTTAAGCAGCAAATACTTATATTCATTTATTCCATATTGGTTGTACATCCGATCGATACACCAAGGCAGATAAGTTGTTGTCCCTTCTCCATAGTCATGTTTAATCATTCCAGGTTCAATATTCTCCTGTGTCCAGTACGCGTATTCCGGAGTTGTATTTTTAATAGCAGGAATCATTGTTAAATCAGTAATCATGCCTTTAACCTGCTTTCTTATAGCTCCGTTAAAATAAACGACCCCAATAGCATAACAAGATCGATCTCATTAAAATATGGAAATAACTTTTTATTATGAATTTTCAAATAAGAACCTTCTGTCGCCTCCCTTGCTTTAAGCTTCCTATTTAAGCACTTTAAACTATTTTCGCTTAATTGGAACCCGCCCTCATCATAGAAACCAGTTTCATAGGTTGCAATAATATGTCCACCTTTACTTACATAGTTATCAATCTTTTCCGCTGCATCTTTACTAATAATTGCTGTATTAGGTAAAATAATGCATTTAAATGTATCTAAATCAACCGTATTTAACGCTTTTTCATGTAAAACTGTGAACTGTAAATGACTTTCAACCAAGCATTCGTATACACCACGGTAATGCTTTTGCCAATTGGAAGCTTCATCCGCTCCATAATAATCTGCTGTTTGCTGAGAGTAAACAATGGCCAATTCTTCTATTGGCTTACTGTGTTGATATTCCTTTTCATTTTCTTCAAGAAATCTAAGTATTTCTTTTATCATCGGCAATGATTTTCGATCATCTTGTTTAAATGTTCCACTTAAAGCAATAGACGGAGAACCACCATTAGCAGCAATTTGCATTAAATCATAACCAATTTGGAGTGGAGGTTGCGCTGATCTTCTACTAAAAATACTGTACGAGTAATTCAAAATAATCATTGTTTGATTGAAATGATTCCCAATCTTCACTTCTTCTCCCGCCCAATATGTCCACCTTGGAAAAGGCCGATCAAAGAAATTAAATGCCTCACTTGTTATACAACCTGTACCTTCAGCAATTAACGATGTTTCCCAGCCGCTATCTCTAATACCCTTGTATCCATCACTTGTAATATTTGTATCTACTGTTAGAATTGTACCAGGCGAAATATCTTCAATAAAATTGCTTAGCCTCTTTGTATAATCAGCATGTGTTACATATCTGAAATTCACAAACGCTCTCCACTCTGGTTCTGACCAATCCTCTAGCTCTGGTAAATCATATCCTGTCACCTTCTTAAACAGATGACGACAACGAGTACAATGACAAATAAAGTAATTATAAGCATTGAAAAATATGCCATCGATCTCATATTTTTCCAATAGCTCTTTAATAACCTTAAAAGAATTTTCCTCCCAATATGGTCCAGTTGGACAGGTCATCAGCATTTCCCAATGTTTTTTTTCACATTTCCATTAATATCTTTTCGAAACCAATCTGGATGCTGTTCTAAGACATGTTGAAAACTCTTACTAATATCCATTCTCACTAAAACTTTGATTCCCTTAGAATGTGCTGTTTCAATAAAATCGTGAAGTATATCTCCTTCCATAAAATCATTGACTTGTTGATAGGGATTATCTGTAGGATACCAGGCAATAATGCCTCCTCCATTTACAATCATGGCATTTGCACCATAATTTTGAACCTCTTCCACAATATCTTTTACATTTATTGTAACTGCATCAATTTTCCTTAGATTTGGTTGAATAAGTCGAAACGGCTTTTTCCAGAACGATTTGTCTTTTTTATATGTCATTGCCATCACTCCATTTTGCATAGATACAAAATTCTTATTCTCTGTCTATGGGTATACAGAGTCTTATTCTTGTTCCTCCACCTGGTTTCGCTCGAACAGTGAGCTTTGCTTTTTCCCCAAAGTAATAGATTAATCGCTGATAGACATTATTTATTCCATATCCATTTTTATTTGATGATTGCTGGGTAAACGTTGCTTTTATTTTCTCGATAACATTATCAGGAATACCGACTCCATCGTCTTCAATATTCAATATGATAAACTGTTGCTCAGCTTTCCCTGTTATGTGTAAGTGACCTTTACTATCTTTAGGCTCAAGTCCATGAACTATCGCATTCTCTACTAAAGGTTGAACCAATAGTTTAGGAATTTCCACGTCTTTTATTTCATCAGGAATGCGAATTTGATAAGAAAATCGTTCCATCCGAAAAACGTGAATATTGATATACTTATTAACCAATTCCATTTCTTCCTGTAAAGATACAAGTTTAATATCTGATTCCGTTATATAGCGGTAATAATCGCCCAAAAGTAATGCCATTTCCTCTACTGATTTTTTTTGGTCTAAACTAGCCATATTTTTAATTAAAAATAAACAATTATACAAAAAATGAGGATTTATCTGAGATTGTAAGTACTTTAATTTGGCTTCATTAGACAGATTCTGTTCTTTAAACACTCTTTCAATTAAATATTGAATTTGATATGTCATATCATTAAACCCATTAAACAGGTACTGAAATTCATTATTCTTTTTACTATTAAGCCTCACTGAGTACTCTCCGGATTTCACCCTTTGCATGCCATCTAATAAATAATTAATAGGCTTCTGTAAATTTCGATAAAATAGTAACGAAACAACAAGACACAAAACTAATAAAATACCAATAGATCCATAAAATAAATTTTTCATTCTTGTAACTGGACTCAATACCTCATTTACCGGTATATAATCAAACAAAATCCAATCAAACACAGTCGAGCGAACATACATCACTAAATATTCTTCTCCTTCGATAGAAAGAGTATAGTCCCCATTATCAGATAGTTTATTCGGAACCAATTCCTGAATAATTAACGAAAGGATAGATTCATTAGTTTCCCGATTGGTAATAAGTGGACTTTGTTTTTGATAAATGAACGGGTCACCAATTACATTTTCTTTTAGAGCATCTAATAAATTTACAATATTGGAAATGTGAATTCTTCCTTCAATAACAAAATCTAGTTCAGTCTCTTGTAAGTCGTAGTTATTTGGCATAACTACATATTTACTAAGGTACGGATCCAAGTCCTCAGTTTGTTCATACTGCCACATAGGAGATATCGAAAATTCAAAGGTACCGTCTTCATCTTTTGAAATTGTACTAGTCCCTAACGCTTCTTGACCATTTAAAGAATAAACGATTATATCGTTATTCCAATTAACTAATAACTTTTGAAGGTTAAGCTTTTCGTTTACCCTATTTTTAATTTCTATTGCTTCATAGGTTGTATACATATCAAGGTGTCTAAACTTAATCATGTCTGGATCAGCACTTAATCCCCAAAGTGCAATGTTAAATTCATTCGCTTGATTATCAATTGTTTCCATTGTATTGACTAATCGATTCATATTACGGGCTTTTAAATCATCTTGAATTACTGTAATGTTGGAATAATAAGTAAAGCTGTACAACATAACTATAATAACTAATAGAAGAGATACTAATAGATTAACCTTGGTAAACATTGTAATTTTACTTTTCATCCGGTTATCACCTTTAGCTAATAATTGTATCTCTACTATATTAGTTATATTGTTTTAAACCAAATAGCTATATGTTCATTAATAGTCGAAACTGTAAAGGATACTTTTATTTGACCTTCCCCTACTTTTTCGGATCTATATTCGAGTTCTTGTCCACCATAACTATTTATTACTGTAATATCTTTCAATGTCGCAGCGTCAAGCGTGACTTCAAGATTAATATTATGCAAAGATACTATCTCACTAACTGGTCGAGTTGGCGCGGCAGTTACATTGATTCCATGTAATAAATACCCTTTGTCTCGAACGTGATTTAACATCAAGTGTAAGCTTTCAGGCCCGCTAGAAACTACTCTTCTTTCACTTATTAACGCAGCCAATCCGTTTTTCAACACATGACTAAAATCACTATGCCCATGTACCATACGTTTCGATCCACCTCATTAGGAAAATAAACGACTTTTCCTTTTTCAAAAGAATGAACAATCATACTTGGATACGGTGTTTTCAAACTATTCAGCCATGAACGTTCCGGTGGTTGGGGAAAAATTTGTGGAACGTATGCGAATGGTTCATCTACGTCACCACTGTTAATCGCCCGCACAAGTAGGTTCTTCCCCCAATTAGCTATCAATGAAGTATCTTCGAAGCCATTTGTCAATGAACTAGATTGATTCACATATTGATAACCGTAATACGAACCACTCTTCTTAATGCCAGTATATGAGCAACCAAATACATCACTTAAGCCTAGATCTGAGCGTGCTTCTCCTTTTTCGTTATATAAGGAGGTTTCAAAAGTAGCCAGTAACTTTCCTCCTTCTCTTACAAACCCTCGGATTACTTCCATTTGGCTATCTGATAAGCATGCAACATTTGGTAAAATCAGTACTTTGACTTTCTTTAATGATTCTTCCGATAATTGATTATCGAGGATAAAAGAATACTGAATATTTTCTTTAATTAATACTTGCTCTATCCCAATGAGATGAGTGACATAATTATCTTTTTGACGATTATCATTTCCAAATACATTATTTGTACCCCTAGAATATAGAATACTAACATCGTTACGGGCTCTTGGTTTGCTAGGAGGTCTTCATGCTTCTCCATATAAGCGTATATATCTTTCACAAGCCAAGCATTTCTTCGATCATAAGTCGCATTTGGGTGCTGCCCATTAAAGATTGTATTCCATAGGGATCCACCTGCGCTGATTGATTGCCATAACCAGATTCTTGTTTCTTGTGGCTCCGAGGAAACATAGCGTAGTTGATTATTTGTTCCCAAGTGGCCAAAAAGCATTACCGGTGTCTTCGTAGGCTCTAGGCTTTTCAAAAACTTGATTAAAGTAGAAGGTGCATTTAAAGGTTCATGATTGGCTGTAAACAAAGGAGTCACTAGGAAATCAAAATCATCTTTAATATCAAATAAATCCTGACTTCTCATTTTGTAATGGTCATAAAATAAACCAAAGATTTCAGCACTATATACCTTATCTTCCCCATATTCTTTAACTAATGTTTGACAAGCTTGAAGATGCTCCTTTACAGCCTTCGCTTTCCACACACGATACTCATCAAAATGACTGTCTAAAAAATTGTCTCCTCTTGGTAGTTCTTTGCCAAGATCTGTTTGATATCTTTCTCGACATCTTTTACAATAACAAATACCGTCTTGTGAATATGCATTTTCCCAAATCCCATCCACATCATATGTTTTTAATAAAAAGGCCATATATTGTTTTGCATGTTCGTTTCGATAATAGCTGCGGTAACAAGGTGCATAAACAGGGTAGGGATTATGATGAGATGCCCCCCAAAAGATAGGGTCACCTTTCTCGTCAACAGCAAACAAATCAGGATATAATTCATAGATCCGTTTATCGACACCTCTAAAATCCACTCTAACTATGACTTTAATACCCGCGTTATGGCATGCCTCCGTAATTTCATGGAGTATGTCTTTTTTTTGCATAAATGGATTAGGATTCGCACTGAAGAAATTGTGCTGAAAGAAATCAACAATTCCTCCTCCATTAATCACTAAGCAATTTGCATGAATTTCTTTCATATATGCGACTACACTATTAGCATCATAATCAACGATATCCGGTTCACGTAGAACAGTTTGTAGAATCCTTAGCTGTTTTTCGTACCATTTTTTTGCCAAAATCATTCACCTGCTTTATTACAAAGTGTAGTTAAAAGCGTTTAATTGCTCACTGTTTCATACCATTCATTAACCTCTGTTGTTATATCCGCACCACCTGATGATTCCCAATTCTCAACCAAGGAATCAAATTCGTCTATAGGCAGTTCACCATAGATAATTCGCGTGAACGCTTCCAACTCCTGAGTATTTAAATAATCGCCACGCGATACCATTGTTGGAGTAGGCGCACCAACAAATTGATCAATCATAGATATATCTCTTGATTCCAAGTTAACGGATGCTCCTTGTAGTCGCTGTTCGTCCGCAATTAAACTTGAACGTAATTCAAACGGATTCGCTGGCTCTGCTCCTGTTGCAAGATGACCATAAGCCTCCATTAACGATGATGGAACTCTTGCTCCCTCAAAAGTTAATGTGTATTTTTGAGGAGTCACTCGTCCATCAGGAATATTTTCAGTTGTAGGATTGCCATCCTCATCCAAGACGTAATCATAGCCTTCGGCAAATAGATACTCAAATTCACTTCCCTCTTCTGGGAATGCAAAATGATCAAATAAGTAATTTTGATAAAGGAAAAATGCTTCTGGATGTTCAATATCTTTATTAATTAATACCGCACCACTAAAATTTAGTGTTCCTTTTCTTCCTATCTGCCCATCCGGTCCTGCCGGAACTCGATAAGCTTTAAACTGAGCGCCTGGATCGTTTTCATACACATCAGATAACGGAAACCTGTCCATCCAATATGGACCTGCAATGATACCAGCTCTTCCTGAAGTAAATAGTTCGACCGCTCTCATTTCATCATGTAAGCCAGCTTCTTGATGAATGTATCCTTTCTCCATCCAAGAATTTAGCTTCGCTAATGCATTCTTCGCTCCAGGATGAACCGATCCATATTGAAGAGTTCCATCTTCGGCCACATTCCATTGTTCTGGAATCGTTCCAAATGCTCCGAAAATCCAACTTGCGTTAGCCATATTATAATTAAATGACTCATTAAAACCTACAGCTAATCCATACGTATCATCTTGCCCAGTACCATTCGGATCCTCATTTACAAACGCTTCCATAATACTTTCTATGTCTTCAAGAGTTTCAGGGGCATCTAGCCCTAGATTTTCCATCCAATCTTCACGTATATATAAAATTGTGTCGTTATTCCAAGAATAATCAGGAATTGGAATGGCATATGCTCCATCTTCACGAGCGAAAGGATACCACATGGTTGGATCTTCCTCTATTGCTGCCTTATACGCATCGGAAGCATATGATTCAAATAATTCATCCACTCTCATGAATCTGCCTGAATCAATCAAATCATTTGCTAATGTTATATCTCTTACTGGTACAATATCAGCGATCGGCTCATTGGCAGAAAGGGCTAGCCTTAACCTTGTATCAAATGCATTGTTTTGCGTAGTAGTTGTCCATAAATAGTCTAAGTTAATTCCTAGTCTTTCTTTTGCCCACTTAGTATGGACATTCTCTTCAATTGTCTCCTCCCATTTAAATTCAACAGAAGGATCAAGACCTCTTACTGTTGTAAGTGTAATCTCTTCTTCATATTTGCCTACTTCCAATACTTCTGGGTTTCCGGGAGCTCCTTCACTTTCAGGATCTAAGGAATCTTCACTTTGATTTGTGTCAGTCGAGCAACCGATAACAAATAAGATGGGCATTCCTCCCAAAATAAAGCGCAACCAAAATTTCCCCATTCTACTATTCCTCCCCTTAAGAATTTAGTCTTCCCTTGAAAATATAACAGGAGCAATTGTTATTGAATATAATAAAATCTAAAGAATGATACCACTTTGTAAACGCTTTTATCTTGAAGAATGCTTTCAATTAACCTTCTCACAGACTAATTCAATACGTATAAAACGCCCCATAAGTGTTACGGAGCGCTTTGCTTTTTGGATTTAGAATAATTAGTGTTTGGTGTTTCTTCATTTCTATATTCCTGTGGTGTCACAGTAAAATACTTTTTAAAGACTCGAATAAAGTAAGATGTATTTTGAAAACCAATATTTTCTGCTATTTCATAGATTTTTTTTCGAGTATGAGTTAATAGGAAAGCTGCTTTGTTCATCCGTAACCGATGAATATAATCACTTAATGCATCTCCTGTTTCTAACTTATAAATTTTTGATAAGTAGACTGGATGTAAGTGAACATGCTGAGATATGGCTGTCAATGAAATATCTTGATTCAAATGGCTTGCAATATAATGTTGGACATCCCTTACTATATTTGAACGATTATCTAGTGTATCCTTATCTTCATTTTTGAACAACTCGACAATGGAAAGAGACCATGCCTCTAGACTTTTAATTGAATCAAAATAATACCTTCTCGTAATCTTGTAAATCTCATCACCTATTATATCTCTAAGCAATTTTCCATTTTTATGAGCAATGTAAATAAATGAATTAGATATCATATGAAACACTTCCAACGTATGCTCATTACTTCTTGATTCTTCTGCTAATTCTTTAAAAGCATTCTTAATCTTCTTGGTTGCGCCCCCCCATTGACCAGACTCTAATAAATGAATCAATTGAGGTGGCTTATATAAATCAATTAACGGCTTCACCTGTTCATTATTGTTCAATTGTTTAATCTCATTAAATGTGATTCGTTTTTTTTCTCTTTTTCATTCTTAGCTGATCTACTCGATTGATATACTGGAATTATCTCTTCTGGAAAAAGACCCGTTCCATAGGTAATCTCAAAAATATCGCCAGTTAATATTCTATTTATGCCATTTGAAAATTGAATTGCTTTTCGCCTTATTGTCTTCTGAAGTCCTTCCTCCGATTGATTGCCTTCATTTATGGAGTCCCTTTTTTTGTAACAAAACAATAATATGACCTAGAATTTCTTGACAGACCCACACATGAAACCCATTTCCAAAAATCCCCATGCATTTGGCTTCAATACTGTTTTTAGGTGTCTGAGTTGAAATATATCTATATGATACAAGCTTTCCTCGAAACGGAACATCAATAAATAAAATAAATCACCAGATATCAGTTCCAAATCAAGCAACTTTAACCTTTCTATCATCTCGTTATCTGTATATTTCTTCCCAAGCAGTAACTCTTGTAAAAAAAACGCTGCGGAGCATAAATTTGTTTTCATCGATCATGTTCTCCACATCCATATATTTATGAATAAGCTTTAGCTCATTAATTGCGTCACAAACAGTCGTTATGAGTTCTTCGTCCCTAATGGGTTTTAATAAGTAATGAAACGTTTTATTTTTGATCGCTTCTTGCGCATAGGTAAATTCGGCATGGCTGATAATAGAATACACTTAATATTTTCCGAATAATGGCGAATCTTTTTAATCAATTCAACTCCGCTCATTCCCGGCATTTTGATATCGCTTACCACAATATCGATCTGATTACTCCTTATCAAATCAAACGCTTCTTGGCCAGAGTAGGCTTTAAAGACTTGGATAATCTCTAATTCCCCTGATAAAAGTGTCTTTTTAATTGCTTCTACTGTCAACTTTTCATCATCAACAATTAATAGATTATACATCGGCTCCTCCTTTTTTATTGTTAAATGTCTTTTGTTAAATAAGATAAGCTTAGCACTGCCAGCATCAAAACCTTCTAGTGAAAGGATGTACGGGTTCCCATTGTACCAGATAAAACTAAAATCTTGTTTAATTTGAGCGAATACAAAGGGTCGTAATCACTCTTCATTTCCTTATGTTCTCCTGCAATTCCTTCCTAGTCTTGCCTAGGGGACAATAGGGTTGACAAGCATATTTCTTATCTTCCTTGCAACCACCCTTGTGTGCACTGCTAAAAAAAGTTGCTATCTCTGACCTAGAAGGGGATAAGACAGTTGTGATTGAAAGTGCATGTTCAAATAATTAACCGTTCTCGAGCTCTTTTGAGAGAAAGAAGTTTGAATGCTAATTGTAGCTTGTGATATAGTTTAGCAGGAGAAGTCTGCTTAACACAAAGCCACTTACATAGTTGAACTTCATTACTTTAATTTGTACTTTTATTACTATTTCGACATTAATGGGCGAAGATGCATGTTTACTTGATACGACATGAGGATAAGACGATTACTGTCTATCATTAATATAAAGGGAAAAGTAGTATAATTTATGCTATTTCATTAAACAAACGTTTGATTACTTAGAAAAGAAAAACTGGTCTCATGTTGAAAATAGTGGGTTTACTACCGAAGAACAGAAGAGGGGATTTTCAAAAATATTGACATAAAGTCATCTTCATAGAATTGTTAGATCATTTCTTGCAGACCAAAAATCAGGATTACTAATTTAACGACGATTTCACACTGTCTAGTGTGCCTCTATGTATATCATGCCAGTATCTTTTCGGAACACTGCTAAACCCTCGGGAGTCTTTTCCAATGAAACAACAAGAGGCGACAAGAGGGTACAAACGCGGTCACCGAGCCATGTTTACGACAATTCGACCTTGCGCTTAAGCATGCCGGTAGAAAATGATAGACAGGTCGACAAGCGCAGCAGTGTTCAACATAACCTTCCTGATTGCGCTTCGAATCCATATCCTCAAAGCGGCCGCGCGTGCCAAAGCCTGCGTTTTTGATGAGAATGTTGACCGTCAAGCCGAGTCCGGCGATGGTTCCGGCCAGATGACGCGGTGTTCTCGCTCTGGACAAATCGCCTGGAAAAGCATACGCCTCTTGAAAACTCAGCCTTCGGCGAAGCGACCGAGTTTGTTTTAATCCAACAAGCTCCTGGGTGGGACATTGCTCTTATAATAGCTTTGTAAGAAAATCGGACCAGATAACTTCCGCTGTTGGTAGTATGCTACGAATAGCACCGCCAGGAGTCTTTGTTAAATAAGTTCATCACTAGCTCAGAAGACGTTTTTAAAGGTTCTTATGACGCTTTGGTTTCTTCAGTCATTATCCATCGTTCTGATGCCAATTTCTTTAAGATATACACTGCCTACCGGTGTTTGATCAAATACAAAGCTAATTTCATTTATTTCCGCCGGTTCAAAAACTGGATTATTTTTTTGCAAATCACTCATGGCAACCGAATAGTTTTGAAATATCGGTTCCTTCGTTGGACTGAAAGAAGTGAACGGAAATTTGAGGATGTTTCCCTCCAGCATCGGTAGCAAATACAACTCGCTGCTTAGCAGCAGGACTGCTTCATTGTCTTGTCGATCCTTAACCGCAATCGTCAAATCAATCAATGCTTCCCCTTCACCCATAGTGGCATCAAGTCTGCTGTCCGCAAGTGAAAAAACGATATCGCTATTTTCTCCTGCTTCTATTTCGGCATCCTCCAAATGAACGGTAAACCGCGCAACTTCCCCTGTGGATGAGTCCCATCCGAGCTGAACTGCACTGTACAAATCAGGAGAAAATTTCATGTTCACCCTTTCCTCCGACCACAGCGTTAAATTCTCTCCGACAAGCTTTCCGCCAGGTAAAGTAGTCGTACCCGGGTCTGCATCTTCTTCAAAGTTTCCGATTAAAGTGGTATTAGAATCCCAATAATTAGAAATATACATCGTATCAGGAAGCCAATCGCGAGCATAGCCAAGATCCTGAAACACATCACGAAGTTCATGATCTTTTTTAAGTGTCGCGTCCAAAAATGAGGAAATCAGCACCTTCGCAGCTTCCAGCTGATCTTCCTCTGGTATGAGCTGGGCAATATTGAACACGTTATTGCTCAAGCCGATGCTGTCACGCCTTCCCCATTCAGTGTTGAATTGTCCATGATTGGCTCCGTAAATATATACCGAAGACTTGAAATAATCAGTGTCCCCCGTAAAATCAATTCGATGAAATTGGCTTGCCGTTCTGAATGAGCTCACGTCCATATCATGAGCACCATGCAGGGCGAGATAGTTAACATCCTCCAAAATCAATGACTGCCCGGCAGGCTTGTACAATCCATCCGTGCCCGCTATCGCTATTAATGAGCGGATATCGTAGCCGTAATCAAATTTTATGGTGGCATCCTCCGGATAAGCTGACATTTTGTTAAAAGCAGCCGCAGAGGTAATCCCTTCAGCACCGCGAGAATGACCGATTAAGGCGATCCGACTCATATCGACTTTTCGAAAAAGGGGTGTTCTTGTGTTTCGCTCCACTCTTCCCAAAGCTTCAAATGTTCGAGCATTAGCCATCCCCTTGCCGGATTTTCATTCTCCAGCGAGTTGAAAATGAGCAAATCATCATAAGGAGAAGCATTGAGAAAATTTTGGTCGATAGATACAAAGATATACCCTTTGCTGGCAAACAGCGTTCCCAAATATTCATAACCCCAGTCGGAATACTCCGTAGCAATATGATTGCCATGAACAGCAATCACCAAGGGAAACGTTCCTTCCCCATCCGGATACCAGACGAGGCCGTTCAGCGGCATCTGTTCGGGTCCGAAACCAAATGTTTTCTCCCTGCTTTTGGACCAATTGTCTACAAAAGCTGAACCATTCACCGATTCCGTCAAAAGCGAGTCTAATCGGTTAAAATCGTCACGATAATTGTTTTCACTGCCATATGTCACGAAGCGGACCTCGTATTCACCCCGTTGTGCTGGATTGTCCATTGAAGCTGCATAGCGGTCGTCAGCTTTCATCGTTTGCAGTCGGTACGGCAAGGGAAGATCGGGATTGCCGCTGTGAAGCAGCCAATGTCCTCCTGTACCTAAAAAAAGTATTGTCAAACTTCCCAAGCATACCAAAGCGATCTTTGACTTTAATTTGTCCCCTGCGTATTGCCTTGTACTCCATCCATACAACAGTGCTCCCAGGATAGTGAGTGCAATAATCGTGCACAAAGCAAGGACCAATCCTATTTCTAATGTATTGATAAAGCAGATGACTAGTAAGATCAAAGAAGCCAGAGCGGTCCAGACGTAACGAGTGGGAAGGCGTTTGATAAGATGGAATATGCCAGCTAAAAACCCTGTAATCAGGACAACAGCTATAATGGAAACCATCGTTCCAGTCAAGGTATCCCATAATCCGCGAGAACCTATCCAGTTAAAACTGTTGATCAAATATATCAATCCAACAGCTGCAAATAGTGCGAGGATGGCTCCTTTCCATCGGAATGTTAAAGTGGTAGGTATGCGCGGCCACCTTCTTTTCTTTCTCAATCTTTCATTTTGGGGTTCTATCCGTTCTGTTCGAGCCATCTATTTTAGCCTCTTTCTCTTATTTTAGTTTGACTGTACGTTGTATATTGAACGCTATGTTCGATTTTGAAATCGTTTCAGTAAAAAGTTCACCGCTTTCTGTAAAAGGCGGTGAACGTCTTATCTTTTTTTTCAAATTATTCAAGATAACTTTGTATTTTCGCATTCTTCCTGTAGCTTGAAATGAGTTCATTTTGGGTTTCTTCTTGCCGCTCATACTCCATAATTCGCTTGATATCTTCTTTAATGTCTTCGTAAGGCAGCAATTCCCTATCCTCTAGCATTTCGTCATATCTTTCTCGAACTTCCTGCTCGGCAACCTCTTCTGTATGCTCATCGAGCTGCTGCTGCAGTTTCACCCCGTTTATCCCAATTTCTCTAACTTCAGAATCGGCTCTTTCGAATACGCCATCTCCTAGAACTTCAGCTAAATCAGAAATATATGCTTCAATTTCTTCCTCCGTAGGATTGTAATCATAGTCATTAAGCGCCTCTTCAAAAAGAAGGTTACCAATATGAGCATTGAAAGCTTGCTGATAAGCTTCTGCCAGTTCGGCTTGAGTCAACGTTTGCGATACGTTCCCCTGATATATTTCCTGAAGCAGACTCCTATCCAGCTCTTCCTTTGAAATATCTCTGTTGTTTAGGGTTCCCACGACATCAGGTAAATCCAGTTTGTCTCCATCAGTAATTGTAATAAAATTTAGTATTTCGATAGGCTCAACATCTGCATTTTCATTGGAGTTGCCGTCTGTGCTTTCATTTTTGCTGCTATCGATAGCTTCATCCTGCTCTTCATTTTCCATGTTTTGATTTGTATGAACAGGAGACACATCAGCATTATTTGATTCAAGGTTATCATCATTACTGCATGCAGTCAGGAAAAGAAATAACACAGCTGAAAGTAATGCCAATTTTCTAAAATTCATACGATTAAAAACTCCTAATTCCTTTGATTTTTAAAAACAACATCTATTTTTTTAATCGTTCCATCACTCGGCTTTTCCAGTAAGCTGAGTCGGCTTTCCATTGCGGAGAACCTCTACATCAAGAGGAACATAAACCTCGTATCGGGCATCACAATTAGCTAAACCAAAACAGCTGGCTTTTAGATTCAAAGTATTTTCCTCCAAGCTCCAATCGGTGTCAGCCGATCCACTTTTAACGTGCAGCTTTCTTACTACTTTCACATTCTCACGTTCTTCAGCAAAAAGATCAGTTGGAATACTATTCTGGATAACGTTCAAGCTCTTGCCATCAAATTCAAATTCTTTTTCTTCAGGTTCAGCCTCCAAATACGATGCACATGACGCTAAAATCATTAAAACAATAAGAAAAAAAACAGCCATTTCCCTGCCTTGATCAAAAGAGTTCCCTCCCAAAACTTACTAATTACTAACAAAAGTGTATAGCACCTATAGACTTTTTGTCAACTTACATTAGAATAATCCCCACGGTGATCAAACGGATGACCATGGCGAGAATCAGTAAAAGTTTTTTTAACTCCCGGCTTCTGCTGAACTTGTATGCGGCGATCAGGAAGAACATCAATGCGAAGGCCAGCAAAATAACAAGGTTCAACAAGACATCACTCAGCATACCGCCCTCCTGCAGTTGACCAATCGTTTCAAGGAGCCAATATTGCGGCAAAAATTCTGCGATACTTTGCATGTAAGTTGGCATGACCTCTACCGGAAACATGCATCCGGCCAAAAGACTGGTAGGAATAATGATCAAGGTCTGCCAGGCGTTGGCTTCATCGAATTGTCCGCCAGTGCAACGATCATGAGAGACAAGCTCACCGCTACCAGGCAAAAAACACCAGAACGATAAACAGCAGCCAAGCCGATATGCCCGGGCTCATTTGAAAAAAAACAATCATAACGAGCAATGTCACTGCAATTTGAAGCATCATGACCAGCATGTTAACAAGCATATTGGATGCTGTATACATACTGCCCGTCACAGGCGCACACAGCAGCCGCTGATAAGTTCGGTTTTCTTTTTCCTTGAGCATCATACCGGATAAACTGACTGCAGAAAACATCATTAAAATAAGCAGATAACCAATCGACTGTTTGGACATGTTGTTCGGCACGGATTGATCTTCAATTTGTACAGTGGACAATTGAAAATTACTTTCTTTATATTGTTCATACAACCCCCTGAAACCTTCCTCTCCTTGCGCCGCGTCACCTATAGCCGCAATACTGTCGATCCACATGTTGACATACGACTTGACATATGACGTGACCACCTCACCTTGAATCGATACGATTCGGGCGTTTTGGGATGACCACTGCTCAAATTCCCGGCAAATCCTTCTGGTAAAACGAGTATAGCATCCTGTTCTCCTGCAACAAGACGTTCGTTTATTTCCGACTCACTGATGATTTCTGTAGAAACATTATCCAGGTTGTCTATGAAGGCGATGGCATCTTTCGTTAGTTCTTGCTCGCCATCTTGATTGACGATTCCAATGTACAATTCACTGCTTGGCGAATTTGCAAACATAAGCGAGGCAAGTACAATACCGATGACAGGCAGCAACAAGTAAAGCAGCCAGCTTCGAAAATTCTTAAATGTGGTTATTATCGTTTTACGAACAAGCCAAATCGTTTGTTCCAATTTATAGCCCCTCCCGTCGACGCAATAAATATGTGGTTGCAACTAATAACAATGCGGCACCGCAAATATTCAACAGCATGGCCTGATTGGCAGCAGAAGTCGCTTCTGTGTAAATCGTTTGGAAAATCGCCTGATTCGTCCTGCCAAGCGGTGACATATTCGCCAGCACACCTAGAAAGCCACCTGCATCGTGAATAGCAAAATAGGCCCCGCCGAAAAAAGCTTCCAGCTGAACGATGATCATAAGCACCACGCCAGATGCGCTGCCTTTGAGCAAATAGCCAAGTCCGATTCCGAGCGAAAGAGAAAATAGAATTTGCGAGAAGAAGACAGCAAACACCACAGCAAGCCGCTCACCCCAATACGCTTCGAACATCATCGAGCTAAAAAAAGACAATAATGATAACAAACAGGGCGTTCAAGAAAAACGTTCCGGCAATTTTACCGATAAAGATTTGCAGCCTGGTCACAGGTGCTGCCAACAGCCGCATCGCTGTATTTCGCTTTCGCTCGCTCTCCATTAGCTGCCCGGCCGTCAAAGCACTAAAGAGGATGATTAATGTTGTCATAGTGATCGCATAATAATCCATTGCACCCGGCTGCCTGTCGGCATGTACGGAGACCTCCTCTACATAATTCATTGCATTGTCTATGCTTTGCGTTACCGCATCGTCCACTGTAACCACGGTTTCAAGGTTGTATCCCCTAGCAAATGCGGTAAGCATTCCCTTAACAATACTACTTTCAAGTTCACTGCGATCACTGCCATAATATTCGATCCCGTCGCTAGAAATGGTCACATACCCGGTGTAACGACCGTTCTGTACATCCTGTACGGCTGCTTCATAGCTCCCTGCTTGTTCAAAAACAATCCCAGCCTGCCCCGATTCTCGAACAAAGGACTCCCAAGATTCCTGAAGCATGCTGTCACCTGTTTCAAGCTGAGCAAGCAGCCGTATTTCATTTATCTCTGCGCTGCTATCAAAGGCATTGCTAAGCACTGTCCCCAAAATAAACATAAGCAAAAGGGGAGTAGCCAGCATAAATACTAATATTTTCGGATCGCGAAACGCTTTTAGCTCCTTCAGTGCGATTCGTAAAATCTTCAACGGTTGCACCTCCCTAACTTCCTGTTTATCATTTTTTATTCGCGCAAACTTCGACCTGTCAGCGTCAAAAAAAACTGTTTCCAGATCAGGCTGAGTCGTCTTGACAGAAAGTATTTTCACATTTCCACTGATTAACGCTCTAATAATGTCATTCATGTTGTTCACTTCCGCATCCGTACTGATGATGACTTTGTCATCGGTCATATGAGCAGTGTTTACCCCGACAATATCCTGCAATTTTTCTACACTAAAGTGCTCCGCAGACCTGACCTCGATTTCAATTTGATTGTGTTCTGTAATAATGCTTTTGAGCTGTTCTTTGGTCCCTTCCGCGATAATTTTCCCATGATCAATAATCGCGATATGTGAGCATATTTCCTCTATTTCATCCATGTAATGGCTTGTATAAATAATCGTACAGCCCTCTTCTTTCAATTTTTTTCACAGATTGGAGAATGTAGTTTCTCGTTTGTGGATCAATTCCTGCCGTCGGTTCATCCATAATGATCAATTTAGGCTGATGGGCGATGGCGCAGGCAATATTCAGTCTTCTCTTCATGCCGCCAGAAAACTTTTCCGGATAAACATGCTGCTTATCCGTAAGTCCGACAAAGTCGAGCGCCTTTGCCACACTCTTTTTTAATTTGTCACCCCTTAATCCGTACAACCCGGCAAAAAAGAATACATTTTCATAAGCGCTCATGTTCTCATAAATAGCCAGTTCCTGAGGAACAATGCCGATGTTCTCCTTGGCAAATTTGCGAAACTTGGCGATATCCTTTCCCATCAGCTTAATCGTCCCGTTCGTAACGGTTAGCAGTGAGACGATCATATGAATGGTCGTACTTTTTCCGGCTCCGTTCGGACCGAGGAAACCGAAAATTTCTCCCTCCTTTACCGAGAAGGAAATATGATCTACGGCAATAAAATCACCGAACTTTTTCGTCAATTTCTCAATTTCAAGCACATTCATCCGTGCATCCTCCCCTCAACGTATAGGGTTATCATATAAAAAAAGGATGTACCTGCACTAGTGCACAAGTTCATCCTTACCCATGAGATTCTTCACTTTTTTTCATATGGGAGTAGTGTTGTTACCGAAAAACCATTTGATCCGTCGACAATAACCGTTCCTCCGACGATGGCAGCCCTTTCTTCCATACCGATGATACCCATTCCTTTGATTACTTGCCTTTTTCCTTTGCCGTTATCGGAGATCCTACATTTAATCATCGTATTCAACACTTGAATGTGGACCGTCACGACGCTGGATCGCGCATATTTCATCGTATTTGTTAACGATTCCATCATGTTTTCCTCAAAGATCTTCCAGTGAATCGGAGCAATCATATCGAGATTCCCTTCATATGTCAAAAAGATTCGAAACGGTTGCATTGCGGAAAATTGCTCGGTGAGCCGTTTCATGCGGCGCAGTCCAAGCTGTTCCGTGAGTGGCTTCATATTTTTGAGCACGAGACGAATGCGTTCAATGCCTTCTTTTGAGATATGGATCGCATTTTGCAGCAGTTCCGCCGATTTTGGTGGATCATTTTCCATCAGCCGCTTCGCTGCTTCCATTTGAATCAAAGCTCCTGACATGGAATGGCCGATTTGATCGTGAATCTCTTGCGACAATCGGTTGCGTTCCTCCAGTTTATAAGCATGCTCCGCTTGTCTCATAAACTCTTCATTTTTGCCAAGCGCAAGGTTAGCTGATGTGCATCATTTCTCATCCGGTCCGTTTCATCAGATAAATACTCCACCTTGCTTTCGTAAATATTTAACATCGTCAAAAAGACAAAGCTAATCGCGGCAAACAGTCCGTAGTCCAGAATTAATTCGCTGGGCAAGACACCGAGAGGCACTAACACAATAGCGGCTCTGATCCAATGGCTCCGAAACAAATGTCCCGCCAATTCATACAAATTAACAGGAATAAGCACAACCAACAGGGGATACAGAGCGTAATGGAAAACGACCAAAACAGCGATGGAACAAGTAATCAAGACGAGTTTCAGGCGTCTCCCGATCAAATGAAAGGAAATATTCAAACATACATAGGTGAGGATAAACAGCGTCATCCATGGCGATACAGCAGCGCCGGACATAATGAACGAAACGATCGCATAAAGCAGCAGTATGACCTTGAGGCTAATGATCCACAATTCCATCCGATTATGCTTCATCTACTTACTTCCCCGGTCAAATAATAAATAGCGATTTGGGTGCGATGCGTAAACCCGGTCTTGCCCAATATAGAAGTGATATGGTTGGCAACGGTTCCTTCAGAAAGAAACAGCTTTTCTGCGACTTCCCTGTTGGTCAGTCCCTTGGCGATCAAAGCCATAATCTTCAGCTCTCTCTCGGTGAATGGGCGGCTGTCGAAGTTGTACTCTATATCCCGAAGCCGATCGTTATTTTGGGATAAGGCTAAATCCGGATCTCATCTTATCCAACACCGTATCTTGTAGCACATGGTGGCCGTTGTATACTGTTTTGATCGCATCTCGTATTTTTTCAGGATCGTTATTTTTTAGCAAATATCCGCTAGCACCATATTTTAATGCATCCTCAATGAAAGCATCATCATCAAACGTGGTCAATATTAAACATTTAGCGGAAGTGCGTTCCCGGATAAGCTTTGTCGCTTCCAGTCCATTCATTTCCGGCATACGAACATCAAGCAGAGCGACATCCACCGTATACTGCTCACAATACTTGACGGCTTCCTGCCCATCGATAACCGTCGCAAGCACCTCAAATTCCTCAAACGTGGATAAAATGATTTTCATCCCTTCACGAATAAGGGAGTTGTCATCGGCGACAATTACTTTTATTTTCAATAAGGCTCCTCCGTTCTGACGATTAACAATATTATAGCACACCGTAACTAGAAGCTCTTAAAACGACTTTTCCGAGTAAAAATAGGCGCTTTCAGTGTGCAAAATCACTTGAAACGCATCATCTTATTTTCGCAAATTATTTAATTGCTTCAGCAATACTATCTGCCCACTTCCATGATTTAAGCCAGTTTCACTCACTTGTTTAACGAATAGGCTCTGTACCTGATGGATAGACCGCTGAGCAAAGATCAGTTAATCTCCAAAGCCGCTTTGATTTCTGTGAGCCCAGAATTCTTCTCTGAAACACTGTAAAGATTTCCCTCTCTATGTGGTGAGATTATCCGTGCTTGAAAATTTAATGTCCTTCTCTCTTCAAAAGTTAAGTCAAAACATTTTATTCGGGGAACAGCCTCTATGACCTTTAATCCACCTATCACTGAATGAACAAAGAAAGGCTCAAGCTAAAATCACAACCATGTACAAACATTTCTTTCTTATTCAAATATTGAAATATGAATTATTCCAGTTCAATTTTGACGCAAAAGCTCTACCAAACTTGAAATTTCCTCGATAATAAGTCCTGGTTCATGGTGATGCACATAATGTCCCGCACCATCTAAGATAACTTGTTTATGGTTTGTAGACCATTCTGCCAATTCTTCCTGAGACTCTGACCACCCCTCGATCGCTTGCTGATTGCTTCCCGCTGTGAACCAGATTAGTGGTAAACCGCCAAGATGACCGCCATCAACCACTTTTTTGGCATTTGACTGCAGGTGCAGCATTTCGTCAATGACTGTGTCATTTGAAAAATTCTTTAATAGCATCGCAAGCTGTATGTTTTTGAGCGGCTCAGGTATATGTTGCCCGTAACCCTCTTCCGGCTCCAGTAAGGTATCGGCAACAGACTCAACCTGGGACAGAATACGCAGAACTCCGCTGGTTTTCAACGTTTGCATGAACTTCTGCATTGCCTTGGAAGGTGTATGATAGGTCTCGTAAAATGCCGGATTGCCTGCATCAAGCAGAACAATACCTGCGACTTCATCTGGATGCGTTTGGGCAAAGCGAATAGCCTCCAGAGATGCAATTGAGTGCGCAACGAACAGATAAGGCCCCTTCTCTCCTCTCTCACGCAGGGAGGTGGACAATTCTTGCGTAATAGTGTCGATATCCCTTGGAACCGATGTTTGATCACTCCAGCCATAACCAAATCGATCATAAATGACCACCCTGGCCTGCTCAGAGAGTTTCTCATGCAGCGGATAGAAATCCACATACGGATTTTCCGTACCATGCCCCGAAGCCATCACAATGGTAATATCCCCTTCACCTTGTGCGTACACATGCATCTGTTTTCCTTCAAGCTCAACCATTTCGCCTACTGGCGGATATTGGATCGCATCGGCCTTCAAGCTCTGATGTTGGTAGTAGAAACCTGCACTTCCTAATACAACTACCACCAGCATCAGAATGAGAAAGACTTGAAACCATCGTCTCTCCATCAATTTTTTCTTTTGTTCTAAAATCATAATCATCCCTACTTTCATTTATTATCCATTCATTCGAGATTTTTGCAATCAAAGATTAGTCATGCTATTATCATTTTATAAAATAATAATAACATGTTAAGCTGTTATTATAAAAACGAGAGGTTGTCTATGAAAAAAACCGATTTACTACTCCATCCCGTACGCATGCGTATTATTCAGCAGTTGCTTGCAGAAGAGCCTCAGACGATTTTACAATTGGCGGAAGTACTTGGAGACGTGCCGCAAGCGACCCTGTACCGCCATATGAAGCTCATGTTGGAGTCACACTTGATTGAAGTCGTCCAGGTTAACAAGATACACGGTCAAGAAGAACGCGTCTATGCTGCCGTGAAAGAAAACTTGTCTATTTCGGAGAGTGAAGCATACTCGGCTTCTCAGGAGGACCATATGCGGTACTTCTCCGTCTTCCATGCCAATCTCCTGCAACAAGCAACCGCTTATCTGAGCAAAACACCGGCGGAGTACTATGAGACGGATGGCTTCGGCTACTGGAATGCGCCACTCCATATGTCGGATGAAGAATTCGCGTCATTTGTTGCCGGTATCAATAAACTGTTGGAGAAGGCTGCGGCGAACAAGCCAACACCTGAGAGAAAAACGCGTCTATTTGCTTCTATGATGATCCCACAACGTCAAAAACCAACAAGTAAAGGAGAATAACGATGAATACTGAATTTCATTTCGACCCTACTGATGTCGTCTTGACGTTTTCAGGAATAGCAGCCATTACAGGTTTCAAGCGCAATTTGACAATTCCTTATATCGCAATTATGTCCGTACAGACAGGACCATTCCATGAGAGCGTTACAGCATTGCCAACTGGAGGTGTCTCACTGCCCTTCTACCGGACAGGACGCTTCTTCCATAATGGAAAACGGACCTTCATGGCCTATTCGAAACGACATTCAGTCGTGATCCTTGAATTGGATTCTTCGTCTTTGTACCAGCGTATAATTGTTGAAACCAAACAGCCTGAGCAAATCAAGAAGCAATTGATGGCTCGCTGTCCTCATTTATCTTAAAGAGGGATTTCCTAAATTGCAGCAATCTAAAAGAAATATGGAAATCATTAGTATGCTATACTATTATTCCACCAATCGAAAGGAGTTTTGAAATCATGGACAATCTTACTGCTGAACGCTTTATACATGAGTTACAGCAACATCAAAATGAAGCGAAAATCGAAAAAAATGAAAAAGTTTTTTTAAAGGTTCAGATGAAAACACGAAGGCCTTGGGTCTTAACATGCGTACGGTGTTTCAAATTGCAAAACAATTTATGAATATGCCTTTAACGGAAATCGAGTTGCTCTTGGAAAGCGATTATTATGAAGTGAGAATGGGCGCCGTGAGTATTATGGATTTTCAAGCTAAGACAAAGAAACTTCCCGACGACCACAGGCAAGCATTGTACGAACTGTACATCGGAAGGCATGATCGGATCAATAACTGGGACTTCGTCGATCGTGCGCTCCTTCTGTAGTCGGGAACTATTTGCTGGATAAACCGAAGGATAAATTGTACGAGATGGCACACTCCTCTAATATTTGGGAACGAAGGACAGCTATGGTAAGTACATATAGCCTTATCAAACAGGGAAACACCGAGGACACCTTTGCCATCGCTGAAATACTAATAAACGATCCAGAGGAATTGATCAACAAGGCCGTTGGCAGTTTCATTCGTGAAGCCGGCAAAAAAAGACGAAAACAAGCTGAAGTCTTTCCTGAATAAGCATGCTCGCACCATGCCTAGAATTACTTTAAGATACGCAATCGAGAAGTTTGATAAAAGTACAAGAGACTACTATTTAAATCTAAAAAAGAGTTAGTGTTAATGAAATCGATCATAAGAAAAAAAAGGGTGACAAATGATGAAACCTTTATCAGGGAAAGTGGCTTTGGTTGCTGGAGGAACCCGGGGCGCAGGCAGAGGTATCGCAACTGAATTAGGGGCAGCAGGTGCAACCGTCTACGTGACTGGTCGTACAACACGGATGAGTCCCTCTGAATACAATCGTCCGGAAACCATTGAAGAAACTGCTGAACTGGTTGATCAGGCTGGCGGTACCGGAATTGCAGTACAGGTCGATCACCTCGATCCTGTTCAGGTTCAGGCTTTAATCGAACGAATCGAACGCGAACAAGGTCAATTGGACATTTTGGTCAATGATATTTGGGGCGGCGAATATATGGTGGAGTGGAATGTTCCTGTATGGGAGCATTCGTTGGAAAACGGGTTGCGCATGCTGCATTTGGCCATTGATACCCATATCATTACAAGCCACTACGCGCTGCCGCTGCTAATCCGCAAACCGCACGGACTGGTTGTGGAAGTCACGGACGGCACGAGAGCCTATAATGAAACAAACTACCGATTGTCGCTATTTTACGATTTAGCGAAGACCTCCGTCATTCGAATGGCCAAGTCTTTGGCGCATGAACTCTCTCCCTACCAGGGAACCGCCCTTTCCGTATCGCCGGGCTGGCTTCGCTCAGAAATCATGCTGGAGGAGTATGGCGTAACCGAAGCAAATTGGAGAGATGCGCTCGCCCGCGAACCGCATTTCATCATTTCGGAAACGCCGCGCTTCATTGGTCGTGGGATCGCGGCATTGGCTAATGATTCACAAGCCGCTCGCTGGAGCGGACAATCTACATCAAGCGGTGAGCTTGCCAACGAATACGGGATAACGGATATCGACGGCTCACGGCCGGATGCTTGGCGCTACATCGTCGAAGTTCAGGATGCAGGCAAGCCTGCAGATGCTAAAGGGTACCGGTAAGATGCGCAAAGTAGGTGAGGAAGACATTCATAATCCTTCCTCTTGCCAAATATAATCCCAAATGAAGCACCGAAATTTAAGATAACATAACTTGGGTGGTTGTTTCCCCTCAGGGCATTTCCTCCCCCCTCTTTGTGAAACTTCAAGTGTGAGATTGTGAGGAGGTTTCGCTTACAGTTAACAGTCTGATCGTGAGATATAAAATCGATTCAATAAGTCTATCATCATTAAGCCTTGAATATCATGAGCAGTATGAGCTATACTATAATATAATAATAACGAAATCAGGCTGATGAAGAGAATCCAACTCGGAGGCGTTTTCGTCAAGGGGAAACCGTTCCCCCTAAGTTAACCGGACCCGCCCGTTACCGCGGAACTAAGGGGATTGGACAGTGATGCTGTTCGATCAATTTGGGTGGCACCGCGAGAATAGCGCTCTTCGTCCCAATCGGACAAGAGCGCTTTTTGTATTCTCATTAAAAGGAGTGCGTTGCCATGTTGGATATCAAATGGATCAGACAAAACCAAGCGGAAGTGCAAGCTATCGCGGACCAAAAGGGGATTCCCGTCACAGTCTCTCAATTAGTCGAATACGATGACAGACGGCGGTCCTTGCTCCACCAGTTGGAACAGATGCGGCAAGATCGTAATCGGCTAAGTCAGGAAATCAGTGGATTGCTGCGGAGCAATGAGAGTGAGAAAGCTGACCGTAGCAAACAACGCGTAAAAGAAATCAATCAACGCTTGAGCACAATTGAAGATGAGCATAAAGTAGTCGAAAGCCATTTTAAACAGCTTATGCTCTATGTACCTAACGTGGTGTCGCCGGATACACCTAAGGGTGGCTCCGATCATGACAATGTGGAGGTTAAACGGATGGGCGAACCAACGGAGTTTGCTTTCGAACCCAAAGATCATGTAACGCTTGGAGAGCTCCATCAGATGATCGATATCCCCCGCGGCGTCAAGACCGCCGGCAGCCGGAATTATTATCTGACAGGTATGGGAGCGAGCTTGCACCGGGCGGTACAGCAGCTGGCCCTTGACGTGTTGGTCCAGAGAGGGTTCACACTGCTCGAGGTACCGCTCATGGTCCGGACAGAGGCCTTGCTGAATACCGCACACTTCCCGCTCAGTCAAGGTCAAACGTTCAAGATGGCAGAAGAGGATAAATGGCTTGTCGGTACATCGGAGGTGCCGCTTGTGTCGTACTACGATCACGAAATCGTGGACGTCACCGAGCCCATTAGACTTACTGCCGTCTCTACCTGTTTCCGCAATGAGGTGGGATCGGCAGGGAAAGACGTTCATGGCCTGTACCGGTTGCATCAGTTTTCAAAGGTTGAGCAAGTGATTCTGTGTGAAGCTAATTTGGATACATCGGAACAGCTCTTTCAAGAGATCACGGCCAATGCAGAGGAGATTCTATCGCTGCTGGAGCTGCCTTATCGCATCATGACCGTATGCACCGGCGACATGTCCCAAAAAACTTACAAACAATGGGACATCGAAACATGGATGCCGAGCCGGCAAGCGTATGGCGAGACTCATTCCGCCTCCAACCTGCTGGACTTTCAAGCCCGTCGGTCGAACATTCGGTATCGGAACGCAGACGGCAAGACGCAATTTTGCTATACTCTGAACAATACTGCTATCGCTTCGCCCCGTATATTGATCCCACTGCTGGAGAATCACCAGCAGGAAGACGGCTCCATTCGGATTCCGCAGGCTTTGCAGAAATACTTGCACGGGATGGAACGCCTGGAGCCTAATATTCAAAGGCAGCCCTTCTTGTCCACAGGGCTGCCGGGTTAAAATCATTTATTTGTGCGTCGACCTTGAATGACGTCAATATCATGGTTCCTATTACTGAAGAAAGGGGGCTTTTCATCAAAGCTCCCCAAGAGGTCTATCAAAACGAACCGATCAAAAAACGAGTCCGATGACATCATCGAACTCGTTTTTTTACGATTTAAGACCAGTTATGTCTCAGCCTCTTTCTTCATTTTTTTTCTCTATCATCTTCTTCTAGACGATGGTTTGAGTACTTTAAAGTTAAGGTAACCTTTTCGTCTTTATTAGTTAATCAGTACTACAGCGGCCTGTAAATTTTTCTGAACACTTTTTTTTCATTTCAAATGGACAAAGACAATACCTAGCTGTTCGGTCATTAAATATTTTTCGTAGTAAACGTACTTGAACACACAGTTCCAAGGTACGATAAACAGTTGCTATTCCTATTCTGGGAAGCTTTCGCTTAGCCGCTAAAAACACATCTTCTGCCGTCAAAAGCCCTGCGCCTTTAACTTCAAATACATTTATGATGACAGCACGTTGCTTGGTACACTTTATCCCGAGCCGCTCCATCCTTGCGTATAGCGGTTCCTTATAAGGATGGGGCTCGGAAACCCTATGCATTCTCACGGAGTGTGCTTTTGCAGGCTTTTGGACCCATGACCTCATGAACCTCTCCCTCCTTTAGTTCCAATACTGACCCTTTTCAAAATTCTTCAATTGACGCCTTTAGACGATCGATTTTAAGTGTTCTGATCAGACTGTCTGGCAATATGCCAGTTTCTTGCCTGTTCATACTGGCTGTAAAGCCGGGCAAAAATTCCACCCGCCTGACGGAGCTCCATCGGTTTTCCGGCTTCTGCAATCCTGCCTGCTTCCAGGGCGACAACTTGATCTGCTGCTGCAAGTGTTGCCGGGCGATGGGCAATGACAATCACAGTCCTGTTGCGATCCTTGCCAGTCTGCCGATAGCGTCGCTTACAGCGCGTTCATTTTCAGGATCGAGCGCTGACGCGGCTTCATCGATCAGTACGATACGGGACTGCTTCAGAAAAGCTCTGGCAATCGAAACCCGTTGACGCTCGCCGCCGGACAGTCGTGATCCTCCTTCGCCGACGCGGGTGTTCCAGCCTTCAGGAAGCCGCTCAATGACTTCATCAAGCCGGGCAGCGCGAGCAGCGTCATCCAGTTCTTCTCGTGAAGCCTCCGGGCGGGCAAGTCGAAGGTTCTCTTCAATCGTAGAATCAAATAGATACACCTCTTGGAAGACAATCGCAATATTATTTAGCAAAATAGCAGGATCCAACTTTCGAACATCGCTTCCTCCGACACGCACGAGCCCGGTATCCGTGTCAAAGAAACGGGCAATAAGACGAGTGACCGTCGTCTTACCGGAACCGGATGGCCCGACAAGCGCTGTAGTGCTCCCGGGTTGGCATTGGAACGAAACATTTCTTAATGCAGGCGTGTCGCCGTATGAAAAGGTGACGTTATCAAATTCGATGGAAGCTTGTTTCAAGGCTTTTAATGCATTTACCGCCGTGGAAAGCGTAGGCGTATCGAGAATGGACTGGATACGAACAACAGCATTTTCCATCGCCCGCAGCGCGCCGATAAGCTCAATCAAATTCCCAAGCGGCTCCAGAAAGCGAACGGCAAGCACCAGCACCACAAGCGTATCGGTAAAAGTGAGCGTTCCTGCCAGCAGCAGTTGCACGGTGAGTACCAGGATGGCAATAAACCCACCCAAAACAACCGCTGTATAGGTCAAATCCGGTATCATGGAACGGCGGAGGCCTCGTCGGTAAGATGCCCGGTGTTCATCCAGCGCTTCACGCATGCGCGCGCTTCCTGATCTGCCCTGTCCTGCTGCTCGTAATACCGTCTGCGATTGACCTAGCTCAATCGCTCGGCCGGCAATTTCCGCAGCGGCCTCTTCAAGTTCAATATCGGCTTCCGAAGCAATCCAACCTGCACGCCGCAGCGTAATTAGCGCAATCGGGATGATGGCGAGGAAAACGAGAGCCACTCTCCAATCGATCAACCAGACAACGCCAATGATCGTCAGCGGGACCAGCATAGAAACGATAGCCGGTGCGCCGATGACAACAGCCAGCTGTGCTATATTACCGGCATCTGCGGTTACAGCACGAGCAAGCCTTGCCTTGTTGGTTGCTGTGAACCAGCCCAGGGGCAAGGTAGATACATAGTTCATAAGATGATGACGCAGTGCTGCAGCAAGATCCATGCTGGCCGAAAATCCGACAGGCGTTGCGATAATAGTTAGAATCCAGTAAGCGACAAGACCGATTAATCCGACAATCAACCATGGAGCCGCTGCTTGAAAATCAGGCTCTGCTTGCAGCAATGCCCTCAAAATCGGCACAAGCAACCCCAGCAGCAAACCTTGCAAAACTGCCAAAACAGCATGCAGAGATCCCAACCGCATCAGTATTCCACGATCCGACCAAAGCCGGTACAGTTTGCGAATCATTCGGATTCTCCTTTCTGCTGAGCTGCCCACATGCGGGAATATAATCCTTTGCGGGCAAGCAACTCGTTGTGGGTGCCTTTCTCCGCTAATTTTCCTTGATCTAATGCGATAATCTGGTCCGCATTTCGGATCGTATGCAGTCGGTGAGCGATCACGATCACCGTCTTGCCTGCGGCAAGTTGGGCAATCGCTTCCTGAACAGCGGTTTCCCCGTCAGGATCAAGTGAGGCGGTCGCCTCATCAAGAACAACGATAGGCGCTCCGGATAAAATCGCCCGGGCAATGGTAAGTCGCTGCTTCTCGCCGCCAGACAACCCTCCGCTGCCACTGCCGAGAACTGTATCATAGCCTTGGGGCAGCTCCTCGATCACATGATGAATGTGCGCTGCTTGGCAGCTTCACGCACATCATCGTCACTGGCATGTGGACATCCGATACGAATATTTTCCGACACCGTATCACGTAGCAGCACAACATCCTGAAAGACGAGCGACATCGAGGACAACAGCATGTCCGAGGTCATATCGCGAACGTCCACTCCACCGATACGTATCGCACCACTCGTCACGTCATAGAAGCGGGGAAGCAGGCTGGCCAGTGTTGTTTTACCTGCTCCCGAAGGACCGACGAGCGCGGTCACTGTGCCGGGACTACATACTGCATTAATTCCCTTTATGGCTTGGGTTATCCCGTCATAAGAGAAAGAAACGTTGTCCAATTCTACACTGTATCCTTCAGGCTGCTTAGGCTGTCCCGGTTCCGGCAGGGCTTTCCTGTTCAACAGTTCTTCAATGTTACTGGCAGCCACCCGGCCCTTTCGGATTCCCTGCCCCCCTTGGATCGCCGGTGTAATCGAGGTTGGAAGGCCAACACCAATGATCAAAAACGGCAGCAGGTTAGCCATCGTTAAATGGCCAGCGGCCACGAGTGCCAGCCCGGCAATCATGACAACACCGAGCACCGTCATCTCCGAAGAAAACAGACGTGAAGCAGCGGAACTGTACTTTGTTTCCGTCACCCAAGCGAGCATCGCGTGGGTATGCTCCTTCACGCAGTCGCGAAGCGCTCCATCATTCGTCCGCCTTTGCCGAACGCTTTAACCACCTCGATCCCATCTGCATATTCCACGCTGCTGCACTGATCCGCCTTCAGCGTTCAGCAGTCGGGTCATATGGGTGGTTACGGAACGCATCGCGATCCGGTAGGACACCACCATAACGAGCAGCACAGCCATCGTAATCAAGCTCATTTGCCAATCCACCAGTAACAAATAAGTAAATCCTACGATCATCGCTACACCGGCTCCGACTAATTCTCCAAGAGCATGGGCAATCAGCTGGTGCATTTCTTCTAGGTCGTTCGTCATCCGTTTTTTGATCGCTCCCGATCCGCTGTCCCGAAACCATCCGAGTGGAAGAATACCCAATTTACTAACAATGCGGACCCTAACGTCGTGAAGCAATTCCGCATCTGCATAATGCCCCAGCCGCGATGAAGCAAACACAAACAATAGGCGCAGACATGCCCCAATAGCTCCAATGATTACCCACATCCAAATCATATTTCCGCTCACTTCTTGCGAACCCAGCATGTTGCGTGCAATCTCCGCCACCGCAATATATGGTGCAAACCCGGCGGCGGCTCCTAGCGCTGACAGAATCGCACAGTATAAAAGCTTGAAGCGCACCGGCCGCAGCAAACGCCATAGCGCGTCCGATTTGGCAAGATGCTCTTTCCCTCCTTCTCCGCTAATATTAGGCGTCATATCTGATGCATGGTGACTGTGCGTATGATTGTTACCCATGTTACCCATTTGTATTTGCTCCTCCTGTCCTATTGCAGCTGTATTAGCACTTAATAAGAGTAAAGAAAGTGTATAGCTACTATATGCTTCAGCTGTAAAATTTCTTAAGCTTCTAGATTCTTTCTTTCGTTGTTTCATTACTTGGCTCATCATCTCTGGATCATTAGCCTTACTTGTCACTCTCAAAAATCCAAGAGCTCAACTTCCAAACGAGTCCTCATGGATTGGAGCGGATGCGCCAGCTTTGAGCCCTCTCGTATTGGTTATACAAACGGGCGAAAATCCCATCCTTTTTACGAAGCTCTGCAGGCACGCCGATTTCTGCTACTTTCCCCGCATCGAGAGCAACGACATGATCGGCGGCAGCCAGAGTGGAGGCCGATGGGCAATAATGATGACAGTCCGGTCAGGATCACGTGCCAATCCGGCAATGGCTTCACTAATGGCCCGTTCATTTTCCGGGTCAAGCGCAGACGCCGCTTCATCGATCAGGACGATCCGGGCCTTCTTGAGGAAGGCCCGGGCAATCGATACCCGCTGACGCTCCCCGCCGGACAGCTGAGCACCAGCCTCACCAACACGGGTTTGCCATCCGTTCGGCAGCCGGGAAATGACCTCGTCCAAACGCGCCGCACGGGCCGCTTCTGCAAGCTCATCCTTTGTTGCGTCCGGACGGGCAATGCGCAAGTTCTCTTCAATGGTCGTATCGAAGAGATAGACATCTTGAAACACGATCGCTATGTCACTCATTAAAACGCTATGGTCCACATCCCGAACATCCACCCCGCCGATCCGCACACTTCCGGCATCGACATCAAAGAAACGGGCGATTAACCGCGTGACCGTTGTTTTACCAGAACCAGACGGCCCGACAAGCGCAGTCGTGCTTCCGGGCGGGCAGCGGAAATTGACGTTTGTCAGCACAGGTTTGTCACTGTACGAATAAGTGACATTCGTAAACTGAATATCCGAACGCTCAATTTTTTTTCACAGGATGAGGATTGCGCGGCAGAGATGGCGTATGCAAAACCGCCTCCACCCGTTTGGCCAAATAGTCCATGGCCCCAAGGCCGGAAGCGTGATCGATCATCCCTCCCAGCGGCTCAAGAAAGCGCACCGCCAACACCATTAGAGCTACAGTATCTGCCATGGAGAGTGTTCCCGAAAGCAGGAACTGTACCGCAAGAACGACTACAGCAATAAATCCGATCATGACTACCCCGCTGTAGGACAGATCGGGAAACAGCATACGCTTTAACCCGTGACGGTAGCGTGTTCGATGATCAGCGAGCGCATCTTGCATGCGGACACTACCTGTAGTACTGTGACCTGCGGCCCGCAATACAGGCTGAGCTTGGCCGAACTCAATAGCACGACCTGCAACTTCGTTCGCTGCGATTTCCATATCAGCGGAAACTTCGTCTACTGTTCGTCTGGAGCGCCGCAGCGCAAATAACGAAATGGGCAATGTCGCCAAAAGGACCACAGCTAAACGCCAATCCACAAAGAAAGTGACGCCAACGATGGTTGCGGGCACAAGTACGCCCGTAATAGCCGGCGCTCCCACAGTGACGGTTAATTGGGAGAGAACACCCGTCACGTTTGTAACGGTACGTACGAACTCTCCCTTGCGTCCGGAAGTAAACCAGCCGAGCGGAAGGGTCGTTACATGCTCCATCAGATGATGTCTCAGTTGAACAGCAAGCTTCATGCTGGCAGCAAACCCGATGGGTGTAGCTAGCACGGTAAGCACTACATACAGGACGAGTCCGATGGCGCCGGCAATCAGCCAGGGAGCCGCCGCAGTGAAGTCAGGATTCGGTTGCAGCAGCGCCCTTAAAATCGGTACTAACAGTCCAAGCAGCAGACCCTGTAGAACCGCCAGAATCGCGTTCAACAGCCACATGCGAACGAGCAGACCCGGATTAGGCCATAATTTGTACAATTGACGAATCATCTTGAGCATGCAGATTCTCCCTTCTGCTGAGCTTCCCACATCCGCAGGTACAAGCCATTTCGGGCAAGCAGCTGCTCATGCGTGCCCCGTTCGGCAAGACGGCCTCCATCGAGTACCAAAATTTGATCTGCGTTCTTAATGGTATGAAGCCGATGTGCAATCACTATGACGGTCTTGCCCATCGCAAGCTCGGCCAATGCATCCTGAACAGCCGCTTCGCTGTCCGGGTCCAGTGAGGCTGTCGCCTCGTCCAAAACGACAATCTCGGCACCAGACAAAATCGCGCGGGCTATCGTCAATCGTTGGCGTTCACCGCCTGAAAGACTGCCCCCTCCTGTTTCCAGCAGCGTGTCATAGCCTTTCGGAAGCCGTTCTATTACGTCATGAATCTGGGCTGCTTTGGCAGCTTCGCAAACCTCTTCATCCGAGGCATTCGGTCGACCGATTCGAATGTTTTCCTTCACAGTGTCACGTAAAAGCACTACTTCCTGAAAGACCAGCGACATCGAAGAAAGCAGCTTTTTGGAAGCCATCTGGCGTATATCCACACCACCAATACGAATTGCGCCTCCAGTCACATCATAAAAGCGCGGCAGCAAGCTCGCGAGTGTGGACTTGCCTGCGCCGGATGGACCAACGAGGGCGGTTACAGTGCTAGGCACACACACCGCACGGATATCCGCTATTGCTTGGGTAACGCCGTCGTAAGTGAAGGAAATCTTATGTTTATCGATGCGATGGCCTTGCGGCTCCTGTGGCTTTGCCGGTTCAGGCATAGATTTAAGGGAAAGCAAGCTGTCGATGTGACCGGCCGACATACGCGCCATGCGAACGCCTTGGGACCCATGGATCAGCGGTCCAAACGAGGTTGGCAGTCCTACGCCTACGATCAGGAACGGCAGCAAATCAACAACCGTAAGCAACCCTGTGTTCACAAAGGCCAATCCCGCGGCCAAAACCACACCAAGAATGACCATTTCAGAACCCAACACTCGATTTAATGCCGAGCTTCTACGATGTCCTGCCACCCAAGCACGATATGCTTCAGTGTGTTCATTCATCGCCTCATCAAAGCGGTTAAGTATTCTCCCTTCCGTTCCTCCAAACGTTTTTACTACGCTGATCCCGTCAACATACTCGACACTAGCGGAACTAATTTGTCCCTCCGCGGATAGAAGGCGGGACATGTGTTCAGGCAATGATTTCATTGCCATCTGGTAACTGATGAGAGCTAGTACAGGGACTGCGAGAGTAACCAATGCCATTCGCCAGTCAATAAACATCAGATAGGTAACACCGACAATTAGCGAAGTGGCTGCGCCTACTACCGCTCCCAAAGCGTGCGCGAACAGTTCGTGCATCGCCTCCAGATCATCGGTCATCGCCTTCTTTACTTGTCCCGAACCAGAAGCTCGAAACCATCCTATAGGAAGCATGCCCAGCCTTCGCACGATTTTCACCCTAAGGTGATGCAGCATATCAGCATCAGCGTTATGACCTACGTGTGTCGATAATCCTAGCAAAATCAACGCAATGCTGCTCCGGCAGCTCCGATGCCGACCCATGTCCATACTGTGAATGCAACTTCCTGGAAGCTGGATGCGCTAAAAATATGCCGCGCGATTTCCACAATCGCTAAATAAGGGGCAAAGCCTGCCGCGGCACTGATCGCCGTCAGCACTGCGCAGCTGATTAAATGAAACCGTATCGGTCGCAGCATTCGGACGGTTTCCCCTATTGGCAGCATGCGAGCTTCTTCTCCATCCGTAAATCGGCTCGCTCGCTCACCTTCAGCCGAATGATTCCTCTCTCCTGAATGATGTTGTCCACCCAATTTTCTAACCTCCTTCAACCAAAAGACTATATCTGCTATATACTTTTTCTAAAAAAATTTATTTTAGCTTGATTCCTGCTATTTCTATATCTGCCGGCTGTCCATTAAACGTATAATTTTGTATTTTTTTTCAGGGTTAAACAAGGTCAATTCTTTTGTGTATGATATTGGAATCGGATTGGCGTTGTCATTGATTTCATTTAGAACAAACTCATAAATTTCCTGGATTTCTGTCTCCTCCGTCATTCCATTTAGTCGATTGATGAGCTCATTGCCATCCTCAACAAGCGCAAGACCCTGAGCGGCCGGACTGCCGTATCTTAATTCCGGCTTCATATTCGTCATGGAGGTATGCGGGTCCCAAGCTGAACCGTATGTCTGATAAAATGCGATGTCGAAATCCATTTTGGCGATCTCCGCATGAAACGCCATTTTTTTCCATTCCATTGGGCTGGATGTCCATACCAAGCTCCTTCCATTGAGCCGAAACAGTCATGAGAAGATCATCGATCATCGTATCTTCTTTGATATAAACGATTTCTCCCTCCAGCCGAACCCCATCTTTTTCCCGGATACCATCTCCCGCCACGTCTACCCAGCCTGCCTGTTCCAACATCGATTTTGCTTTTTCCAAATCATGCTCCTGCGGGATTAGCTCCACGTTACTGTAAGGCATCGCTGGATCAAACAGGCTGTTGGCCTTTGTTTCTATTCCGGCAAATATACTTTGAACGATTCCTTCTTTATCGATGGCATGGCTTGCTGCCAGTCGTACGCTCTGATCATCGAAAGGCGTTTTCGAGACATTAAAGGAAAGATAGCGGGTATTGCTTGCTATTCCTTCGGAGATCAGGCTCCGTATCCGGCATTTTTCATCGTATTAAAACGGTCGTACGACATCTGCCTAGTTCCTACAAGAATATCCACTTCGCCGTTTCGCAGTGCAAGTAGCTTGGTATCATTGTCTGGAATCACCTTAATATGAAAACGCTCGACCTCAGGCTCGTCACCCCAATAATGCGGGTTTTTGACAAAAGTATAAGTGGTCCCATCTGTTTGCCCTTCATACATGTAAGGACCTGTGCCGAACGTAGCTGTTTTAAATGCCTCTCCCGGCGATCCATCCTCATTGAGCGCATTCGGTGAAACCATCGCCATCGGATTTTGCAAAGTAAAATCTTTTAACGCTCCATAGTAAGGATGGGTGAGATGCACTTCCACCGTATGGGGGTCAATTACGACAATTTCATCCAATAGAGCCGGCACGACCCCCATACTCCCTTTCATCGGTTCGAGGTTGTCCGGAATGACCTCCAGATTTCGTTTAACCGTCTCTGCATCGAATGCCGAACCGTCCGAGAATTTCACATTTTCTCTAAGATGAAACGTATAGACCAAGCCGTCTTCAGAAATCTCCCACGAATCGGCCAGTCCGGGAACCAGTTCTCCATCTTTGTAATGGACCAGCGTTTCATAAAAATTGACCATGTAATGCATTGGGCCATGATTGGTATTGACCGTTAAGGTTTCAATTGGATAAAAACCTCCTGCAAAGTTCCAGCTTTCCGTTAATGTAACCTCCTCCACCATGACGTCGCCGTCTACCTGAGAGCAAGCTGTTAAAGCAGCAATAAGCAAGGTCATCGCCGAAACAAGAACAACTGTCTTTTTCACTTCAATTCGTCTCCTTTTTTTATTTCTACATTTTGCATAATTCGATTCCAGGAGCTTTCGGGTACCAATATATAGACGAACAAGGTCATTTCAATCTATAGGTTAATGATTGTAAGCCGCTTTTTGGATTTATTCAAAATGCTTTTTTTATCGATGATACCATCGTCTGGCTGTTCCTGCGGTAATGCGGCGATTTCGGCGGAAGAGACTGAATGAGCTGCCTCGAATATTCATGATGGAAATCATCATAGGAAGCCGCATGTTCGATCCGCTCCACGATAGAACCGTCTTTCATGACAAAAAGCTGATCAGCCATATAAAGCGCCACATCGATATCATGGGTAATAAACAGGAAAGCGCCAATGCCGTCATCCTTAAGCTGCAGGATCAAATCAAGTATTTCTTTTCGAACGGTGACATCGAGTCCGCTGACAGATTCATCAAAGACGATAAATTTCGGGGAAACACTCACTGCTCTTGCGATACAAACGCGTTTCTGCTGACCGCCACTCAGCTCATGAGGAAGACGCCCAAGCTGCTCTGAAGACAAACGCACTTTTTCCGCCAACCCCAAAACTTTTTGGCGCTCGGACGACCTGTCCATCTTCGTCAAGCATCGGATCGGCTCAGCGATGGAATCGTAGGCTGACAATCGGGGATCGAGTGCGCTCTGTGCATTTTGAAGCACCATTTGTACCTCTGCTCTTTTCAATCGAAGCTCGCTCTGCCGCATTAGGGCCATATTTTTTTCCATCCAGGCGTATTTCACCGTTCGTCGGCTTTTCGATGCCCATGACAAGCCGGGCAAGCGTACTTTTTCCGCTCCCGCTTTCACCCACCAGAGCGTAGCTTTTTGATAACAAAGCGCCAGCGATACTTGATGGACGGCATCGACCTTAAGCTTAGTCCCCTTGTTGTCCTTAACCATGTAATGCTTGGATACTTGTTTCAGCTCAATCACATGCGATTCTCCTTTCTCAACATACTGGCATCGAGCAGTTCTTTCGTATACGTTTGCCGCGGTGTAGCGAAAAGGTCATATACGGTGCCGCTCTCGATGATTTTCCCTTTCCGCATAACAAGCATATCGTCTGCAAGCTTTGCCGCCACGCCAAAGTCATGGGTAACCAAAAGCAGCCCGATCCCTCTTCTTTTCAGCTTTTCGAATTCCTCAAGCACCATGTGCTGATTTTTTACATCCAATGCGGTGGTAGCTTCGTCGGCGATAATGATGTCCGGTTCGTGGAGCAAGGCCAGAGCGATCATGACCCTTTGCAGCATCCCCCCGCTCAAAACATAAGGGTAGCTGTTTATCAGCTGCTCACAACGGGGCAGACTCATTCGTTCAAGTGCATGAATGCCAAGCTCATAAGCTTCTTTTTTTGCTTATTTTCCGGTGAGCCCTAATCGTCTCCACCATTTGGGAGCCTATTTTCACTGTCGGATTAAAGGCGGTCATCGGGTTTTGCACAATCATGGCGATGTTGCTTCCGCACAGTGCACGTATCTTTTTCTCGCTCATCCCAAGGAGCTCCATCCCTCTGTATCGGATGCTCCCCGAGATGTTGAACTTTCTAGAGTTCAATAACCGCATAATAGCTTTGCAGGTTAGTGTTTTTCCGCTGCCGCTTTCTCCGACTAAAGCCAACGCCTTCCCTTTCTGAAGTGAAAAGCTTGCATTCTTGACAATAGATTGATCAGGCGCTTGCTTAAGACGAATAAAAAGATGGCTCACTTCCAATATTTTCTTCACTCGCTCACCTCCTCAGGTGAGATCAAATCTCTGAGCGCTTCTCCGAATAAATTAAAGCCCGCTGCTGTAATTAGCACACACAGTCCTGGGTAAAAGACCAGCTTCGGGTAGGAATAAACGTTTGTTCTCGCTTCGTTTAGCATAGCGCCCCATTCCGGTGTTCCTGCTTCAAAGCCTAGCCCAAGAAAAGAAAATCCCGAAATCATGATAATCATGGCAGCGATTCCTGTACTCAAATACACAACAAACTGCGGGAAAATATTCGGTATAATGTGGTGGAAAACAATTCTATGATCACTACACCCGGCAATTTGGGATGCAAGGATATAGTCCTTGCTTATTTCCATGCGTGCATAGCTCCATACTACTTTGGCAAACCAAGCCCACAAGGAAAAAGAAACCGCCAAAAATATGCTTAAAATCCCTTGTCCCAGTACTCCAATCAGTGATAATACAATGACAAGCGAAGGAAAGGCCATGAAAACATCGCACAGGGTCAAAAACACTCTTTCCCAGCGTCCGCCTATATACGCTGCTGCCGTTCCAAGCGTTAATCCAACAGCTCCAATTACTAGCAGTGTTGGCACTGCAATCCCAAGTGAATAGCTCGCACCCATGAGCAGTCTGGATAACACGCAGCGTCCCAACTGATCCGTACCAAGCGGATATTGCTTACTTGCAGACATAAATCGATTTAACACATCAATCTTATTCGGATCATTGGGTGCGGCCACCGGAGCCAACACGGCGACAAGTATTACAAATGTGATTAATACTAGGCCAATCATCGCCTGCTTGCTTTTTAACAGCTTCTTAATCATAAAGCACCTCATCCCTGTCGCTCATTCGGGGATTAAGCTGTGTATTGATCATATCTGCAAGCGTTCTGCCAAATACAAAAATCAGCGCAATGATAAGCACGTAGCCGTTAATCGTTGGCAAATCACGGGCCATAATCGCTTCCACTAAGTGAGTGCCGATGCCCTGCAAGGAAAAAAATACTCTCAACGATAGCGCTGCCAGCAATCATGTGACCAATATACTGAAAGAACAGCATAACCAACGGAGGAAGTGAATTCCTTAGAACATGCACCCAAAGGATCCGCCTTTTTGCAATGCCTCTCGCCTTGGCATATATCACATAATCTTGCGCCAGGTTGGACAATAGAGTCGCTCTAAATAGGCGAATCGACAAGGAAGCGACCGGGATGGCCAGCACGAGTGAAGGCAAAATCAGACTTTTTAAATTCCCGTAATCGACAACTCGAATGACCGGAATGGTTACAGCAAAAAGCAGTAAAAACAAAAACCCGAGCCAGAAATTGGGGAGAGAATTGCCCAAAATCGTGAATCCTCTTACCACATGGTCAAACAAGCTGTTTTTTTTCAATGCCGAAAGCATGCCAAGAGGGAGCGTCAGCCCTATCACCCACAGCATAGACATACCTACAAGCAGCAGTGTCAAAGGAAGCTTTTTGGCAATATCGGCAGTGACTGGATTGCGTGTTAAATACGATGTACCTAGATCGCCTGTCAGGCTGTTGCCCAACCAAAAAAAATATTGCTGATAAATTGGGCGATCAAGACCTAACTCCGTTCGAATCTTATCAATTTGCTCTGCCGTTGGATGCAATAAATGCTGCCGAGCATACGCTTCAGCCGGATCGACCAATGAAAGATTAGCCAGCAGAAAAGACAGGACAGTTACTCCAAACAGCACAATGGCCAGGCTAATCAATCGTTTACGAAGAATGTTCACTAAGGTAACCACAGAAAATTCCTTCTCTCTTGCAATCTAATCGATGAAGATAATCATTCTCAATGGGAGGTTTTAAAATATTCCACCCTCACTAGACTGGTGGAATGCGTTGTCTTTAGCTGCTATAGTCTTCTGCAAAAAAAAGAAGCGGACACCGTTGATGCTCACTCATCGCTCAAAATGAGTGCCAAGATTATTGGTTTGACTTCTTCTCGTTAAGTTTATGCTGTATCTCATGTAAAAAAATGGTTTAAAAATTCAATATTCTCCCGGGAACTTGATTGCAGGAGCCCATAAAACAAATCATCAAATTCTTCATGGAACTTTAAATGATTCTGATGGGTCACTTCCCCCTCAGGCGTTAACTTCAACAAAAATCTGGACTGATTGCGAATATCTTTCTCTTTCCTAACCAGTCCCTTTTTCTCAAGCTTGATCAGTATTTGAGAAACTGCCCCGATGGTAACCCCAAGCATATCCGCCAGCCCGGTGATATGAATCCCTTCATTTTCTTTAATTGCGGAGACAATATGAATTTCCGCGTAGTAAATCTGCTTCCCATCTTTTGTTTTTAATAAATGAGTTGTCTTTTCATAATCAATATAGGCATACACAGCGCCTAAAAATTCGTTGCTCAGCTCTTTCTTGCGCCATTGTTCCATCTCCATTCCAATCGCCTCCACTCACAAGTGTATAGCAGCTATAACCTACTGTCAAGATATTCTTTTTCTTTACAATCAATTTCCTAAAAACCTTTATACGCACTTGTTTGGCTTTCTATAATCTTAAATGGAATTAAAAAAAGTAAGCTGTCCTCGCCAATATCATTCTTAGAATATCTATGTTCTTGTTCTCCGACAAAAATTCCTCATCTCCCTTTCCGAAGTAGTCTCCTCGCTGAAGTAGATCGCTTAGGTTGATCTTGTTACCATCGCCTTCGGAGTGCGTCCAGAATCCTGGGCTTGACATTACAAGTTCGAATTCAAGCCCTTAACCCATCGCTGCAAGCGATGCGCTCTCCCGCGTGAGCCGGAGATGCACCTGAAAAGAGGCAGACTGGAAAATTAAATCACTTGTCAGGAATGCCACTATTCTTTATTCTATGTAAAATCGAAAGGGCAATATCCATTTTTATACTTTCGAGTTACTTTAGCAAATACGTCAGCAGGCGCATCAGCATCGATTTGCACGTCCGAGAGTTGAGCGGAGCTGATGGAGCTAAAACCAACCGCTTGCTGCAACTTCTCGTTCTCCAATCCGTCCGAGATGGCCTGGAGGGTCTCTAGTTGCTTCAATTGCGCATGCCATTGTCGGCTTCACTGCCCAATTACTTTTTGGAGGGTGGGAAAATCACATACGACCATGACCAGATGGTAGAAATAAAAAGGATCAACATCCAGGTTTGTGTAATCGTATATACAAGCTCGCTGGAATATGGCGACTTATCAATATCATCAGCGTTCAACCAGGATAAATCCGTCACGTAATCGATTAGAGGCCGTCCATTTTGATCTCCGGTCATGATGAATATAAGTTGAACCAATAAAAAGACTACGACGTGTGCTCCCCATAAGAGAAGGGCGTTTCGAGTAATTCTTTTTGGGTCTTGCTGTCTCTCCATTCTACTTATTTCTTCTTGTGATAAAAGCTGTTTTCCTCGCCATTTTCCAATCCGTTTCCGCATCGAACGGTCCAATTTTTTTGAAATCACTAATTCCAAATGTACACGCATATAAAATAAAAATTGTGATAATGATTTGAAAGTCGCCAATTTCCCCAGTGTATTGATATAAGTACCAGGCAATGGATGCTTCGAAGATGTTGATGCCGATAAACAGAAATATAAAAATAGTGCTTAGCAACCTTTTGTCAAAAAGGTACCTCATCAAGCCAAACGCAATCAAAGCTCCAAAAGAAATCACCTCGGCTATGATAAATAGTTCCCATTGGAAATTTTGCAGCGCTTCAATCATTGTTTTTCCCCCCGTGATGCTTCTCATACCATTGAACAATATTTTCTATATAGGACACTGTATCCGTATCCATTCCATATGCCTTCTCATGACCATCCTTTTCAGGCTTCAATAAATCCCAGTATTTATTCACCAGAGATTCATCCTGAAAAATGCTGATGTACGAACGCTAATATTCTGCGAGCCAGATTTTGAGATCCCTTAGAATCGACCGGTTCTTTTCTATTCTGGTGAACTTCTTTCAAAATGGATAACCATTCATCTGTAATTTTGTCTTGGCTCCTAATATCCGGCAGATCCATTTTCTCCAGTTCCAAACGAGTAAAGTTTTTATTATGAAAGTTCTCAATATTGTTGTTTTGAACAGATTGAATAAATAACAGAATATCGTGGATGCGAATTTCTTCGTGTAATTTGATCGAATTTATAGTCGCGGAGATCATCTTTTCAAGGGCTTCCATTTTTTTCTTTTTCTGCACGCACATTCTTTAGTTCCATGTTTAAAGCGGAGTACCACACTTCCTTTTCATTCATTTCTACATCTTTTTTTTAACATCTCTTTTATCTTGGATAGGGTAAAACCAAGCTTCTTTAAAACCAAAATTTGATGTAATCGTAACAAATCATCTTTACCATAGTAACGATACCCGGATTCTGAAACAAAAGAAGGTTTTAATAAATCAATCTCATCATAATAATGCAATGTCCGTACACTGACATTCGTTTGTTCTGCCACTTGTCCGATAGATAGCATGTCTAGTCACATCTTTCCTCTGTAGCGTCAATATGAAATATAGTACGATTATAACGTAAACGTTAGGGTCAAGAAATCATTTCATTGTCAATCTCTGTTTTTGTATACCAATTTTCTTAGCAGTGTCTCCACAGGCCCTCTCTTATTCATTTTCTCGAACCATACGGCGAGCAGGCAACCAGATCCCCAAATGATTAATGCAGTGACCAAAGCCCCTGTATATCCGAATGTACTCCCCCAACCTAACCCCACTTGAGCTAACCAAATCACAAGCAAGGATTCTTGATAAATGTAAAAGGTTAATGATCTTTTCCCAACGGAACTCAGCGCAAATGTAATTCTCGGCCACCCTCTCTTCATCACAGTTGCTAACATAGCAATCAGTGCCGAGTAGCCCAGCCCGCCAAATATGCCTGTCAAAATATGCAAGATCATGAAAGCAGATTCGAAAGTCGTTGATGTTTCCCATAAGTTCACCGATATACTTGCAAATGGGAGAGCCCCTAAAACTGACACACTAATACCGGTAATTGCAACTTTCTTTAAAAAAGGCCGATGCTTTGCCGGCTGTGTAATCCATTCTTTTTTTTGCTGAACATATTCCGATTAAAATGACAAATAAAAACGGGTACATAAACAGCTGTACCAGAACAAGAAACGGGAAAACGGAAGTATTCATAACCAAAGACTCAATATAAGATTCAAGATTATAAAATTCATCCATTACCCAAAACTGGCCAATGGAAAGCCACAAAACTAAAATAGAAATGAAGGTAAGACATCCCGTTATAATCATGACTTTACGTTGTATGTGCGGCGGTTTAAATAGAACCCATCCAATGATCAGCCCAGTTAATCCATAAAACGCTAAAATATCAGCTCCTCCAATAATTACTGAATGAATAAACCCAAATAAGATCAAGAATATTGAACGCCTTTTTATACTTCTTTTAATTTGTTTAAGCGGCGTTTTTTTTATCCAAATGACGTTGTACCATGAATGCTAAACCGAAACCAAATAATAAAGAAAACATAACAAATGCACGATGATCGACAAACGTAACAATAAAAAAATTGAATAAAAGGGTCTGTCGAGGAAAAATAACTTTTTTCTTCATTCGTCAATAATAGCGGTGCATGAGCTACTGCTATGAAGAGAAGCATACCCCCCTTCCAATATCCGGTGTTACATATCGTTGTCCTAATTTCACCTCCGTTCCTCCTTTCCCATACAAACTTTTCCAAAGTCTCGCCATAATTGAAAAAAATGATATGTAAATTATAAAGTGTAACGTTTACGGTAGGGTCAATCATTGATTTAGAGTGTGCGCGTGTAATGTTGGTGGAGCATAGCGGGCTCGAACCGCTGACCTCATCGCTGCCAGCGATACGTTCTCCCAGCTGAGCTAATTACACGTATATTTCCTTTTATGGAATTATGCTGCAATTCAATATTTTGCTTTGCTTTTTGGGGTGTATCTTCGGCTTACGTGGGCTCCCGCGTGAGCGGATGCATTTATCATATTGCCTCAACTAACTTAGATTCTACTATCTATTTTTTTTAAAGAGGCCAATTTTTTTAATGCCTTATAAAATGCTAAATAATCTCCACCTTCCACGGCATGAGCTACATGTTGATGTATTGCTTATTGCTGATTTCGTTGTGCGCTTAATTAATAGATGGACTTCCTAGTTTTAACATGTACATTACTACAATTCGATGTACAATATATTTAATGAATTTGCGTGAAGGGGGGATAGGATGTTCTCATTCAACTCTGTCAACTTTGATCACTCGATTGCGAATTGGCACACGCCGTTGAAGGAAATTAGCGAAAGTATTTTAATACTTGTTGTTGAAGGAAAGGTAGACTATTGGATTACTGATCGACAAGTGATTGCTGAAGCTGGTGATTTACTTTTTATACCTAAAATGACAAAACGGAGTGGTAAAAATTACCGTGGTCAGACTCATCAAAAATATACGATTCTTTTTAATCAAACGAAAGAAATTCAAGCAAGTCCGCCTTTCTTATCGGCTAAGCAATTTCTCCATTTAAGGACGCGTAACTATGACTATTTAAAGCACCGTTTTCATAGACTTTTTGTTGAATTACGTGGAGAAAAGCAATACCGCACATTTATTTGCTCAGGTTTGTTGCAGGAGTTAATCGGATTAATCGGAAGAGAGTTGGAACACTTCGAAGTAGCACCGATAAAATTTACATACGCCCAAACGCTCAAGCAATATTTGTTAGAGCATTACCGTGAATCGGTAGGAATTGAAGAGCTAGCGAAATTAATTCAACGTTCACCGAATTATACGATTTCGATTTTCAAGGAAGTTACCGGTTATTCCCCCATTCAATATATGCATCATTTAAGAGTCATGGAGGCGTGCAGTCTTTTATTGAATACTGGCATGTCCATTGTTAATATTGCCAATCATTTAGGATACTACGATACATCATACTTTTCGCGAACGTTTAAAAAAAATGACCTCGATGTCACCGAAAAAAATTTATCAGTGTGGGCTATAATAAGGAGAATGCTAACTTTTTATTGAAAGATGAATAGCCGAAAACTTTAAACCAAAACGGTGAAAAGTGTGATACAATAATGACGAAAAATTTCTCATACAATCGGAGGGCGGAATATGAGTGAAAACGGATGCTGCTCACCAAAACGGGAGCAATCGGAAACCCCAACAAGAGAAGAGCCTTTTGTTCAAGCAGCAGCAAAACAAAAGCATGTTGAGCACTTAATTGAGCTTTCGGGCGGCGAGTTCATGATGGGAACAGACGACAAAAGTGGCTTTCCAAATGACGGTGAAGGTCCCGTTCGAAAGGTTTTCATCAATAAATTTGCCATCGATCGCTTCGCTGTTACAAATGCCCAATTCAATCATTTCATTCAAGAAACCGGCTATGAGACAGATGCGGAACGATTCGGTTGGTCCTACGTCTTTCATTTGCTGGCAACAAGCAAAGCGAAGCGGCAAACGATTGGCTCTCCTCAACAAACACCATGGTGGCTTGCTGTTAACGGGGCAACATGGAAGCACCCGGAAGGTCCAGATTCCACGCTTGAGGACCGGATGAATCACCCTGTGACTCATGTATCATGGAATGACGCCGTCGCCTATTGCCAATGGTCTGGTAAGCGATTGCCAACGGAAGCCGAATGGGAGTATGCAGCACGAGGGGGCTCATTCAGAAAAAGTACCCGTGGGGAGATAAATTAAAATTCAAAAATAAGCACCTTTGCAACATTTGGCAAGGTGAATTTCCAATGAAGAATACAGAAAAGGATGGTTACCTTACCACCGCACCGGTCGATGCCTTTCCACCGAATGAATATGGGTTATATAACGTAGCCGGAAATGTGTGGGAGTGGTGCTCGGACTGGTTCGCCAATACTCATCCACGACTGCCCTTAATAAACAACCCGACAGGGCCTGAGCGCGGGGAGGAGAAGGTGATGAAGGGCGGCTCTTACCTTTGTCACCAATCGTATTGTAATCGTTATCGCGTTGGTGCCAGAAGCAAGAACACGCCAGACAGTTCGACCGGCAATACGGGCTTCCGCTGCGCAGTAGACGTATAGTAAGACAGAGGACACAACCCTTATTAAGCGGGAGTTGTGTCCTCTGTTGACCCCACTCCATTAAGAGGCGATCAAAACAAAATTCTTCGATTAAAAACGGTTCAGCTCTAGGTTCACCAAGGTCAAAGCCCCGAGAAGAAGTAAATGAAATCGGGTTCGTATCCTTATCGATCACATAAACTCCCGGTCCGCCACCCTTTCCTACCCGTGTTTTTTTACTAAAGCTTCAATAATCCAACGAAATAAGACTAAATCATCTTTATAGTCCTCTGGGGTCGTTTTTAATTGACCGCCAGCTGTGATTGCTTGATGAAAGGCTTTCAGTTCAGTCGTATAAGGGTCGAGATACGTGTGCCGAATCTTCGTCTCTTTAAAGCGCTCATTTTCCGTTTCGGTTATTGTTACCGTTATCGGCAAGCCTTTAATATAAGGAGTGTCGTATTCAATCCGTACCGACTTTGATTCACCGTACACTTCCAAATGCGCGTCAAACCTTCCCTGTTGATCAATTCCAGTCTCGTAAAGAACATTAAAGTCCCCATAGTCAAACAGTACATTAAGGAAGGAGCTTTCCGCGCGGCTGCGGCCCCCGCTACAGCTAGCGGCATGCCTAACGCTTCCCTCATAACGGAAAGGTCGTGACTGCCTAATCCAGCCAGCAGGCGGTAGATGGATATCGTCTTTGGATCGACTGTACCAATTGCTTCTTTTACAAGCTCTTCTGCCCGCTTTTGCTTTTCATTTATAACAGATGTAGAAAGATCTGAAAATCGTTTCGGTTCAAATCCTGATTGACTGATAAAAATTGATTCGGGCCAATAATATCCCGAACACGCGCATAAACAATTTTATCAAGTCCGCCAATTTCTTTAACAGCCGCTTCAAAAGCAGGCGCGTACCTGCGCATATAACCAACCATAACGTGAACCTGGCACCTGTTTTTGGCCTCAATGATCGAGTTAGCATCCTTCATTGTTAAAGTCATTGGCTTCTCAATGAAAACATGCTTACCTTCATTAACCGCCGCTATAGCTGCATCTGCATGATATTCATCACTGTTTAATACAAATACAGCATCAATTTCTGACAGTTTGACGAGCTCCTTAACGTCTGTGAACAGATTTTCTACATTGTATTTTCTACCACAAAATTGCAGGGCCTTTTCAGAGACATCACACAACGCTACGACCTGATACTTATCCGACATCGCTTCCAAAATTGGCAAATGGATAACCTGTGCCACTTCACCTGCTCCAACAATACCTACCTTTAGTCTGTCGCTCATAAACTTCTCCTTTCTATAAGTGCCGAAGATTCAAGCCAGCCCCTCTCCGCCCTTTATGAAGAAAGATGGTTAAACTATATGTTCGACACCGACAAAGGCACCCCTTTTCGAGCGAAAGTTTATGAAGAAAAAGCTCATAGTTCCATTGCCATATGAAAACACAACAAGCTGTGCCTCGTTGTAAAGGGCACAGCATTGTCTTATATCATTCAAGCATAATTTGTCCATTAAGGTGCTCCACCTAGCAGCCAGACGAGCTCCCCATCCTTAGCAACCGACTCAGCCCGCTTCGTCTGAAACTCACTTTGCTGACAAAAAAAGCGAAAATCAGCGATACCCGGAAGTGAATAAATAGTTCGTGCAGACCTTGAACGGTATAGTTTCACGCGATGCCGGTTTTCATTAGCCCGTTTCACGCCAGCCTCCAATTTTTTTTCTAAACGTAATGTTCTCGCTTCCCTATTTAACGAATAATCGACCGATGCCTTTCCCGCTAGGTAGGATTGAGATTTATTAAGCAGGCAAGAATCTTAGCCTAATCCTTATTGCCTGTTGAAATCATCTCGCTGATGGTGCCTCTCCACTACTTCCATTGTATCTTTACTTCGCTGATTCGTAAGCCTCTTCCAATAATTGACTCATATCATTAACTAAAGTCTTGAGTATTTTTTCGCCTTTCTCCTTGGAAGCCTTCGTCGGATCCCCGTAAACTCCGCTTCTGCTTAAGTCCCCGAGCGAAATCGTTGTTTTTCCATATAAACGCGGCTTGAATGGGTATTCTTTTACTGCCTTGTCCATTTGGACGAGCTCAGGCTTGAGCGCCAGCATTAACGAGGTTTCGAATTCGCACGCATGGATCATTCCGTGCCAGCTCGGTGATTCGCAGTAGCGTTTTATGATTTGCTCGATCTCTGGATAAAAGAGATAAACGACCGGCATATCGAGCTCGTCCATCAACTCTCGGGTAGCATATTTCATGCTTGCATTATTGGCATCATGACCATTGAGAAGGACCAACAATTTAACGCCGTAGCGTTTGACGCTATGGGCAACATCCTTGATGACCGCTTCGACATGATGCTGCTGTAATGAGACTGTACCCGGAATATTCCGCCATACCCACGAATAGCCAAACGGCAATGTCGGCAATAGCAAAGCGTCTGTCTGTCTCGACAGCTCACGCGAAATCCCTTCAGCGAGAAAGATATCGACACCAAGCGGTAAATGGTGACCGTGCTGTTCGGTTGCGCCCAAAGGCAAAATCGCCACTGGAAACTCCTCCAATGCTTGCTGGACATCGTCTCTAGTCATATGTGTTATTTCTTTAACTTGCTTCATCTCGTCATCCCTCATTTCCACCTTTTACTACCTATTTCAGCTGCAATAGTCCATCATTAGCATAGCTGCTGAAGTCATTTTTTTATTGAGGTTACACTCGCCCTTCTACCGAAATACAGCTGTGATTCAATCCAAATGTTTCAGCTTGTTGATTCGAGTTCATTCGTACTTGCTAAAATTGAGCCAACCACCTTGCCGGATTTTCGATAAAGATTGTATCGATTTGCTTTTGCGTCAACCCTTCTGCCAGCAAACGCGGGATAAACTTTTTCAGGATATATTCAAAGCCAGGGCCGCCGCCATACGCGTGCAAATAGCTCTGTCTACCCATATCGGCAGAAATGAGAAGCTGCTCAATATAACCGTTATCGATCATGTTTTTAATTAAATCGACTCGGACACTGTCGGGGTAATATTTTATCTTGCTCATGCCATCAAATTGAACATAAGCACCCCGCTTCGCAAGCTGTAGATGGTAGTGGCTATCTGCATTACGATCGCTGTGCCCGACAGCAACCTTCGCGAGCTCCACTCCTTCCTCCTCGAGCAAGTCAAGCATTTCCTCGCCCATCGTTCCGGCTTCCGTATGCAGCCAAACCGGCGCACCTGTCTCGCGCTGTGCCTGAGCCATCGCCCGTGTCACTTTCTCTTCCAATGGATGGATGAGCTGATCCCAAGAGCCGGCCTTGAGAAAGCCCGCCTTGGCAGAAGTGCCATCCATGCCAATCGTTACATCGCGAACGAGCTTTTGCTTTATTTCTTCTATTGTCAAAGAGTTGACCCAGGCTGGGAAATAAATATGCTTATTGAATCCTGTTGTCATTAATACATGGACTCCTGTTTCCTTCGCCATTCGAATCAGCTGCTTAGCGTCACGACCATAGTCCAAGGTGGTCGCATCAAGCAAAGCGTTTCCGCCGGCATGCTTGAAGCGCCATAGCTCGCTAACGCTCGCTTCATAATCCGTTAATTCCAAATCCCTGTCCGTTTGACTGGCAGGCGGGTTGGTCCATAAATGTTCATGACTATATGTAAAGCCAAGCTTACTATCCTCAATATCACCTAAAACGGTGCGAATTTTACTCATCTCTCTCACTCCTCATAATGTTTTGTCCAGTCAAGCAGAGAACGAACTCCGCTTGACTTTGACTTTCCCATTTATTAACCGATGCCAAACAGCATTCCGATCAAACGGATAATAATAACGACAATAATCGCATCCGGAGACGCAAACCACAAGCCTTGTACATCATATAGCCCTACATCAACTAATGGATAAGCGAGAGCAACAAGCAATGTCCAGCTAAGGCCGAGAATGAAGCCCGAGGTAACCGCTCCGCGCCTGCCCCCCACGGCGTTGCCAAATACTCCAGCAGCACCACCCATAAAGAAAAGGCCGATGACTGAAGGTAATACGACGACAGGCAAAAAGGTTGAAAAGGCAGTGACAATTAGACTTCCGACCAAGGCAGACAAGAAGCCAACCGTTACAGCGGTTGGTGCATAGGAGAAAAAGATCGGCACATCCAAAGCAGCTTAGCACCCGGGACGAGCTTTTCTCCGATCCCTTTAAAGGCAGGGACGAGCTCAGCAAGAAACATCCGAACTCCTTGCAGCAGGATCAATATCCCAACGACAAAAAGCAGTGCCGTCATAATCGCGAATTGGTACGGGTTCTGTCCGCCAGCGATTTCACTCATCGTTGCGGCGTCAACAAAGAAGGAAGTAATAAGATAAATGCCGACCATGACTATTCCCATTAAAATACTCATGTCTTTTAAGAAGTCGAAGGATTTTGGAACTTTCACGTCTTCGATTGATTTATCCTTGTTCCCAACTAAACCCCCGATCCAGCCGGACAGACTAATCCAGGAGCTTCCCCAGAATCCGAAAGCGATCGTATCATTTCCAGTAATTTTACGGACAAACGGCTGGGAAATAGCGGGAAAGACCACCATCGAAATCCCTTGAATAATCGAACCTAACACAATCGTTGTTATGCTCGATAGCCCCATTTGGTGAAAGACGATTGCCATTGTGCCTGCAAACGAAAACATCATATGACCAGTTAAAAAAAATGTATTTCCATTTAGTAAACCTGGCAATGAGAAGGTTGATAAGAAAAGAAAAGACAAGAATGAAAGCTGTTTCCTTCCCTAAAACGGTTTGCACAGCGGCAACGAGCGCATTGTCTTCGGCGACGATTCCGGTTAACCCGAATGCTTCGGTAAACATCGTGCTAAAAGGAATTAACGCATTGACAATAATATTAACCCCTTGCTGAAGAATCAAAAAAACCGAAAAGCGTTTTAAAGGTTCCTTTAATAATGTCAGATACTGATTTTCGCAAGGCAATTAAACCGACGGCAGCTATAATTCCTAATATGACAGCCGGATCACTTAATATTGCGACAAAGGTTTCTAACATTTATTCGGCCTCCCCCGACAGTTTTTTTCACAACTGGAAGTACCTTTTCCTCGATTTCCTCTTTATCAAGCAGATTTTGAATAGCCACCACCTGAACGGGCTCCCCGGCTAATTCATCGGCAATCTCGGCTGAAGCTACCATAAAGTCGCAATCCTTCCCTTTTGCCGAGCCTAAATCAACAGCCTCCCCTTCGATCTGATAGCCATGCTTTTTTTCCCATCGCCTGCACCTCCATTAATAGCATCAAGGACGTGCCAAAGCCCATCCCACATACCGTGACGATCTTCATATTTATCCCTCCCCATTTAGAATCGATATGATTTCTTCCTTACTGTCTGCATTCATAATTGCTGCCAGCTTGTTTTTGTTTCCTAACACTCCTGCTAGGGACTGAAGCATTCCCATATGGCTATCGCTGTCTGTCCCGCAAATGGCGCAGATGAGCTTAACCGGATCATTCGCTGCATGTCCAAATTGGACAGGCTCTTTCAAACGAACGAGGGAAACCCCTGGCTCGAGCACCCCGTTTTCAGGTCTGGCATGCGGGATCGCGATCTGAGGAGCAATGACGATATAAGGTCCGATTTCCTGAAAAGCTTGAACCATCGCGTCAATATAACGTTCTTCAACCTTATTTGTCTGTACGAGTAACTCTCCCGCTGCCTTAATGGCGTCTTCTGGGCTGTTTGCCTGGTAATTCAGACTTATATCAGCCGATGTTAATGAAAGCATGTGATCACTCCTGGATAAATAGTCCTTCGTTACATGTTTAATTTTGTTCGAAATTCTTAATTTTATTCCTGCCGAGAAGGTCAATGACGTATTGATATCTATCAGCACGGTTTACCATTTTAACGAGCTCAAACGGCCTTCCATCCGGGAGGTATGAAATACGGGTAATATAAAGCAAAGCTGCATCCGGCTCCACCTCCAGCTCAATCGCTTCCAACTCATTTGCATTTTTTGCCTGGATGCTTTCGCGCGCTCGCTCTAGCGTAATTCCGTACTCCTCTTCCAGAACCTCATACCAAGATTCTTTCGACAATCCCTTCTCCAAAAATCCAGGGACAAACCGTGAACGAAAGTAATTAATCATAATATTGACAGGCTCTCCATCGGCAATTCGAAGCCTCTTTAGGCAAATAAGCTTCTCACCTTTGGCTAAATCCAATTGTTCAGCCAGTTTTCTTGATGGGTTTATTTCCCGTATCATTAAATTTTTTGTTTCAATTTGCCTCCCTTTTGAGCGCATTTCCTCCGTCCAGCTTGTAATTTTTCCAGCTTTTTGGATAATCTTTCGTGACTGAACAAAAGTCCCCTTCCCTTGAACCTTTGCGACAATTCCTTCCTTGACTAGCTCTTCAATCGTTTTCCGAACCGTAATCCGACTGACGCCATACGCTTTTTCAATTTCTGCTTCAATCGGAAGGGCATCCCCCTCCTTGAAATTCTCTTCAATCTCTTCTAATAACACGGCCTTTAATTGCATATACAAAGGCTGCTTTGAGTGTCTATTTAGCCTGCTAACGGTATTTGCCTCCTTTCATCATGATGTATTACATATTTATTATGATACATCATGATGTATCATGTCAATATAAGCGCTTACAAAAAAATTCTGCCAATTTGAGGAAATGCACTCGCTCTCCCTTTGGGACGAGGATCGTTAGGAATTAGCGCACTGGGCTTGGGCACATAATTATCGATATCTTTGACGTAAGCCCGCTCGTTTAGAGCAAATGTGATACTCTCATGCAAATGTTCAACTAACAACAAAAAAGCCGAAAACCGGCTTCATTGTTGTCGGCAAGCATGTATTTAATGCCCTTCGAATCCAATGATTACGCGTAAGCTCTGAATAAGATCATTTGCTCATTGGTTCCACTCTATAGGGGCCTTCCAAACGGGCAGCTGGTAAGCCTTCGTCGGACAAAATCCTCCTAGCTTACCGGGGCCTTTACACCCGCAGGAGTCGACTCCTGTCGTTTCAGTCTTGACAATTGCAATTGAATTAACGAGCAATTCTGTGATGTTCGGATTTTGAAATAGACATTTACGAAATTGACTCATTCATATAGTTTATACAATGCACTATGATCGAACGCTCCTCCCTCCCTATCCATTAGCCGCGTAAACATATGATGGATTTCTTTACTAAGTGGCAGCCAAGCATTCGTCTCTTCCGCCCTTTTTAATGCATTGCTCAAATCCTTTCGATGCAACTCCACCCGAAAGCCTGGAGCAAAGTCTCCTTTTTTTTACATTTGACAGTTTCATATCAAGCACCTTACTGCCCGCAAGCCCATGCTTAATTGCTTCATAAGCCACTTCCGGATGAACGCCAGCTTTTTTTCCAAATGCTAGCGCTTCGCTCATTGCACCTATATGGATGGCAACCATAATTTGATTGATGAGCTTAACTGTATTTCCAGCACCTACCTGTTCACCGACATGTGTGATCGATTTCCCTAACGCCTTAAAAACGGTGTAAGTACGGTTGAAAATGGCGAGAGGCCCGCCAACCATGATAGCTAGCTCAGCGGCAATCGCACCAGCCTCGCCCCCACTAACAGGAGCATCTAACATGTAGCCGCCCTTCCCCCTGACAAGCTGGTCTAACATATTTGATACACCAGGATCAATCGAACTCATATCGATGACAATCGTCCTTCTGTTAGCCCTGATAATAAGCCTTGTTTTCCTTTAAAAACCGATTCGACATCAGGTGAATCGGGCAGCATCGTAATGATGACATCTGACTGCTGGGCAATTTGCTTTGGGCTCTCACCAGACTCGGCACCATGATCGATTAATTCCACTACCGCAGGCTGGCTACGGTTGAAAACAGTTAGCGAATACCCTTCGTCAATTAAGTTTTTTTGCCATTGGTTTGCCCATAATGCCAAGGCCAATAAATCCAATTCTCATATCAAACCATCCTTTCTAACGGCTTTTGCGTGATAGCTAACGAGGCAAACATAGACAGTTGCTCAATATGAATCGTCGTTTCATCTGCCCCAGAAGTAAACTCGATCTCCTTCCCATCCAGCAAATCCTCTACATGTGTGACATTTACGATGTCTTTCAATGTCACTGCTAAATTGGATATACTGAGCGGTTTAGCGTAAGTCATCCCATTAAAACCTGATAAATTCAATGCTTGCAGCAGGAATTTATTTTCTGCTATTTTGTTAAAAAAATAGTTCTACGGACTGGGGAGCATTTGTCGTTAACAATTGATCCTGGGCCCTATCTCACCCATCACATCAAAAAAGGCATGCTTATAATCCTCAAATCCTAACGTATAATACAACCGCCCCACCTCCCATGGTAAATAGGCGTGAGAGGAGCTGCCTTTTTCAATGATTCCGACTCCCGCAAGCTGTGTCTCCTTATGCCCACCGCTTCTTTCTGGCGGTCCGTAGATGGCAGGTGTCATAAAGGAAAGGGCCGTTTTCGTTTCGGGTGCAAATTCAATTTCTGAAATCCCTCCCTCTAAGGCAATCCTCCCTTTTCGGTCAAAGCTTTTCATTATTGGCCCTTTTGTTTCTAAGTATGCCGAATGAGTATGAACGCCATTGTCCAGTGCTTTTGCTGAGAATAACTTCTGGACGATCCTCGCATCCAATTTGCTCGTAGCAACTATGGAAATTCCCTGTTGCTGCAATTCCGCGAGCAAGTCGATCGTTTCCCCATCTACTTGTGCAAGATGGGGTAGCAGGATGGTCCGATATTGTCCCAGCCGTTCTTTAAGGTGAGGGAGTTGATGCTGTTGGATAACATCAAATTGCTGATGTTCTTCCTTTAGCATTTTGAAAATTCCTAAATACTCAGTCAATTGCTCTGCTGCAGGCTTCTCTGGTTTAATGAGAGCAATCTTTGCAACGGACGTTAATGAACCATAGTACGCTTCATTTTTTTGGTGGAATTGGTAAATGTCAGATACGACTTTCTCGTGCTCCCTATCAGGTAGTCAGTGAATACGCCAATAATGCAGAAGCTCAACCCTGATCCGCTTGCAATGCTTTGATACAACCGGATGGCGACTTCGTATTCGGAAACGCCAACAAATCGATGGGACAGATCGACGGCATTAATGCATATATTACTTACGCATTTATCGTGCCATGTGTCCTGTGTTGATTTCACATTCTCAGAAGCGGAATAAATCCATTTCGGCAAAGGGCGGAATAGAGCGGTATTCGATTCGTGTTTTACGATGTCTACTTTATGATGGTGATAAGTGGCAATGGCAATATCGGGCCTTTTCCCTTTCACTAATGCGTGTATTCGGTCGAGCATCTCTTTTGTTGTTTCATCCTGAAACTCTCGATAAGCTCTAAGTATGCTCTCGTCATCTTCGTTCGGGTGCGGGATGGGCAATCCAAATTTCTCATTAAATTGCCGCTGGCAGTTATCACAGTAGCATCGACCATAATAAGTTCCGCTATAATCCCTTGTTTGGTAACCAAACATATTAAAAAAAGATTCCATCGACCGGGTAATTCGAGATGACTTCATCGATGATTTTTAGCGAATAGTCTCGTTGATAGCCACCGTTCACACAAGTATGAACAATGCCATGGTAATTGACCTCCTTTCCTTCATAGGTTCGGTAAAACCATTCCGGTCGTTCAAAAAATAACTGCTCTTGGGCTTTGCTAAAATCAAAGCGCACGATGACTTTCAGATCGGCTTTCTTCGCTTTGGCACATACTTCCTTAATTAAATCTTGGCTCTGACCTGGCGCGCGATACTGATAAGCTAGTTTAGTAGGATAAAAGGAAACGATTCCGCCCGCATTAATGAGCAGTGCATTAGCTGAATATTGTACTAATGTTCCGAATAATTCTTCTACATCTAGGTTCATATCCGTTTCGCGAAGGTTCGTCTGAATTAATCGCATCTTGTTTTTTTTCCACCATGACATTACGAATACACTCCTCGTATTTGAATTAGCCTTTCACTGATCCGAGCATAACACCTTTTGCAAAATATTTCTGTAAAAAAAGGATAGACTACAAGAATGGGAAGCAACGCCAACACGATTGATGCCATTCGAATCGTCTCAGAAGGCAGGCTACCTTCTACGCCTACCGCCTCTCCAGCAGCTCCATGACCGCCAGAGTCGACAACTAATGAAGCGACAAGCACTTGCAGCGTCCATTTTGTATGGTCCGTTAAATAGATTAATGCATTAAAATACGTATTCCAATGCATGACAGCAAAGAATAGCGTAAATGTCGCTACGGCAGGCAAGGATAACGGGACAATAATTCTAATAAATACGCCAATATCATTGCACCCATCTATTTTGGCCTGCTCCTCCAACTCTTGCGGCAGCGCGTCCATAAAGCTTTTGACCACAATAAGACTCCAAGCATTGGTCAGGTTTGGCCAGATAAGCGCCCAATGTGAATTGATTAATCCAAGCTTTTGTACGAGTAAATAATTGGGGACAATTCCCGCGCTAAAGACAAATGTAAAAATCACCGAAAAAAAGAATGAGATTTCTGCCTGGCATCTCCTTTTTAGTTAGCGCATAAGCCATTGTGAATGTGACTAGCAAATTTAACCCTGTGCCTACGAACGTAATAAACACCGTGTTCTGTAATGCGCTTTGGAAACTATTTGTCGAGAGCAGGTAGCGATAGGAATCGAATGACCACTCCTTCGGCAGCAAAGTAAACTCGAAGGCACATAGGCCGAGGGAGAAGTAAACGAAATGCTAATAATATAAATAAATGGAAATAAACAAGTGAGCGAAATTACCATTAAAAGCGAATAGTTTATCCAGTCGCCAATCGTCAGGCCTTTCTTAAGAACAAAACTCATTCGAGTCCTCCTTTCAATAAATCCCTTCTTGCCCTAGTTTTTTCACAATATAATTAGCAGATACAATCAAGATAAGCCCCACCAGTCCTTTAAACAAGCCAACGGCTACACCAACGCTAATTCTTCCGCGCAAAATCCCATGATTGTACGCATACGTATCAAATATTTCTGCAACATCCATTACAAGCGGGTTCATCATTAAAATAATCTGCTCAAAGCCGACGTCAGCAAAATTGCCTAACCGCAAAATTAAAAGGATAATAATCACTGGTCGTATTGCTGGCAATGTAATATGCCAAATTTGCCTTAAGCGGCTGGCTCCGTCTATGACTGCCGCTTCATACCGTTGCGGGTCGACTCCTGCCATAGCAGCTAAAAAGATGATCGTCCCCCAGCCTGCATCCTTCCATATGTTCTGGGTGGTGATAATCCCCCAAAAATAACTAGGGTTCGTTAAAAAAAGAGATCGGCTGATAACCAAGTGCATTTAATCCTTTATTTAATAAACCTACGTCAGCTGATATCATGAAAAATGTCATCCCAACTATGACAACCCAAGATAAGAAATGAGGCAAGTAAACGATCGATTGATTGATTCTTTTAAATGCCTCATGCCGTACCTCATTAAGCATCAAAGCTAATAAAATAGGGATAGGAAAAAAAGAAAATAAGCAACATCATATTAATGACTAACGTATTTCGAAGCATCGTATAAAAATAAGAGTTCCCAAATAAATTAGCAAAGTGGTCAAACCCCACCCAGGGGCTGCCGAAGACCCCCTGGTATGGGCTATACTCTTGGAAGGCTAAAACGAGCCCCCATAAAGGAACATACTTAAAAATCAAAAAGTAGACAAAGCCAGGAAGCACAAGCAAATAGATATAACGGTACTTCACAATACGTGTCCATAAGCTTGAGTTATGTTTTCCCCTTCGTTTAATTGTGGCTACAGTCTCTGTTTTCATGTTTTTCCCCCTAGAAGACGATCTTGCAACAGTTATTCAGGTGCACGTTCCGCGTAATCAGCAGCATACTCCTGGAAGGCAGCTTTCAAATCAGGTTGGTTTCTTAAAGACTCTACGTAGTCCTCAAACTGTTCCATCGTCACGCTTCCAGTCACTGTCCGTGTAACCATACTTTGAAACTCGCTATCATAATTCGGCCAAACATCATTATATTTTTCCGAGGCTAACCAGCTGAATGGGTTCACCTTCCCACGTTCGGCATACAAATTTGCTACTTCTTCTACCCTTCGTTCTCCTCTTTGCTTGCTCCCGGGTAATGGACTTTCCCCCACTCATTAAAAGCTGGCGTTAACGGATTCAACTCACGTACATGGATTTGTTCCTCTCCTAGCTTGGTTAGCACGGGCTGTCCGTCGACCAGTTCATGGTGAACGCCTTCTTTGCCGAAGTATCCAAGGTGAGTGATCTCTTCACTTGCCGTTTTATCCAGATATTCTAATATTTTTGGAACCTTTTCTTCGGGAACATTGCTACTAATATACTTTGCCCCTCTCGTGCCAATATCTAACGTTGCCGCATATCCATTAGGACCTTGTAACGGAGGAAGAACGATTAGCTCTCCATCTGGTTCACTTCTTTGGATATCGTTGTTCCAAGGAAAAACACGGTAAATACTGTATCCATACGATGCGGCCCGGCTAGTTGTCAGTAAATCAAATTTATTGCCATCGCTCATGGCAGAATACTCTGTTGCCATCAGACCGTCTTCGTAAGCCTGGCGATACCAGCCGACCATTTCAGTGAACTGCGGCGTTAATATATCACGAATTAATCCGCCATCTTCGTCATATGTGGGCTCGCTAATGCCAAAGGCTCCCCATATTGCTCCCACCTAATGGGTCATTGAGCATTCCTATCACATCATCTTTCTCTTCTGTAATCGCCAACAATGCATCGTAAAATTCGTCTAGCGTTTCAGGGATCGCTAAATCTAGTTCATCTAACCAATCTTTCCTAATCATTAAGCCATGATCGATATTGGCTCTCGAGCGAGGGACACCCATTATCTTTCCATCATAGTGAACATAATTCCATGCCCCCGGGGTCAGGTTGTCTCTGAGGTTAGGATACTGGGAAAAGTCCCCTAAAAAATCTGTCAAATCCCAAAATGCCCCTTGTTCAATTCCTTGCAGCAGCGTCGGCCTTCTGAAATTGCCTTGAACGATGATCTCCGGTATATCGCCAGAAGCCATAACCAGATCGAATCGCTCATCGTAATCATCGACCAGCACCCAATTAATATCCAAAGAAACACCGGTCAATTGTTCTAATTCCGTATAAAACTCGTTCTCCATATCAGGTGCATCTGATAATAGATGGGTCATCATCGAAATTTCAACAGTATCCTCTACTTCATTGTCCGCACCTGTCTCGCCTGCCCCTCCTCCAGTTGAACAAGCCATTAACGATAAGGCGCAAATGAGCACGATTCCTTTTAGCTTCAATTCCCTCACCCCTCTATTTTAATTGCTTCATAACCATTCAACTCTGACACGTTTATCTCTAAGCCTTCTTTTTCCAAGCCGAATGCTTGGGCTTGACCAGTCGTTAAACTCGTGACTTGGCCGGGAAGGTGCGTAATATTTGGAATGCGAATGGTTACATTTTCAGCCTTTAACGGCGCATGATACGAGACGCCAGTGTGCCCCGAATGATTGACTAATTGCAGTAAAAATGAACGGCCCATCCCCTCTTGCTTTGCCAGCGTCACTTGAATCAAAGGTGATATATCCCCTTTGATTGGAACTAAACGGGCTTCTTCCGTTAGCAGATACTGAATAAAATGAAAGGTATTTTCATAGCCATGCTCATAAAATAATTCTCCGGGGAGCCACGGGATATAAATGGAAGCTCCTTTTCCATAAGAGTGAATGGCATAACCGGGTTCATTGTCATTGACATCGGTATAATAACAGCGTTCCGGTGGCCCGTATGGATGAGGTGGAATAAGCTTAAACTGTTTAATTACTGCTTTTTTATATTCTGCATACACATATAACCGCTCGAGATAAAACAAATCCGCTATGGAATCATCGTTATCGTTTGGACGTTTTATATACGCAGAACGCATTCCTTTCCTCGCCATTCGAATCCTTTCCACCCCTAAACAGGCTAATTGGGGGCTCGTTAATGGTTCATAAGACTCATTTCGAAACGCTGTTCTGCCAGAAGAAATAATCAAGCCACCAGCTTCAACAAATTGGTCAAGTTTTTCGCATAGAATTGCTGGCAGCGCCTCATAGTCAGGAATTATGATAGTCTTATAGGAGCTTAAACGGCTAGGCATTGCATCTACATGAATCGTGTCGAAAAGCAAATGGTGTTCGGTCAAAAGCCGAAACCACCCTCGAAACTCCTTAACATTTCCATCTGTCCCCTTCAATAACGCAACCTCTGCGATAGACGTCAGCCCTTTGAACTCGCTTTCATTTTCATAGTGAAAATGAAACATCTGTTTGACTGCTGCCTCGCCAGTTCGATCTTCATGTTGGTCGATTCTTCCGATGAGGTAATAGTCAAGCCCTCCACCATTTGCAAGGTTTTGCGCAAGCCGTAACGCTTGTTCGTTCTTTGATACGGCCACATAGCGGTAGGGAAAATCGATAAAGTCAACAGTTGCATTGCTTGAAACCATTTCAGGATAAGACTCTCTGACCCACTTTGTATGATCAGATGCGCTGTAGGACCAGAGAGGCAATGGCCTCGTAATCGACGTATTGGACTCCTGTCTTGCCATGCTTTTTTTGCGTAAAGTTATTTGCAATAAGCACGTCTGGCCGGAACGATTGAATGAAATCAAACATTTTTTTTATCGTATTCGGCAAGGGTTATTTTTTTTGAAATTGCAAATAGTTTCGATAGGCTTTCTCTTCGAGTGACTTCGTGATTGGCAGTTCACACCCGAACATTTCATAAAATTTTTTTCTTGCACTGGCTACAATGGCAAATCCCATAGTCTCTGTTGCTGTAATCCTTTACCTGGTAACCACCCATATTAAAAAATATCCCATCAAAACGAAACTCAGTTAGTGACTCCTTTATGATGGTCAGGGCATAGTTTTGTTGGTAATCGCCATTGATACACGTATGGACATCGCCATTATAATCAACGACTTGTCCATTCTTTGTCCGATACGCCCACTCCGGATATTGTTCATAAATGGTGCGGCGTATTTTCGAAAAGTCGGTTCGAGCCAATACTTTTATCCCTGCCTCATGGCACCTAGAAATTAACGATTCTAGCGAGTCCCCGTGTAAATAAGGCTTTGGTAATGATAAGGAATTTTTGTTTGGTAGCTTGAAATGATACCTGCGGCATTGAGAAGAACAACCGTAGCATTAAACGTTTTTAAATCATGTACAAACTGCCCGGCATCAATATCTTCCATGTCTACCTCTCGTAAATTCGTTTGAATCATTCTCCAAGGCCAGTGCTTCCACCATCGGTTTTCCCCGCAGCTATGAACGATGTTTTCGATTGTCCTTTCCTCCTTTCATTGGATGCCTTTATCAATTTGGCTAGATTACGAACGCACTGATCGAGCAAATGCTCGGCATCACCGATACTGGCTTTCAGTGTTAGCGGACCATCCGAAATAGAGTGGCAACTAGTGAAATAGTTGCTAAATTCCTTTAACCGGCTATTAAAGCTTCCCGATACAAGAATGGGGTGAGCACAAAACTGTTTTGCGGTCTCCGCCACAAACATTGGGACTTTTCCAAAGAAGGTTTGTTCATCACTGCACCCCTCCCCTGTAATGACCCAATCTGCCGTTTTGCATTTATCTGGTAACCAACAAGTTCACTGACAATCTCTGCACCTGACCTCATGCTTGCCTGCATCGATAGCAGGGCGAATCCCAGCCCTCCAGCCGCACCTGCTCCGGGCAAATCTTTAAATGTTGCATTCTTTTTTTGTTCGATTAACAACGCGAATTTTTCTAACGACTGATCCAATGCTTCAATCTCCTCCTCCCTCACCCCCTTTTGAGGCCCAAATACTGCGGTGGCTCCATTCATACCACAAAGGGAGTTGACAACATCACAGGCGATAACGAGCTCAGATTGTCCAATCCGCGGATCTAAGCCTTCCAACATTAATTCAGCAACTTTTGACACCCCCTTTGCTGTGGGTTCTACCTGCTTTCCATGTTCATCCAAAAACATACCTCCAAGCGCCTGCAACATGCCTATCCCCCCATCATTTGTCGCGCTGCCTCCCAGCCCAAAAATAAATTTTCGGTAGCCCCTATCAAGCGCATGTAACATCACCTCTCCTATCCCAAATGAAGTAGCGTCTAATGGCGCCAGTTGATCTCTGGATATCTGATAAAGGCCAACAATTTGGGCAACTTCAATAGCTATTGTTTTCCCATCTCCGAGAATTCCATAGTAAGCGACTATCGAATCGCCGAATGGTCCTTTCACTTGAACAGGCACTTTCTTCCCTTGTGTTGCAAATACGATACTGTCTACAAATCCTTCTCCACCATCAGACATCGGGATTACGTCAACTTGAGCATTAGGTATTTCATCATGAAGGGCATGCTGTATGATTAAGCCTATGTTCTGGGATGATAAACACCCTTTAAATGAATCAGTAGCTACAATTATCTTCATCTGATTCTCCTTATCTATTTAATTTCTTCTTCATTAAAACAAAATCAATTGTTAATTTCATCGGAAAATACACTAAATTCAAACTATTTAGCTTCTTATTTTTGTGAAATTACACAACGTGCATAGATTAAGGGGTTAGCCTCCTGCATATTAAAATAAGCTGCAAAATAAAAGCTGCTCTTGACTTCTTTGGATTAAGGTTTGTTTCTGATGAAATTTTTTCCAACCGGTAAAGCAACGTATTGGGATGGATATATAACGAGGCGGCCGTTTTTTTTAATATTGGAGTCTGCCTGAAAAAAAAGTAGTTAACGTATGCTCCAATTCTTTAGAGATCCATTGTTCCTTCACGTATTGCTTTAAAAAGGAATCTCTCACAAACTGTGGAACATGGTCGATTAAATAAAGGAGCCTCCACTCATCGATGTGGAAAATTCCCCGAGCCTCTCCCGTATCTTGGTTTATTTTTTTTGGCTATTCGCAAGCATTGCTTCGCTTGCATATAAGATTCCCGATACCCTGCCACTCCTGAATCGCTATCCCCGATCCCGATATGAAGGGATACGTTTAGCTTTTGACTCACCTCCAAGATTTTTTGGGCAAGCGTAAGATTTTTCGATTTAGTTGATTTTCCGAGAATGATCGCCTCTCTCTCATGTTTGAACAACAGATACATCTTATTATCTAAATACTGTCCTATCTCGCTAACAAGCTGCTCTTTTTTTTCTATTAACTCTTTCTAAATAGAGCGATGAGTCGTTTTGCGAATTCGCTAAACCGTCCATGGAATGAATCTCTACAACTAATACCGAGCGCTTCTCTCCGTAATGAATCGATAACGACTTAGCAATTTCTTCAAGCCTTCTTTCTTCAAACGAATACATATCCGTCAAGTTGGCCAACCAGCCTTTAATGGCTTCCTCCTTGTATCTCGTTTGTTTTTCCAAATCGATTTGTTTAAGCAAAACCTCTACCGTTAGCTTCACTACTTTCGCTAAGTGATACACCGACTCTGGCGTACCTGTAATACCAACAACGCCAACAATTTCCCCATTTAAATCAATCGGCAAATTAACCCCCGCTTTTGTCCCAGAAATGGATGAATCATCGCGAACGATATACTCATCCTTTTGTTTCAGTACAATTTCTGCCCCTTGATGCTTTTGATTCATTCTTGAGTTATCTCCACTTGCAACGATAACCCCATGCTCATCCATCACATTGATGTTTCGTTCGACAAGCGGCAACAATTGGTCAATTAGCGGCTGTGCAAGTTCTCTCGTTAATCTCAAAAGTCTCATCTCCTTAAAAAATTTTTTTAATACCAAAGCACTGACTAATTCTACAGCACTTTTTTTTCTCGTTTTGCTACGTCTGCTGTCGAACCATTCAATGGAGACGTCTTTTTACATATTGAGAAAATTTGCAGACTGACAAGCCTTAACGGCGATCGCAAGGACTAGTTGCACGTATACCGATTCCTAAATGGACACGACGCCAGGAAGGGCTGTCCCAAAAGCCGTAAGAAACAAAAATCGACTTGAACAGTAGGTATTGTTCAAGTCGATTTTTATATTTATGTTTATTTGTAAGATGTTCAATTGTTGGAAGGTGGTGTTTCGCCGCCACCTTCCTCAGATTGTGTGCTCATGCTACCCATTCAAGCTCAGCTTGCACCTTGTTATTGTTTTTTATAAAAAAAGAGTGATTACAAACCCCACCAAGTAGATAAACGAAGGTAAAAGTAACATTACTCTTATTTTATTGATTTTAACAGAGTGTTTATTTACTGATTTTTCCGTCATGTAATCTAAGGTGCTTAATACAATTCCAGATAAAATTATAAACACCGCATTGATTTCAATGACAAGAAGAAAATATATTAACAAAGAAAAAGCTATGTAAGTGACTATGGTGAGTAAAAGATATATTTTCTCGTTATATTTATTTTTAATGCTTTCTAAAACGGCCCCAGTAATCATTGAGATAACCATTATTACAGCACTAAAAGAAAAAGAGAAAATATTATAGAAGTCACTACCCGGGAGTATGAAATATATACCAAGCTCTAAAAAGAAAGCCCACATAGTTAGTAAATGGTAAGACCATAGCGTAATAGACCCTATAAATAAAGATAAAAGCACTCGATTCGTACTCATTCTTGACCAACTCCGCAAGTCAGATTTACGAATATATGTGTTCTGATAAACAAATCATACCAAAATATCTAATGAAAAAAACTTAATACTTTTTATTTTTCGTTCAAATTAAATGGGTATCCAAGGAATTGTACCAAGGCTATTATGGGTAAAAGAAATCAGCATCACTGTAAAAATAAGCATCGCTGGGACAGGGGCGAATGTAGACAATATGATAGGTGCTAGCATCATAAAAAAAAGCACAAACGCTCCTTTGTCGGGACCCGTTCGTGCTTTTTTACGTTGGTTATTCGGCTGACGCGACGACCCCGCAGGCAATCCGCTCGCCGGCATCTCCAGTCTTTCGTGTCGTCTCATCCGGTCCAGGCTCATCTTGTTCACTGGACTGGTAGCGTTCCGGGATATGAGCGAAATTGTCAGGATCAGCATGGATAACAACTGAGGTTTGACTACTGATCAGCTCTTCTGGAGTAAAGCTGTCCATTTGAACTCTCATAAAGACCGTTCCGTCCCCACTAGCATATAGCGGTGGCATGTCTGCAGTATGATGACCGTGCTGATGCTCATCAGGTGAGAAATGTCCTTCCGCCGAAGTGAAGGCTCCACCTTCCGCGTCTGGTTCACAAACGCCATTTTCATGAATATGAAAGCCGTGGAAGCCTTGCTCTAGCCCTTCAGCCTCAGCTTGAATAATAGACTTTCCTGAGTCGCTTTCAAAAAAATTGAATGCTTCCGATCGTCTCATCGTCTACATTTTTCATTTCTGCAACAGCGACAGGCTCCTCCGTATCGACTCCTTCCCTTTCATCCGCTGCTTCCTCTACACCACTTGCTTCAGAACCATCTGTGTTCGGCTCTGAATCTTCTCCCGGGCCTTCCTGAGAACATGCTGTAATAAAAGCAATTAGTATGCCTAGCATGAACATTTCCATCAATTTTTTTACTCATTTGATCCAGCTCCTATCAATATAAGTCTAGCTCTATTTATTATTACCAATTTCATAGCCTTCTTAAACACCTTTTTTTCCAAAATTAGGTGTAATTGTTGAAAGATTGCTAGATTATGAGCTATAGTATAATGGTTTAACGCCGGTATCACGGAGGGCAAAATGAATAGCATAAAAAAAACTTTTCAAAAGTAAATTCCTATGGGCCGTTTTGATTTTAGCCCTATTTGTCTATGTAAATAACTCTTCACTATTGACTGCAAGCCGAGAAGACGCCCCATTGCTACTCGCCCATCGCGGATTAGGACAAACGTTTTCAATGGATGAAATAACGAATGAAACTTGTACAGCGGAACGAATTTACCCACCGGAGCATCCTTACTTGGAAAACACGATTGCATCGATGGAGGCTGCAGCAAAGGCTGGCGCAGATATTATCGAATTCGATATCCATCAAACGAAAGACGGGACATTTGCTGTTTTTCATGATTGGACCTTAGAATGCAGAACGGATGGTACGGGAGCGACGAGCGACTTAACACTTAAGCAATTAAAGCAGCTTGATATCGGCTACGGCTACACGTCTGATAACGGTCAAACGTACCCGTTCCGCGAAAAGGGAGTCGGACTCATCCCCGCTTTGGACGAAGTGCTTACTCGTTTCCCTGAGCAGCCTTTCCTTATTCATATTAAAAGCAACGATCCGGCTGAAGGACAATTACTGGCTAAACATCTTGCCAGCATGCCTCAGACCCGCTTGGATCAACTAACCGTATACGGCGGTGACAGGCCGATCGCCTCATTAAAAGAAGAACTGCCGCAACTACGCGTGATGTCAAAGGAGACAATGAAAAGCTGCCTTCTGCCTTACATAGCTATCGGCTGGAGCGGCTACGTACCGGCTGCCTGTGAAGAAACGCAATTGCATCTCCCAGAAAAAATAGCGCCGTGGCTTTGGGGGTGGCCTGACAAATTTTTAAATAGGATGGAAAAAAGCGGAACGAGAACGATTGTTGTCGGCGGAAGTGGTGACTTTTCTCACGGCTTTGACACGATAGAAGACTTAAAGCGTCTACCCGCGAATTATTCAGGCGGGATTTGGACCAATCGCATCGATGTTATTGCACCGGAACTCAGAAAAGGTCATAATTGAGGTCTAAACGAAAGAAATGGGGAAGCCTGTCATAAAGGCTGTTAAGCGATGAGTTTCTTTAGTAAGTAAGTAAGTGAGTAAATGAATTATTTAAAAACTCTTTACCGCACCTATCAAGTCGAGAAAAATGAATTGACGCGAAAACAAATAAAAAATGGGATGTAAACCATTGTAAAAGAAATGTCAGAAAAAAATGCCAGTCTTTTTCTCTCCTTATGGGATAGATGAAGAACTAATCGATATTTTACGTTTCTTAGGATATGAATACATTGAGGAGTGATTTCATTGAAAGGAAGTGAAGTCAAGAATGTAACGAATCATTATCACTGTTATTTTTGTGAAATCGTTATAGCTGAGCGTGATATACGCTAAAATAGATTATTCAAAAACAAAAAAACAAGAGAAGACAGTAAACAATATATAGAAAACCTACAAAAACAACTGTCATTGATTAAATCGCTTTCGACAAGAAAACCAGTACAATCAAGTGATGACGAACTACTTCGAAATTGCTGAAAAACAGGATAAATAAAGAAATTGAATTAATAGGGGCGATAAATTGACTATGGCCCTAATTCTTCAGTAGATCAGATTGAAAACAGGTGACAGCTATGAAATTTGTTGAACCCATTCGAGATACTAAAAAAAATTGATAGCATGAAAAAAAATCCTTTTAGCTCAAAGCGATAGGAATTATCTTTTATTTACGATTGGCATCAATGCCCCCTATCGAATATCTGATTTAGTTCGAATACAATTTAAACATGTTTTAGATGAAAAAAGTAAGGTACGGACTCACCTTGTATTAAAAAGATAAAAACAGGCAAAGAAAATAAAGTAGCCCTTTCCAAAGGGGTAAAAAAAAGCCATATCGAATTATGCCGATACCTATTATTTAGGAAATCCTGAAGTCTATTTGTTTAAAAGTCGAAAGGGTGTAAACAACCCTATTTCGCGGGTTCAGGCATGGAACATCATCAATGATGCTGCTGAGGAATTAGGCATTGATAGTATCGGTACGCATTCCCTCCGGAAAACGTTTGGCTACCACCAAATAAAAAGAGGGACAAACATTACTCTATTGATGAAAATGTTTAACCATAGCTCGGAAGCTATTACCTCGATACATCGGCATTACTCAAGATGATATGGATGCTGCTGTTCAAGCATTAGACCTTTGAAGAAATATCATCTAAAGACAGGAGTTTCTACAAAGTGTCAGAATAAGCAATGAATTTATTAAAATTAAAAAATAAATATAGGATAATAGGGCAATTTAATTTATAATCATTTAAATTATAATCAAAAGTAGGAAGGAGGTGGGACCGTCAAGAATTTTGTGTAAATAAAAACCCAAATCTATGTACAATTGGACCACTTTCGTTATTTTCCTCGTTCAAACATGCTTGCTAACTCCGCTGTGAATTGTAACTAATCTGTTTCTGTTTAATTTCTCAATTTCACTTTCAAAAACATCCCATTGGGCATACGTTTTTATTTGATGACCACTTCCATCAATTATAAATAGATAATTTATCCTTTTTTTCGGCAGATCCAAACTCATGATCACCAGAAACAGATACCGCTGTCGTTTCTATTCCATTTCTGATGCAGGAACGAAGGTCTCAATATGTTTGTTCAAGCGATCCTCGTCTAATTCTTTACTTGTAACAACAAGTTGATCATTATCTCGCCCAAGGTTAAAGGTGTAAAAATTACCATGGTAATTAAATTGCCATTTTACCTCTGCACTTTTTATCATATCTAACTCACTAAGAAGATCGGCAATAATCTCGGTATCTTCCTCTGCAATACGTACCATCTCATCAAATTCTACATTATCGGTTTCTAAATTTACTACTAATCTACTATGTACAAAGGATTCATCTTGAATATCCACGCCATTTTTTTGAACAGAATACGTTTCAGTTCCCCCTACCAAAGCAGAGAAAATTTCGGATTCGATTTCACCTGTATCCATCTCTCCTTGTTCACCCGAATTCCCTTCTGTATTATTTTCTTTTTCATTTGATTCTGTTGTTTCATTACTAGATGTTTCTTCTGCATTATTGTCCTGTGTATCTCCTTCATCCCGACAAGCTGATAGCATAAAAAGTATAAGAACAAGAAATAACATGTAGCCAATTTTTTTCTTCATATTTAGCCTCCTTTCAATATTTTATTTAAAACATATCACAGTAAGAAATATTTTACCATGTATGTTTTGGGTACGAACCACTATTCCAAGAGATTAGTGCTAGAATCACTGCTTTTTTTACTTTTCAACTCGCTCGACCCAGAACACATAAAAATTATGATAAAAAAGCTCTTACTGAAATGCTTTATTCCACAATATGATCACGTATAATGGTCCTACCGACAAAACGCAGATATTATACGCTAAGAAAATTGAAACCTAAAAAAGTCAAATTCCTGTACGCTAAGGAACCGACTTTTTAATTAGCTTGTTAAACTAAAGCCCCCGTTACTTTAAGTACATTATTTCGCACTCTTCATACGACTTAATAATAATTGCAATTGTTCGTGCCCGTGTTTCATCCATTGAAACGCTGAGAAAGTGCAGTGCTTTTTTCTGTGTGCAACGCATAGCGATCACCTAGGCAGTGAAGTCCGTTGTGAGGGCTGGCAGGTGGTGTCAGATTCGCTGGTACTACCCCTATAATGAAACAAGGGGTACAGCCAACATTTCGGAAATTTTGTACGTTAAGCAAAATTCGACATAAAAAAGCCAAATACCTATACACTAAGGGATTTGACTTATGTTATGGCTTAGTTTTTATTTAAGGGTCTTCATGAATTAGCTGGTAATCTATTTAATCAAATTTATATTCTCCAAGAAAATTAATATGCTCCCATCCTAACGGTGAAATATGTGGAAGTAATTCTTCTTTTAGGGGTACCGCCAACAAGGTCTCACTTGAAACAAGTAATACGAATCTAACATAATGTTATTATGTTTCATTCGTTATTATGGTGGTGTGGGGGGTAGGTTGGCTACAGTATTAACTGGAAATAGGAAGGAGAGGGCAGTTCAGGCCCCCTCCAAAGCACTCAGGCTACCTCTAGGCAGCCTTCACAGGAGTTAACGCATAAGCAAGGAGGTATATGAAAGTGAAAATAGGAGAATTAGCCCAATTGACTAATGTCAGCATTCGTTCCATCCGGCATTATGAAAAAAAAGGGCTGTTGAAAGCTGTTAGGCTAGATAACGATTATCGGAGTTTCGCCGAGTCTGCTGTTGATCGAGTCGTGACGATCCAATTATTCTTGAAGCTCGGGTTGACAACAGATCAAATCGGAGAACTGTTCAATGGAGAGATCGCAAATCCTGACGATTACGAGTTTTGCGAAGAAATACTAGCCATGTACGAAGAGAAGTTGGCTCAAGCTGATCGTCAGATCGCGGCACTTCAACAATTGAAGAGATTATTGAAACGTCAAATCTCTCTGACGTTGTCAAAAAAAATAACACTTATTCGCACACAGACCATGGGGCATCGTTATTTGCTCTGTGGTCGTTTATTTATTTCTAACGGCAGCTCTTGACCCTAACACTAGTGTAATACTTTAGAATCAGGTTTGAACACGCAGAGAAGAGTGGTTCTCGGTTCAAAATCAACTAATTTGTGGGGGGTTTTTCAATTGAAGGGAAAAGATCAAAGTAATATAAGGGGAAATTTGAGTGACAACTCTATCGTTGCTGGGGAAAAGATGGTTGGCGAGGATCTTTTATCAGTATCCGTCATCGGTTTGGGCAATATGGGATCGGCACTGGCCGAAGCATTCGCCAAGATAGGACATCCGACTACGGTTTGGAACCGCAGCGCCGCGAAAACTGCTCCCCTCATTGCCATGGGTGCGGTACACGCGGATTCAATCGAGGACGCAATCTCGGCAAGTAAATTAGTTATTACTTGTATTACCACTTATGATGCCACGATCCAGGCAATGGAACCTGCTGGAGTTGGACTGTCTGGCCGAACCTTAATCACTCTAAACTCTGGTACACCTGAAGGTGCTCGCAAAATGGCCGCTTGGGTAACTGGACACGGTGCAAGGTTCCTCGATGGAGCAGTCAAAAATGTACCCGCAGCCATAGGGAAACCAGACACCCTCTTGTATTACAGTGGTGACAAGGCTACGTTCGACGAGTATGAGACGACGCTGAAAGTGCTAGGCGGTGACACCGTCTACCTTGGTGGGGAACCGGACCTCGCTAAACTTTACGAGTTCGCCGTTGGAGGAACGCTGCTACCGGCCCTTATTGGTTTCTTCCAGGGTGCCGCTCTTGTCAAGGGACGTGGACTGCAAGTAAGCTCGCTAGTACCGTATTCCATTAAATGGCTAGAGATGATTGGATCAGTCCTGCCGAGTTTTGCTGAGGAGATCGATGCAGGTGACTACACCAAGCCATCTTCCTCTGTCGACATTTTCCATGAGTCTATCGTATACGATCTTGAGGTCGGCGAGGAGGCAAACATTGACGTCACTTGGCGCGCTCCCATGCATGATCTCCTTAGACGAGCGGTAGCGACAGGTCACCGGGACCACAGCATCTCATCACTGGTTGAGCTACTCAGGAAGTCAGAACAGTTGGAATAGGTTTGAGCTGAAACAGCTAGCGTTGGGTAAGAGGGATTCATTTCCTCTACCCAGCGCTAGCTGTTGACGTGATTCTCAGAACTCTCAGATCGTGTAGGTCACTTCGATCTTCCAACCTCCACGCTGAGGCATCTTGATAACCTTGAAACTACAGATCTTGTCATCATCGATCTTAACAATGACGGTTTTCCCACTGAGGATGATGAAGGAACTTATTATGAAATAGATTTACTATTGCCCTAGATGATGATAGTAACCTTACATTAAAAGGGGTCTCGACGTCAAAATGTCGTCAGGTCCCCTTGGAATAATTAATCAATCGTCAGCCGTGTTCCTTCTTCTTGGCTCATGTTTTATCATGAAATCAGTAGTAACCTATTTTACAACTAATCGTTATCAGCTTCTAAGTATGTTTTAAGAGCCAAAAGTTATTCATCCCAATACAGTCTTAAAAGTTGTTTAGTCCACTTGCGAATCTAACACAATCCTAATGTGTAAAATCCATATGAAAACGACTGCCTTTTTAAGCAGTTGTTTCAGCTTGTCGACAAAGTCTAAATCTTAGACCAAGTCGTTTTTGTATAATAGAAAGGAATCAAGTTTATGTGGGGGATAAACATGTTATCAAAACATACGAAAGAAGGAAGAAATCAACTTGAAATGGTGGCGCTAAA
>BAXO01000002.1 GCA_001310555.1 Bacillus sp. JCM 19058
GGGACTGAAAAGTCGCACTTGGGCGAATTATAAAATAATTGGTGGAAGAGGTGAGGAAATGAAGTCGATCTGACGGATGAGCTCCAAAGCAGCAAACTGGCAAAGTCATTCCGTTTTACAAAGAGTGTGCGTCTTTTGCAGCTCCATACATACAAAGCTGTTAACACGTTTCCATTTGCCATTCTTTATGATTGGTAGCACGAGCCGCTGCCAAAGTCGCTAATAAACGATGAAGAGAGCAGCGGATGGTGCTGCACTCGATTGCATGAATGGAGCGGGATGATGTGCCAAAAGAGCAGTACGAAAGATTGGGGCTAACTTAACATGACATATAAACCATGGGTAAGAAAACTTCTTTGGAGTTTTTTTACTAATACAATCAACCAGAAAAGGGGAGTTGTTTTATGAAAAGCATCAGGCAAATCTTTTTTTTGATAACTGCACTATTTCTGTTTTCTGCTTTGCTGATTGGCTGTCAAAGTAATCCGGTGTCTGAGGAGCTTCATCGGAAGAGGCGGAAACCGAAAATAATGAGGGTCGGGCAGGTGGAGAAGCGGGTGGGTCCGATTATACTTACGATTCGAGCATTTCGGGTGAAATTACGTTTTGGTCGTGGGATGAAATGTTTACAGACGTGATCGAGGAATTTAATAAAGTGTATCCGGACGTTAAAGTGAACTTAGTTAATATGGAGTTTGGTGAATTGCATGACAATTTACAAACGACAATTTCTGCTGGAAATGGTGCTCCAGATGTTGCTCACGTCGAGCAGTTTCAGATTGCTAGATTTCAACCGGAAGGAATGCTAGAGGATTTATTGCAGCCTCCTTATGATGCCGGGCGCTTTCAAGAGATGCATTCAGAGTATAACTGGGAGCGTTGGAAGTCTGTTGATGGAAAGCGGCAGCTAGCCTTGCCTTGGGATGTTACACCGGGAGTGTTCTACTATCGTGCCGACATTTATGAGCAAATGGGACTTCCGAGTGAACCGGAGGAATTAGGTGAGTTTCTTCAGGATCGGGATAATGTATTAATGGCTGCTCAGACATTGGCGGCCAACGGAATCTATATGTATGAATTCAGAGATTCACCAGCGATTCAATACGGTGATGCAGTCGGGTATTTTGACAGCGACTACAACTATCTTCGTAACGATGAGAGGATGGCGGAGCTGCTGGATATTGTGAAGCAAGGTGTACAGCTTAACTGGGCACCGCAAATGTCAATCCTCTTTAGCGATGAGGGAAGACAGCTCGTCAACCAAGGTAAGGTCGCCTCCTTCCCAGCAGGTACTCAGGCTTCAAGGCAGCTTGAGGAATTTTTCCCGGAGCAGTCTGGTAGGTGGAATGTGACGAGAATGCCGCTCGGGGTTAACGTAGGGCTGGGCGGTTCTACATTTGTGATTCCATCGCAAAGTCAAAATAAGGAAGCTGCTTGGGCGTTTATCGAATATATTAACTTGGCAGATGCAGCGTGGAAAATATACGTTGAAAAAGCCGTTCAGCCTGGCTGGAGACATATTACGAGTCTCCCGTGGTACCAGGAACATACGAATGAATATTTAAGCGGCATTCAAGATTACCAGTTTTACGATACGCTTGCCGAGCTCATTCCTGTACGGCGTTTAACCCCTCTCGACGGTGCCGCGTGGCCGATTTATATTGACAACATCAATGAATCGATTGACAAAAATATCGATTCAAGGACGATTTTGCAGCAAATTGAGGATAATACGATGAGACAGCTTGCGCCTGACATCGAACGCGAATTAGCGGAAATGTCAGCGGATTAAATCGCTATATTGTTCACCCTATTTTGGGTGAACAATATTTCAGGAAATAGATATTGGAACAGGGGGAGACTATCGTGATTCGATTGCTCCGTAAATACACAGTGAGCACCATTGTGCTCACCGTGTTGATCGCAGCTTTTCTTATTTGGAACAATTCACGAGGGTTTGATGATACAGTAATGGCCAATATTCCTGAATATGATGACAGTGAAGTAGAATCGATATTGGCCGGTGAAGATATACAAAGCATGCTCGAGCCATCATTTTTCGAATACTACGAGGAGCATTCGAAGGCTGGGGTAGAAGATACTGAAGGCTTTGAGCTATCGATTCCATCAATGGATTATTCTGCTATTAGCAATCAAGACACCGAAATTAAAACGGAGCTTGGCGAAAGAGCCGAAGAAGTAGTGGCTCTTTTGGATCAAGAGGGCTGGGTCGAATATACATTTGAAGTTCCGGAGGACGGTTATTACCAAATGGGGATGAGCTATTATACCTTGAAAGGGAAACGCTCGTCGCTCGTTCGAAGTCTGAAAATTAATGGTGAATATCCTTTCTTTCAGGCAAAAAAGCTTACCTTTCAGCGAATGTGGGAGGAGGACAGTGAGCCTTGGCTCGACAATCAAGGCAATGAATTCAATCCTAGTCGAACAGAAGTATTTGGCTGGCAATATAAAGAGCTATACGATTCGGAAGCAAAGGTTTCGGAGCCGTTGCGCTTTTATTTAACAGCAGGTGAGCATACGGTTCGGATTGAAGCGGTCCGGGAGCCAGCGGCAATCGGTGAACTTCGTATTTTCTCCCCTCTGGACCATCCAGTCTATGAGGAAGTGTTGCATTCGTATCAGGAGAAAGGCTATGACGAAGTAGAGGACATTAAAATTAAAATTCAGGCAGAAGAGGCTTCACTACGCTCGGATCCGACATTGCGGAGAATTGAGGATCGAGAGCCAATTACTGAGCCTTTTAATCCAGATGTCATTACGCTCAATGCTTTTGGCGGGCCAGGCTGGAGAAGCGGTGAGCAATGGGCTGAATGGGAGTTTGAGGTGCCTGAGAGCGGTTTGTACAATATCGGGATGCGCTATGGGCAATGGTTTCTCAATGGTGTCCCGACTCAGCGTAAAATAACGATTGATGGGGAACTGCCTTTTAAAGAAATGAATGAGGTATTGTACCCGTATGAACCTAATTTCCAAATGAAACAATTAGGGGCAGAGGGTGAGGATTACTTATTTTATTTGGAAAAAGGCAAGCACACGCTTCGAATGGAGGTCCAAGTAGGTGCTCTCGGTGAATTACTGGAAGCTGTACGTGTGACGACCAATCAATTATCTCTGTTAGGTCGGGAGATCATCCGAGTAACGGGAACAGAGCCAGACCCTAATGCAGACTGGAATTTGGAAGCAAGCATTACGAATATCGTGCCCCGTTTGCATGTGATGGCACGTACGATGGATGATGTCATTCAGTCGTTATACGACCTGGGTGTAGATGCGGGAAGCTCTGATATAAGTACGCTATATGAGGTTCGGGATACATTGATCGATATGGCTGAGCAAACGTCAAGCATTCCCGGCAGAATGGAAACAATTAATAACCTCCAGTCTTCCCTGGGGCTTTGGATAAATGGGCTAAGCGAGCAAAGCTTGCTGCTTGATTATATTCTAATTCAGTCTCCTGATAAGGAATGGCCAGAGCCTGTCGCGCTTGGCATTTACGAACAAGGATGAGCGCGTACGACTTGCTCGCATCTTTTACTAAGGATTACAGCGGTGTCGGAAATGTCTATGAGGATGAGGAGGTCTTGATGTGTGGGTCTCTCGGGGGCGCGATTGGGCCCAGATTATCAAACAAATGATCGATGAAGACTTTACACCAGAAACCGGAATTAAAGTAAATGTCAATGTCATTCCGGCAGGAGAAATGCAAGTCCTGCTATTGGCCAATACTTCTGGACTTGCCCCCGACGTTGCGTTAGGGTAGAAGGAGAAATGCCGATTGATTTTGCTGTCCGTAATGCATTAGTTGATTTGAGTGAATTTTCCGATTATGAAGAGGTGGCGGCAAGGTTTAGGCCTGGTGCTTTAATTCCTTACAGGTATGAAGGTGGAAATTACGCATTGCCTGAGAATCAGAATTTTAATATGTTGTTTTATCGTATCGATATTATGGAGGAGTTGGGAGTAACGGAAGATGACATTCCAACGACTTGGGATGAGGTAAGAGAGCTAATTCCATTACTTCAGCAAAACGGAATGGACTTTTATTATCCTCATGCGCCTAATAATACCAATCTCGCAGTTAATGAATTTGCTCCTTTTCTCTTTCAGAATGGTGGGGATTTGTACGATGAGATGGGTCAAACATCTGCGCTCGATTCACCGGAAGCGCTGCAAGCGATGGAAATGTGGACAGAGCTCTTTACGAATTACAAAATTGAAAAGCAAGCAGACTTTTATAATCGCTTTCGCTCAGGAGAAATGCCGATTGGTGTTGCTGATTATTCAACGTATATATTGCTCTCGACTGCTGCTCCGGAATTAACGGGTTGGTGGAGGATGGAACCATTACCGGGAATGAAGCAGGAGGATGGGCGGATTAATCGCTCGACTGGAGGTCTTGGACAGACTGGTATTATTTTTGAGGACAGTGAGATGAAAGAAGAGTCATGGGAATTTTTGAAATGGTGGACGGGGGCCGATGCTCAAGAACGGTTTGGCTCTGAGTTGGAAGCGCTAATCGGGGTTGAGGCCAGATGGAATACGGCAAACGTGGAAGCGTTAAACCGTCTCCCTTGGAATCAAGAGGATCTGGATGCGATCTTAGAGCAGTGGGAATGGTTCAGAGAGCGGGAAATTGTTATCGGTGGCTATTATACAACACGCCATATCGCAAACATATGGAATGAAATCGTCTTAAATGGAAAATTGCCTCGGGAAGCTGTCGAAGAAGGAGTACGCGAAATCAATAAAGAGCTCCGTAAAAAGAGAGAAGAATTCGGATTGGATGTTCCAATTCCGGAAGGGAATGAGCCATGAGGAGGTGTGAAGGATGGATACGAACACCGGCAGTACGAAGACGACTGCTCATGCACCGATCGCTGCTCAGCCTTCGGTGCGCTCCGGGGCTTTAGCAAAATGGGCCAAGCTATGGGCAGATATTAAACATAATAAAGTTTCCTATTTTTTTGCTCGCTCCATTTTTATTATTGTTTACATTTTTCACAATTATTCCGATCATTACTTCCGTGGCTTTGAGCTTTTCGTATTACAACATTGTTGAGTCACCACGTTTTGTCGGATTATCAAACTACAGGCTCCTATTTGTCGATGATGATATTTTTTTGCAGGCTGTCGGCATTACTTTAAAATTTGCCTTTATTACTGGACCCGTCGGGTACGTTCTTGCTTTTTTTTCTAGCTTGGCTGATTAGTCAAATCCCGCAGAAATATCGCTTTTTTTTACACGCTTTGCTTTTATACGCCTTCGATAACGAGCGCGGTTGCGATGTCGGTCGTTTGGCTATATTTCTTTGCAGGGGATCGAAAAGGCCTGTTAAATCACTATTTAATCGAATTAGGCATATTAAATGAGCCGTACTTATTTTTACAAAATGTAGAATCGATCGTCCCTGTCATTATTTTTGTTTCGTTATGGATGAGTATGGGAATCGGCTTTCTTGCATTTCTGGCCGGACTGCAAAACGTTCCGAAAGAGCTGTATGAGGCAGGGATGATTGATGGGGTCAAATATCGTTGGCAAGAGCTGATTTATATTACATTGCCTTCAGTGAAGCCGCAATTGCTGTTTGGAGCAGTTATGCAAGTCGTTTTTTCGCTGCAAGTATTTGATGTAAGCATGCAGCTTGTTGGGATGCCGAGTCCTTTATATGCCGGTCACACGATTCTGGCTCACCTTTACGACTATGCATTTATTCGATTCGAGATGGGGTACGCTTCAGCTATTGCCGTTGTCTTGTTTTTGATGATGCTCGGATTAAATCGTTTAATCTTTAATTTGTTGGGGAGGGACTAATTATGAGTCGAGGCGGTGTAACTGGAAAAAGGTTCGATTGGGTGGGCTTTTTCTTTATACGTTTTTAACGGTGACTGGATTATTGATGCTCGCACCTTTAGTGTATATGGCCTCAACAGCAGTTAAGCCAATTAGCGAGTTATTTTTATTCCCACCACGATTCTTTCCGATAAATCCGACGTTCATCAACTTTCGCGATTTGCTTTTAATTACCGGTACTTCGTTTGTGCCGTTTTCACGCTATATTTTTAACAGCGCATTAGTAACGTCCGCTATTGTTGTATTAGGGGTCATTGTTTCGGCAATGGCTGCGTATCCATTGGCCAAGCATGAGATGCCGTTCAAGAAAACGATCTTCAGTTTGATTGTCACTGCTTTAATGTTTTCACCGATGGTATTACAAATTCCACAGTATTTAATCATTAGCAAATCAGGCCTGATGAATACGTACTTTGCAATGATTTTGCCTTATTTGGCAGCACCAATCGGTATCTTTTTAATGATTCAGTTTCTTAAACAAATACCGGATTCACTCTTGGAGTCGGCCAGAATCGATGGGGCTACGGAATTGCGCATCCTGATTACGATCGTCATACCATTGCTGAAGCCGGCGATCGCGACTTTTGCGTTATTAAGCTTTATCCAAGCATGGAATGATCCGTATCCATCCATGATGTACACGACGAGAGAAGAACTGAAATCGCTCCCGCTAGCTATTCAGACGATTAGTGGCGGTGCCGGTGTCATTGCCCGGGTCGGTACATTTGCTGCTGCCAGCTTCTTGATGATTGTACCGACCATTACGGTGTTTATTATTACGCAGCGTATGGTGTTACAAACAATGGCTCACTCGGATTAAAGGAGTAGGGGTGATAACAGTTGAGGGATTTCGTGTATAAGAGCGTACGTTTGCTATTCATTATGTCCTGCGTTAGCCTTTTTGTTCCTTTTGAAGCTATGGCGGCAACTCCTTATGAAGGCTACATTTGGAATAATGCTGGCCGAGACATTCAATCGATTAACGGCTATGTGTATGACCAGTCGATCGATGGAGCCTACCTTTCAAGCGGTGCTTTCAACGGGCCAGAGGACATTCTGATCGCCGGAGACGACACGCTCTATATTGTCGATACTGGGAATAACCGCGTTGTTCATTTAGATCAGGAGCAAAACATTTTGAAAGTCATTGGTGATACGGAGGGACCTGGCCGCTTAAATGGTCCTAAAGGTGTGTTTGTGAAGGAGGATGGGACAGTTTATGTAGCAGATACGATCAGTCAACGAGTGGTCGTATTTAACCGAGAGGGCGAATTTCAACAAGAGTTAGCGGCCCCTACGAGCCTTTACTCGGGGCGAACTTTTCCTATTCACCATCTAAGCTAATCGTCGATCAACGAGATTATTTATACGTTGTCAGTGAAGGGAATACGAGAGGCTCATGCAAATCGATAGTACCGGCGAGTTTAGAGGTTTTTTTGGAGCAAACCAGGTCGGTTTTAGCTGGAGAAGGCTCATCACGAGATTCATTGCCACGGAGCAGCAGCAAGCCAGACTTGAGACAGTACAGCCGTTAGCTTTTTCTAATATCGCTCAGGATGAAGATGGATTTATTTATACGACCACATTGGGAACGGATGAAAATCAAATTAAACGGTTGTCGCCTGTCGGTGTCGATACTTTGAATCATCGGACGCAAACGTACGGAGACCTTAATAACTATGGGGCCAATATTGAGATGGCTGCTTTTGTTGACTTGTCTGTCGATGAAAATGGATTGATTACAGCGCTAAACATGCAGTCGTCTCGAATTTATCAATACGACAGGCTCGGAAACCTGCTATTTGTTTTTGGTGGGAGCGGTAACCAAAATGGCGTCTTTACTACGCCCTCAAGTCTCGATCAAGATTCAGAAGGAAGGGTATATGTCGTTGATCGCGGTCGCAACCGGGTCGATATTTTTCGAAAACTCCGTTTGCCGCATTGGTTCACCAGGCTTCTAGCTTGTACGTTGACGGTAAGTACGAAGAAGCGAAAGCCATTTGGGAAGAAGTGATCGACCTAAACAGCAATTATGACATCGCCTATCATGCGATCGGGAAAGCGCTCCACAATTCAGAGCAGTATGAAGAGGCAATGGCTTATTTTAAGCTTGCGAATGCCAGAGATGACTATTCCGCGGCGTTTCGTGACTACCGTGTCGAGTTTGTCAGGGAGAACTTCAGCTGGTTTTTCGGAGGAGTCATCATCTTGTTCGTTTTTCTCAGGTTCTGTGTTCCGTTTGTCATTAAACGATTTAAACGTAAAAAAAAGCAGCATCGCATAAACGAAGCAGCCATTAGCAGGGGGAGGATATGAGTTGAATACGTTTCAATGATGCGTCAAGTACTACTTCATCCCTTGGACTTCTTCTACGATTTGCAAAAACCGGAACGTCTGAGGTGGTCCCATGGATTTCTGCTTATTTTGTTAGCTTACGCTGTTCGAATGGTCTCGCTCCTGTTAGTCGGCTACCATTTTGAAACGAGGGAGCCGTATGAGATTTCCTTCTTTCACGAGTTTATCTGGCTATTTATTCCTTGGATCACGTGGTGTGTCGCGAATTGGAGTGTCAGTTCGATTCTTGATGGGGAAGGGAAATTCAAGGAAATATTAGTCGGTAGTGCCTTTTGCTTAGTTCCGTACATCTTCTTTACTATACCGGTTACCCTTCTTACGAACGTTCTCGCCTTGAGTGAACAGGTTTTTTTATCTGTCATCTACTTATTTTATTTTGTGTTGGGTCGCTTGGCTATTACTCGCTAAAATGAAAATCCTTCACGATTTCGAAATAGGAAAATTACTCTTAATAACCTTCATTACTCTTTTAGGGGTGGCGATCATCTGGTTTATCGGTATTTTGCTATACGGGCTACTCAATCAATTTGTTACTTTTTTTTCTCGATCTATTGAAAGAATTGCGATTCAGATTGTAGGAGGTGAGAGGTGAAATGTGGAAGCGAGCAACAACGTGGATGGTACTCATAATTATATTAGTCCTCGTGCGTCCTTTTCACAGTTCAGCTGAAGAAAATGCGGAAACGCTTAGTGAAAACGAAGACACCGAAACGGCTGGCGAAGAGATGAATGAGTTGGAAATGAATGCTTTCGAACCGAGCGGAGAGCTATTTCCGATTACTGCTACGAAGAAAGTAGCCGAGAACGAATTGATTGAATTGTATATTGATGAAGCGACTGGCAATATTCGCTTGAAGCACAAGAAATCTGGGCAAGAGTGGCTTGGCGCGCCTCAAGTTGACACGAATACGTTGCCTAATAACAAGGCCTTTATCGATTCTCCAATTCACATGGAGTACACGGACGGCGCAAGCGTTTCTGAAACCTATACATTAAAAGATGCGCAAAATGCTGTCTCGATTCAAACAATCGAGGATGGTGTGAGAGTTGAGTTTGCTGTTGAGGAAATCAAGGTAACGTTCGCGATCGAATATCGTCTGACAAACGATGGATTTGAAGTCATGATCCCGGACGGTGCTATTGTAGAAGAAGGGACAGTGAGAGTTACGAGTTTAGAAGTATTGCCATTTTTCCATGCCGCCAGCGTGACCGACGATGGGGCCGTATTTGTTCCAGACGGTTCGGGAGCTTTAATGACAATAAAGGAACAGTATCCTCAATACTTTAATGGATACTCACAGCCAGTCTATGGTCCTGATCATACATTTGCTAGTGAATTAGGAGAAGTGTTGGCAGATGGTTGGCGTCAGGCTGCCCCGCCAAAGGAATTGATCGCATTGCCAGTTTTCGGTCTTTACCGTAATGATACCGGCTACCTCGGCATTATTACGAAGGGGGAGGAGACAGCAAAGATTAATGCTACGCCTGCCGGCATCCGTAATATTCCTTTGTACAGTACTGGAGCCGAATTTGTCTACCGAAAGCAGGATGTGATGTTTATCGGCTCATCGGGAAGAATTCCTCTTTTTCAACTAAATAAAATAGAAGGGGAACGAAAAATAAACTACATTTTGCTTGAAGATGAGCAGGCGAATTACGTCGGGATGGCTCATGCATATCGCGATTATTTGACAAATGAGCTCGGCGTGACAAGGAGTGTACAAGGCGAAGTTCCTTTATCGATTCAACTGTTAGGTGGCATTACTAGGGATGAAATTATCGGTTCGACGTTTATCGGGATGACGACTTTTGAACAAGCCCGTTCTATCATCGATGACTATACCGAGAAAGGCTTGACTCAATTAAACATGACGTTAAAGGGCTGGAATAAAGACGGGCTATACGGAAATCAGCCGAATCATTTTCCGGTAGAACGAAATCTCGGCGGCAAAAAGGATTTAGAGGCATTGGTCGAATACGCAGCTGCCAAAGGGGTTTCGTTATATTTAGAAACAAATTATGTGAGGCCCTTCCAGGATAGTAACGGATTTAGCCAGCGTAGCGATGTAGTGCGAGGAATCGATCGAGAGGTGATGCCGAGCTTTAATCATTATATTTCAAGTCGTTTCAATAATAGCAATGAAACGTTTTATCTCCTCAAGCCTAATCGTGCTTATCATTACATGCTTGCAGAAATCGAGCAGTTTAAAGAATTAGGTATTGCGGGACTCCACTTAAACCATATCGGAAATTTATTATATTCTGATCAAGACCCGAATCATCCAACGAGTCGCGCCGAAGCCATATCTGTTTGGAAAGATGCTATGAATGCAGTCAGAGAACGTGTCGGTGAGGCTTCTGTTGATTATGGGTTTGCCTATTCTTTCGGCTATATCGATCGAATTATAAACGCGCCGCTCGATTCAAGCCACTTTATTTATATGGATAAAGCGATTCCTTTCTATCAAATTGCGCTTCGTGGGTTAATCCCTTACACCGCGAAGCCTAGTAACTTAAGAGACGATGAGCGCTTTGAGCTGTTGCGCGCGATCGAATATGGAGCTTTGCCAAGCTTTGAATTGACGTATGAGCGACGAACCAATTGCAAAGAACGATGGAGGACAGACTCTTTAGTTCTGATTACAGCTATTGGTTTGAACAATCGGTGGATGAATATTTGAAATTTGCAGAGATTTATCGAGATATTTATCATGAACCGATCGCCGATCACGAGCAGCTCGATGAGCAGCTGTTTCAAACAACTTATGAAAATGGTGTACAGGTTATTGTCAATTACAGTCAAAACCCGGCAACGGTGAATGGGGAAACGATTGAAGGGTTCGATTATGTGGTGATGAAAGAGGAGAGGAAAAAAGAATGAGACTATCAATGAAAAACCGGCGAATTTTAGAAGGGTATTCATTCGTATCGATATGGATTATTGGCTTCTTTTTATTTATGGCTGTTCCACTTGGCCGTTCCTTCTTTTACTCTTTAAATCACCTGCGACCGTCGACAGAAGGTTTGCAAGCAACCTTTGCTGGATTAACTAATTATCGGCAAGCCTTCACTACTGATATCCATTTTCTACCTCTTTTATTAGAAACGATGACGACGATGGTCACTCAAGTCCCATTGATTTTAATTTTTGCGATGTTTAGTGCTATATTGCTGAATCGCAAAATGGTAGGACGAACTTTTTTTTCGCGGGATCTTCTTTTTACCGGTCATAATCGCATCAGGCGCCGCTCTTCGGAAGCTGCTGGAGCAGGGAGCCGCGACTTTGCCTATTTTTTATCAATTTAATTTATATCAAAGGTTAAATGTGTTTATTCCGGGAGAAGTTCTTGATATCCTTCTGCGTTATGCTGATTCGTTAACTCTTGCCATGTGGGATTCTGGCGTCCAAATCCTGATCTTCCTGGCAGGCTTGCAAACCGTGTCAACGTCATTATATGAAGCGGCGAAAATTGATGGGGCGACGAAGTGGGAGTCGTTTTGGAAGATTACGTTCCCGATGCTGCTTCCAATGATTTTCGTGAATACGCTGTACAGCATCGTTAACTCATTTACGAAACCAGATAATGCAATAATGAACCATCTGTTGCATGTTGTGTTTGTTTCGAATGATTATGCTTACGGCTCGGCAATTGGCTGGCTCTATTTCATCTTCATTTTTATCGTACTGGGCCTCGTGTTTCTCCTTTTCGAAAAGGATGGCCGACTAGAAAGGAGGTAAGAAGTTCATGGATTCACCAGTCATTCGTTCTATGCAAACACTCATAAAAAAAGTGGATGATGATAAAAAGTCATTTTATTTAAGGCGAACGAAGTCAATCATGGGGAATACGTTTTACTATTTATTACTGCTAAGCTTATCGTTTGTCTTTGTTTATCCGTTGCTATATATGATATCAGAATCGTTGATGAGACCGCAGGACGTTGCAGATGCTACGGTCCAATGGATTCCAAAGGTCTTTACATTAGAAAATTATTCGATTGCCTTTGAGTCGATTAACTATTGGAACGGTTTAATGAACAGCGTATGGATCTCTTTCGGCAGTGCTGTCTTACAAATTATGAGCTGCTCTTTCATTGGGTATGGATTTGCGAGGTACCGTTTTCCGGGGAGAGGACTTTGGCTTGCCTTGCTCGTCTTTACATTTCTAGTACCTCCGCAAACGATTGTTGTGCCGTTGTATATTTTTTTCAGCGACTTAGGCTGGATTAATACACTGTATCCTTTCGTTTTTCCGTCTTTGTTCGGGTTTGGACTAAAAGGAGCATTATTTGTGCTTATCTTTATTCAATTTTACCGCAGTTTACCGAGGGTGCTCGAAGAAGCAGCTCGGATCGATGGGGCTGGGCCTTACCGTACTTACTGGATGATTATGTTCCCGCTTGCAAAACCAGCAATGCTTGTCGTCTTCCTGTTTTCTGTCGTATGGAATTGGAATGATGTCTTTCAGCCGAATATGTATTTACTAGTCCCGGAATTTTTTTAACTTAGCCCAAAACTTGTCAACCTTTCACGGAAGCGCGAACGCCGAAGGACTCAGTCAGATGTCACAAATGGTTTCGGCCAGCGACGCTCTTGGGTTAGCACCGACAAGGCTGAATCAGATAATGGCTGCCGTCATGCTAACGATTTTACCGATTGTTATTCTGTACATTTTCGTTCAGCGATCGTTCGTCGAAAGCATCGAACGCTCCGGAATTACCGGGGAGTAACTATCCATGAAAGAGCGGGTCAGGGAGGGGTAGGAGTCAGACCGCCCCGGCGAAGGCTCGGGGCGATCATATGAACGGGACTGGTTCATATTCACTAGGAGTTGGATACGTAACTGGGGCAGGCGGGGAATAATAGCGGTTTGGCAGGTAAGCAGCAGAAAATAGCGATAAATCGCGAGCTCAGTTTTGGTGAAGGTGGGTTTTGTATGGGAGGATTAGCCATGCTGATGAATCGTTAGAGATAGTAAGGGATTAAGTTCCTTTCAGTAAAGCTTTTTGAAGGGAAGGTGGTGAAGGATGGAGCCGATAGTACAGTTAGAAAATGTAAAAAAAGACGTTTGGAGGCGGGAAGCAAAAAGTAGAGGTCCTTCATCGCACGGATTTGTCGATACAGCCTCATCGGTTGGTTGCCTTGCGAGGAAGATCGGGCTCTGGAAAGACAACATTGCTAAATTTAATAGGAGCGTTGGATCAGCCTTCGGAAGGGAAAATTTTCATCGAGGGTGCTTGCATCAACCTATTAACAGAAAAGCAAAGGTCGGAGCTAAGAAGGTTGAAAATCGGATTTATTTTCCAATCATTCGGCTTAGTTCCGCTTATGACAGTTGAAGAAAATATTGAATTCGGGCTTAGGATTGCAGGTGTTTCCCGCTATGATTGGCCGGCAAGAATCAAGGAATCGATCGAGCTGGTCGGGCTGACAAAAAGAGCGAAGCATCGCCCGTTTGAATTATCAGGAGGTGAGCAGCAACGGGTGGCAATCGCACGTGCGATCGCACTGAAGCCTGCTCTATTATTGGCAGATGAGCCGACGGCTGAGCTGGACAGTAAGATGGCTTTCCGCATCATCCGCGCTTTTGGGGAGTTGGTTAGCAGCCGAACGACGACGATTATTATGACAACCCATGATCCAGGGGTTCTAGATCTCATCGAACACGTTTATACATTGGAGGATCGAAAAGTTGCCTATGAAAAAAAAGAACCGATTAAGTAGCTTTTGTTATTTAGGAACGATTACTGCTCTGATGGTTATAGTTGTCGGTTGCTCTCTACTGCCTAAAGAAGAAGCTGTTTTAGCTCCTCCATTAGTCGAACCGGCAAAAATAGAATACAATGTTGCTCCTGTACAAAAGGGAGATTTGATTAAGAAAGTAAGGGGTACTGGCTCTTTAGTGCCGATTGATTTCCACGATCTATTTTACTCGAAGGAAGGAGGCCGTTTAAAAGAGGTACGTGTTACCGAAGGGGATATCGTTGAAAAAGGTCAGACGTTGGCAACGATCGATACAGGCGATCTAATCTATGATATTGATCAAGTGAAACTGGAGCTCGATAAAGCAAAGCTAAGGTTAAAGCAATTGGAAGCGCAACAATCAGACGAATATTCAATAGAGATCGGAAAAATAGATGTTAAGGGGTTAGAGCTAAGGTTATATCAACTAAATCGACAGTTGAACGAAGCGAAAATTAACTCACCGATAAATGGAGTGGTAACGTATGTAGGTGAGCTAATGCAAGGGGAGCTCGTTCCAGCCTACCAATCCGTTATTCAAGTGGCTGAAACGTCAGATTTGCAATTGCAATATTCAGCGGTTAACGCCAGTGATTTAACCGATGTGACCGTAGGAATGGCAGTCGATATTACGCTTTCTGGGGAAACGGTGGGAGGCAAGGTCGTCCAAACCCCGCAAACGGTTCCGATGGATATCTTCGAACAGGATCCGGAGCTACATCGTTCGAGTTTATTAATTCGGCTAGAAACGATCCCTGATGACGTATGGGTCGGAGATATTGCAGAGCTTGAAATTATTACAGCCGAAAAAGAAAATACGCTTATGATTCCTGTCAATGGCTTGAGAACTTCGTCGGGAAGAAATTATGTACAAGTTCGAGCAGATAATACGAGTCGCGAAGTTGATATCGAGGTTGGTATTATTTCGACAACTGAAGTAGAGGTTCTGAAAGGACTCGAAGAAGGGGACGAAGTCATTTTAAGGTAGGGGGATAAGCAAGTGACACTTTTAAAAGTTATTATTCGAAAAATGCTGAATAATCGCTGGCTTACGGGTAGCTTATTCCTTGGGATGGTCATAACCGTTGCTCTCGTTTCCAGTATTCCTACCTATACATCGAGTATCATGCAAAAATTACTTGTGAAGGAACTTGAAGATTACCAAATTGAGCAGCACGAATTTCCAGGTGGATTTACGTTTTCAGATACTTTCTCAATAGCAAATGTACCGAATCCAGGTGGAGCGCTCGATGAATTGGAGCAGATTAAAGACTCCGTTGTTAAGGATATAGGATTACCAGTCGTCTCAAGTCTGAGTGTGATCGAAACGATTCCCTTAAGGATGATGTATGCAGAAGAAGAGAGAAGGACATCCTCTTTGCAGCCCGGGAAGCTACTAACGGTGAGTGGCCTTGAAGAGCATATTACGATTACTGACGGCAGGCCGCCAAGCAAGAAGGCTGTTGATGGTGTTTGGGAAGCGCTCGTATCCGAACACGCCTTGCAAAAAAGAGAGATCGTCTTAAATACCGACTTTATCGTTGGAGAAGGTGAGAATCAATTCCTTGTCAGGCCAGTCGGGACGTTCCAAGTAAAAAGCAGCCAGGAGCCTTATTTGAATATTCTTCAGACAAATTTCAGTGACGATTTCATCGTGAATGAATCATTATTTAGAGAAGAGCTGATTGCTAATTATGAACACTTGTTAGGAATTGGCAGATTCAGTACGGCTTTTGATATTTATGAACTGAAGGAGCAGCATATTCCAGCGTTATTAGGGTTAGAGCGAAGTTTAACTAGTCAAATCAGCGCTGTGAAAAATGCATCGCTGTATGTTCAATTTCCAGTAGAGAGTATTCTGCGCTCCTACGCAAAAAAAAGGTGAACAGCTAACGGTTATGCTCTGGTCGTTAAATGCTCCTGTCCTCATCATGCTTGCACTCTATCTGTTTATGGTTTCACGCTTAATTATCGGACGTCAATTGAACGAAATTGCTCTTCTTACTAGTCGAGGGGGGAGCCGAATAAAGATTATTTTCATTTATTTTATCGAAGTCTTACTGCTAGGAGCTCTTGCTTTTATGATAGGGCCGGCCCTTGGAGCGTTACTAGTAAAAGTTCTCGGTGCGTCGAACGGATTTTTAGAATTTGTGCAACGCTCGGCCCTTCCAGTTAACATTGTGCCAACAGCATATATTTACGCCTTCCTCACTGTGATGGCATCTGTTGTCATGATTATGCTCCCGGTATATTTTGCATCAGGACAAAGCATTGTTCATCATAAACAAAAGCTAGCTCGAACCGCTGGCAAGCAACGCTGGTACATGGTCATTCTGGACCTTGCTCTACTAGGTGCTGCTCTTTACGGACTTATTGCTTATAATCGGCAGCAGACAGTAACAGGAAGCAGACCGGACTTATTTATCGATCCAGCTTTATTTTTTTATTCCGGCACTCTTTATTATCGGTTTTGGTCTGCTCGTATTAAGAGTCTATCCAGTCATCCTAACAGCCATTTACAAGCTGGGAGAAAGGCTTTGGTCGGTTTCCTTGTACAGCACGTTACTTCAAGTCAGCCGTTCGGCTAAACAGTATCAATTTCTCATGCTTTTTTTAGTCATGACGATAGCGATTGGCGTGTTTAGTGCGAGCGCTGCCAGAACGATAAATAATAATTTAGAAGAACAGCTACGTTACGAAAATGGTGCTGATGTCCGGCTAGCCGTGCAATGGAATAGCAATAGACCAGCAACATTGCCCGCATACCCCCTACCGGCTCCGATTCGGATGTCGTGGAACAAGAGCAAGAAGAAATAGAGCAAGAAGTCTCCGGATTACATGAAGAAATTATTTATTCAGAACCTCCCTTTGAGCCGTTTACACAAATAGCTGAGGTTGAGCAAGTGACAAAGGTATTTCGTCAGGATGACGTATTTGTAGAGGCGAAGGGGCAAAGGATGAATGGACTGGAATTAATGGCAGTAGAACCAAAAGGATTTGGCGAAACCGCCTGGTTCAAAGAAACGCTTTTGCCGCACCATTGGTATCAATATTTAAACCTATTGGCACAAGAACCAAGTGCTGTCTTAATTTCGACAGATGTTGCGTCTGCTTGGGGGTTGAGGCAGGCGATTATTTAACCGTAAACTGGGAAGGATCCGATACTGGACAGTTTATCGTCTACGGCATCGTCAATTATTGGCCGACGTTTCATCCGTATGAGACGGACGGGGATGTCGGTTCCGAGGCTGCGCTAATTGTTACCAACTTGCCGTATGTTCAAAACATGCTAGGGCTGGAGCCGTACGAAGTTTGGATGAAGCTTGGACCGGATGCAACAAGGTCATCCTTTTATCGACAGCTGGAAGAGCTAGATCAGCCTGTTATTATGATGAATGATGTCTATCCTGAGATCGTCACGCTAAAAAAATAGTTCCTTGCTATTAGGCTTGAATGGCACTATGACTCTTGGGTTTATCCTGGCCATGGCGGTCTCTTTTATCGGCTTTTTACTTTATTGGATTCTAACGATTAAGTCTCGAACACTTCAGTATGGTATATATCGAGCTATGGGGATTCCGATGCCAAAGCTCATCGCAATTCTCGTCTGGGAACAGGCGATGACTTCCGGATTTGCCTGCCTGTTAGGTATAGTTGTCGGCGGCATTACGAGCCGTCTATACGTCCCGCTGTTCAAGCTGTCCTTTAACTCGGAACAAATAGTACCGCCATTTTCGGTCGTGTTTGCTGCAAGTGATGAAGCGAGGATTTATGTATTCGTATCACTGATGCTCGTTCTCGGGTTATTAGTTTTAGTCATATTTCTGAGGAAAATTAAGATCGATCAAGCGATAAAGCTAGGTGAGGATTAAATGATACATTGTCAAAATCTAGTCAAGGTTTACAAGATTGACCCGGAGCATGAAGTATTGGCGTTGCAGGGGCTCGACTTGAAGGTGGAAAAGGGAGAAGTTATGGGTATTATCGGGAATAGCGGCAGTGGAAAGTCGACGCTGTTGAATATGCTGGGCGGGCTTGATCGGCCGACAGCCGGAAAGCTAATGATCGATGGGAAAGATTTGTTAAGGCTGTCGGATAAAGAATTGGTCAAGTATAAACTGGAAACGGTCGGATTTGTTTGGCAAAACAATGCCAGGAATCTGCTCCCTTATTTGACGGCTATAGAAAATGTCGAGCTGCCAATGCTGTTAAAGGGACGTTATAAACGAGAGCGCGCCAAGGAACTGCTGGAGCTGGTTGGGGTAGGGCATCGACTTCATAGCAAACTGAACATGCTTTCCGGCGGCGAACAACAGCGCGTCGCCATTGCCATTGCGCTAGCTAATGAGCCGAGCTTATTATTGGCTGATGAACCGACAGGAAGCGTCGATACAAAAACCGCAGATATTATTTTAGACGTTTTTCGAGAGCTAAATCAAATTCTAAACGTAACGATCGTTATTGTGACACATGATACTCAATTAACGAAAAAAATGGATCGAGTTGTCGCAATCCGTGACGGAAAGACTTCGACTGAAATTCTGCGCCGTTCATTTTACGCGGCTGAAGAAGAGTATGGAGAGCACGGAACGAGCGGACAGACACACATGTTGAACTAGCCGTTCTTGATAGTGCCGGCCGGATTCAAGTACCGAGTAAATATCTTGAAGCGATTGGGATCAAAGGTTCAAATAAGCTTAAAGTCGAGCTTGAGGAAGGAAAAATATCATTAATCAACCCTCAAGAGCCAAAAGCCAGAGTAAAGGAGGGGAAAAATAAGGGGAAATGCGAGGGGAGTGGCTGAATTACACGTTCGCCACTCCCATGCTCCCTTAAACTCTTTCTTCGTGCACATGGATCCGTTTTTTTCTTAAAAGGGTTGCTATCTTCCTTCAAATGCTCAATCCTTTGGAATGTGTAATGGCAAAGTGAGAAATTAACGTATGCTGCTAAGCTGAATAGGGCGAGAAACGTAACGGGTACGTATAGCAAAATGAGCGCAAGGAAAACGAAAATAACGAGTATGAGAAGAGTGATTGGAAAGTAAGCCATTGCGACAAAAAAAAGGAATTTTTCAGCGCGCCTTTCCAAGAAACCTGATAATGCGTCATCATCGGAAATAAAAAAAACAGTCGTAAACACAAATAATAAGCTGATAAACAAAAGGGGAACTAGCATAAAGACCGTTAAACCGGATTGAACCTGCAGCACGAATGAATAGTTTACGTAAAGGAGCAGTAAAAACAAAAACCACAATAATCCGAGAAACAAGCTTTGTTTGAAATTTTCTTTAAAATAACGGAAGTATTGAAACAACACACTCGTATCCTCTTTTAATTTCCAACGTCTAATCACGCCGAACATTGCTGCTGTTGCCGGAAAAATTGTAATGATCGGAATGCACGAAACGACCCAAAGAATATTCAAAATAAAAAAAGTTCGAAATCGTTTCCAATATCGTATAAAGCCTACTGTTTAACAGATTCAATTTCCTCACCCATTTTATATAATATTGTAATTGAAGCTTACTTTGAGACGGAAGTCGTCCCATTTTACTAAAGCATGTCGAATTGGCAAATTCCTCGAAGCACCGGGTCTTGTCCTTCATATAAAATTTGAACAAATTGAAAGAAGCCATTCACTTAAATTCACCTTCGGTTAAAAAGGAAACGGTAACATAATACGTACCAATTGGGAAAGGCACTTAAAAAAAATTAATAAAAACTATTGAAATTCATACACATCTGTACTATGATTTAGACAAGTAAAATTATAATTGGTATTTTAATTGTGAGAACGATTACACATCAAACACTTTTATTGTTTTTGTCCAGATTCTTTTTTTTATATGTTGTGAGAACGATTACAGAAACAGTATCACAAAGAGTTACAGATAAAGAAATGATTGAAAGAAATGATTGATGTGAGAACGATTACACATAAACAACCTTCGGTAAAAAGCAACAGAGAGGAGGATAAAATGATTCGCTTGGAAAACGAAGCAGTTGCCATTTTTTTTGATAAGGAATCGGGTTCGATTGTGCAGATCGTAGATAAACAAACGCAGTTGGAGTACCTTTGTACCGATTTAAGCTCCGCCCCGTTTCGAGTTGAACTTGGAGGGGGAACGACTAGTAATTATCGACACTTTTCATATTCTGAGCTTGGTACTAATGATAGTGTGGGCGGATACAGGCTGAATTGGGAGGTTGCTGAGGGTGTAATGCTCAACGCCACTATCAGTTTGGAAGCGTCTTCGAAAGACATTTATTTTCAATGCGAACTGCTCAATCAATCTAGTGAATCTGTTGCAAGCTTAGAGTATCCGATTATTCCAAATATCGCTCCGATTACGAATAATGGGGAAGATGACTACCTTTCCCATAGTTTTGCAACGGGCTTTCAAATCCGGAACCCATCGCTTCATTTTACTAAGGAGTGGAGAGGGTTTAGGTATATGCCCTATCCAGAAGGATTCTCCGGCTCGACGATGCAGTTTTTCAGCTATTACGGTCAAGGGGAGGGTGGCTTTACGTTGCCGCTTATGACGGCGACTGCTATGCCAAATGGTTAAACTGTTATAGCAATGAAAACGATCTGCTTGAGGCGTCCGTTATTCATGGCTGTGAAGATATCGGACCCGAAAAAGGAATTCAGGTGAATTACCCTGTAACGGTAAAGCTTTTAAAAGGAGAGGGGTGGTATGAAGGGGCTGACCATTACAAACAATGGGCAACCAATCAATTTTGGTGTCGGCGTGGACCGCTTGCTGATACCGAAGATGATGACAAACCTAGGTGGTTGTTAGAAGAGAGCGGGCTGTCGACATTTGGGATAAATGCGGGGAAGGACCGGGCGAAGTGGATTCGAAAATATCATGAGTACATCGACACGAGCATGTTTCACATTTTAGGACCGGATTGGCCGAATGAAACTCAGGATTTTTGTAATTCGATCCCCGGCGGAATATCGGATTGGTTTCCGACGCGGTTTGACGAAGACACTATAAAGGAAATTGAATCCTGTGGCGACAAGTATGCGCCATTCGAATTCGATTATTTGTTTAACGTTAACGGTTCAGATGGGCAATACGGACAAAAAGCCTTGCAAAGCATCCCGACTCCAGCAAAAAGCATCGATAAATACCGGTTTCCGTTCGTATGCCCGGTAGTCCCATATGTTCAAAGCTTACATGTTGAACGCGATAAACAACTGCTAGTAGAGAGAAATGTAGATGCCTCTATTATGATATTTCCGCGAATAATATTATGAAAGTCTGCCTGGATGAAACGCATGGTCACCCTAAAGGGGCGGGTAGGCAAATAACGATGGCGTATCGCGAAAATTACCGTAACACGAAGGAAGCGGTGCGAAAGGAAGCCGGGCGCTACATACCGATTGGAACGGAAATGATTAACGAAGTGTTTCTTGATTTATTGGATTATTATCAGGCAAGGGCCGGAGGACAGCCAGCTGCCCAGCTGGAAGGCTGGAATATTAAAGAGCTGCTCAAATCGGGAGAAGCGGAGCTCATTCCGATGTTCGCGTACGTTTATCATGAATATGGGCGCTCAGACTTGATGGGTGGGGAAAAGCCGTAGAGGAAATCGGCGATTTATTTTACTTTACGGTTGCTCGAACGTACCTTTGGGGCGGCCTCTACGAATTAAATTATGAATATAGCCCAATGGAAATGATCGATGGAGATGAAAACCATGCGCACGAGCACTATTTTCCGTTTGAACCGCAAGGCTATCACTTTGCACCTGAACGGGCTACTTACCTTGCAAAGTTTGCGAGGCTAAGGACTGGAGCCGGGAATAAATATTTAGCATACGGGAAAATGCTCAAACCGCTCGATATTACGTGTGAAAAAGTCGTGCTCAATTGGTTCCACTACAATTGTAATAAAAACTCTCCAGAGTACAACGACTCAGGGGAATTGACAGTCGATGCAATTGTTCATTCAGCTTGGAAATACCGCAATCAAAGTGTCGGCTTATTTTTTGCCAACGTGAGCGAAAAAGAGCAAGCGCTTTTGATTAGCCTAGATGTAAGCAGTTTTGACCTGATGAGTGAGCGATTAGCGATTCGAATGATTACAGAGACAAACGAATCGGAGCTATTTGTAGTCGGAACGGAAAAGAAAGGAAAGGTAGACATTCCCATTCCGGAAAGAAGTGTAGTCCTATTGGAGGTTTTTCCAAGAAAGTAAAGCCCCTCTCACTAAAAAAAAGTGGGTTGCGGTATTTTAAGCATCACGGGCCGTATGTATGAGTTTATACCTGAAGCTTTCGCAAAGGAGTTGAAGAAAATGTAATTATATAATAGTATAGATGTGTAATCGATTACACATAAGGGGCTGGAAAAATGAACAATGTAACGATAAAGGATATTGCGAAGGAATCAGGTGTATCAACGGCTACCGTTTCGCGTGTATTAAGTAACACGGGATATGCGAGCAGCGAAATTAAGGAAAAAGTTCTCGCTGTTGCGAAAAAAAATTAAATTATCAACCTAATGGAATTGCAAGAAGCTTGAAAATGCATCGAACGAATACCATTGGAATTATTATACCGGATATTTCTAACCCGTATTTTATGACGATATCTAAAGGAATTGAAGATACCGTACAAAAAAAAGGATACAATTTACTGTTTGTGAGTGGTGACGAAAATCCCATTAAAGAAAAAAAAGATGCTTCAGATCTTACTTGAGCAAAGAGTAGATGCCATCGTATTGGCGACCTCCGGCGGTAACAAGGAGACGGTTACTAAAATAAAGGATAGTGGCGTTCCAATTATTTTAATTGATAGGAAGTTAGAGGATGATGAAAAAACGATTGATCTAGTTGTAGAAGATAACATAGAAGGTGCTTATCAGCTAACGAACCACCTGATCCGAAAAGGGCATAAAAAAAATCGGAATTGTGAATGGTTCGCTAAAAGTCAGTACAGGTATAGAACGCTATTTAGGCTATCAAAAAGCGATGAAGGAAAATGGTCTCGAGGAGCGTCCGGAATTTATCTTTAATGGAAACTTTACCGTTGAGGATGGAAAAAAAGCTGTCGCCTATTTTCAGAATTTGGCTGAGGTGCCGACTGCAATTTTGTCATTTAATAACACGATGACCTTCGGAGTGATTTTACAACTAACGACGATGGGCTTAACGATCCCGAAAGATATCGTTGTCGCTTCCTACGGTGAGACGGAGGCGGCCCAATTGTTACAGCCCCCTGGCATCGTTAGCGTCAAACAATCGCCATACAACATGGGAATTCGCGTCGGACAGATCTTAATCGATCGCTTAATACACAATGTAAAAGTACCAACACATGAAATATTTAATCCAATCATCGATATTGGAAATAAATGCTTTCATGAATTGGACTAGAAACGGAGGAACAAGATGACGGTCCTGAACATAATTAAGGAAGCCATTGAAATTGAAGCATCTTCGATAAAAGCATTATTGGAGCAAGTCGGCCCAGACTATGAATCGGCTGTTCACCTGATTGAAAGCAGTGAAGGGAAAGTGATTATAACCGGAGTCGGCAAATCAGGTCATGTCGGCAAAAAAAATTGCCGCGTCCCTTGCAAGTACAGGAACCCCTGCTTTTTTTTGTCCACAGTACAGAAGGAGTACACGGTGATTTAGGGATGATCGAAAAAGAAGATATCGTCATTATGATATCGAACAGTGGCGAAACTGCTGAAGTGCTCAATCTCCTCCCTTCATTGAATAAAATCGGATCGAAAAAAATTGCGATAACGTCAAAGGGGGATTCTACACTAGCGAAGGCGAGTGACGTCGCCATTACGTATCGCTACGAATCGGAGGCGGATCACCTCGGTTTGGCTCCAACGACAAGCTCAACGATTGTACTGGTCATTGGAGATGCTTTAGCGGTTTCGCTTTCTAATTTAAGGAATTTCAAAAAAGAAGATTTCCATTTGTATCACCCAGGAGGCAGCTTAGGGAAGCAACTATCTAAATAAAATAAGGGAGAAGGAAAAGTCATGACTTTTTTAGGAACATCATTACGAGACTTATATCGGGACAGAAACTGCAAAAGAAAAAGGGCTTCAAGCTACGATACAACGGGAGGCAACCGCGATTATTTGAAAGTTTATCCTGGAGATCAACAAACGATATGCGAGCTTGAAGGTTCAGGGTGTATTACCCATATTTGGATGACGATGGCGCCGTTGAACGAGACGAACGAGCCTTACCTTCATCGAAAAATCGTTTTAAGAATGTACTGGGACGGAGAAGACAATCCGAGTGTTCAAGCGCCGATTGGTGACTTCTTTGGCATGGGGCATGGCATAACGAAAAATTATTCATCAGCCCGCTTCAAATGAGTCCGGAAGATGGCCGTTCGCTAAATAGCTTTTTCCCGATGCCGTTTGGCCAGAAAGCGAGAATTGAAATAGAAAGTCACGCTGATGAGCCGATTAAATTTTATTTTTACGTTGATTACGAGCTCTATCAAGAGGAAATCGATAGTCCGCTCAGGTTCCACGCACTTTGGAACCGCGAACTAACGAAAGGAATTGACGATAATGTTTCGAATGCGCTCTATTGCTTTGGCGGCAAGAATACGACCGGTGAAGGTAATTATATATTGTTAGATGCGGTTGGGAAAGGTCACTATGTCGGCTGCAATTTGAATATTCATAATTTAAGATTTACACAGGAATGGAATTGGTACGGTGAAGGCGATGATATGATTTTTATTGACGGCGAGCCTTGGCCACCTTCTTTGCACGGGACCGGGATGGAAGACTACTTTAATACAGCCTGGTGTCCACAGCAGGAGCAATCGACTCCGTATCACGGCATTATTCTTGGTGGAGGTCCTAATTGGTCTGGAAAGATTTCTGCATACCGTTACCATATCCAGGATCCGATTACATTTGACAAGTCGATTAAAGTGACGATCGAGCATGGTCATAATAACAATCGAAGCGACGATTATTCGAGCACGGCTTATTGGTATCAGACGGAGCCGCACCAGACGATACACCCGATTTTGCCAGTGAAGGAGCGGCTGCCATTACCCGATTCACTGCCTTTTCATCCGGAAGACTTAAAAAAAATGTTTTGATTATTAATTCTTTTTGAACTTCGTTAACGTAACATGGAGGGGCCTAATGTAGTACGGCGTATCACCGGGAATGAGAGCGCTGCCTATTGGTCAATCGAATATCGGATGGCAAATTGAACATGAACTGAGAAATGTCGATTGCTCTGGCGGGGAATATTCAATTTGTTTCAGGGGATGGCTCCGAAATAAATACGGCTCGTTACATAGATTGAATTAAGAATGGATACTTGCTCTTGCAGTCAAGAAAGCCATCGACTTAAGCCTTGATTGTAAGCAAGAAATTCCAAGAAACCTTCTGATGAAAGCGTTGTCGATAAAATACAATGGGAGGAAGGAACATGAAATGGAAAAAGCATATTTCGCTTATGATTGTTCTGATGACGATGATGATTTTATCATTTATTGTACCTACATTTAACGAAACGCAAGCAGGTGAAAATGATTCTACTGAACTTACCGCAACTAAAGCTAAAAAGATTGCTAGAGTAACAGGTGTCACACTCGAAGATGAGTCGATTCCAAATCCAAATCAAACCGATACGAACTATGGGTTGACGGCTACTGATTTAGGCATTATTTGGGATGCCACGACGGATCCGGAAGACAAAAAGGTGATGATTGCATTTGGCGATTCGTATGATGATGGCTGGGGCGGCTTTGGCGGCGGTGGCGATCCAGAAGGCTGGAGGAGTAATGTGCTGGCGCTCTCAACCGATACAGATCTCTCGGACGGTCTTTCTTTTTCGACGATGATAACCGAGGAAGGGGACGACAGCTATGCGAAAGAAATTATTCATTCCGAGCATGATACGTCGGGGAGCGGTGATTTCACTGCAATTCCTACAGCGGGCATAACGGTTGGAGATAGACACTTCATCCATTATATGCAAATTAGAAATTGGGGAGCGAATGGCAGATGGAATACCAACTTTTCTGAAATTGCTTACTCAGACGATGAAGGGCAGAATTGGACAAAGTCAGGTGTCAAATGGGAGGCAACGAGCAAATTCGCCCAAGCAGCTTATGTGAAAGAAGGCGGCTATGTTTACATGTTCGGAACACCGGCAGGTAGATTTGATAGCGCCTACTTAGCGAGAGTTGCCGAAGTAGAAATGCTGGAGAAGGAAAAGTATGAATATTGGGATGGTTCGGAATGGGTTCAGGACGACGAAGCGGCAGCCGTGCCAGTGATCGATGCACCGGTTAGCGAATTATCTGTAGCGTACAATTCTTACTATGATAAATGGATCATGCTGTATTTGAATGAAAACCGCTATGCAATCGTCATGAGAAGCTCATCCGAACTGACAGAAGGATGGTCGGCTGAAACGGAAGTCGCTACAGGAGCCGAATTTCCGGGGTTATACGGAAGCTACATTCATCCGTGGACAAACGATGGTCGGGATCTGTTCTTCGTTATGTCTGAGTGGGGGCCTTACAACGTTGTTTTAATGAAGGCAGAACTGGATACAGGAACGCCTAATGCAAACCTTATCGCAGACCCTTCTTTCGAGGAGCAGGAATCTGGCACGATTAGCGATCCGTGGGCATTGGAAGAAGGGGAAGGTGGAATCGACCGGTCAAGCGGCACATCGAGAGCAGGAAGTAATAATGCGTGGTTGCGTCATACTTCCGGTTGGAATGCGATAACCCAGACCGTTCCGGTCGAGAAAAATACCGACTACAAGCTTGATGGCTTCGTGCGAACTTCGCAAAATAACGATGACGGCTATTTTGGCGTCAGAGATAGCGAAGGGAGTGTTCTAGAGGAAACAAAATTTGAACGGCATGACAATTATTCAAAGCTTACCGTACGATTCAATTCAGGTGAAAACGAATCGTTAACCGTGTTCACAGGAATGTGGGCAGATGGCGATACATGGGTGCAAATCGATGATTATTTACTTTTGCCTGTCGATACGAATGCACCTGTGATCACTCTAGTTGGAGAGGGTACGATAGAAGTCCCTTTAGGTGAATCGTTCGACGATCCGGGGGCAACCGCAGTCGATGACGTGGATGGAGACCTTTCCGACAAAATTGTCGCCACCGGGGAAGTCAATACACAAATTGTCGGTACGTATACGCTTGAATACAATGTGACAGATTCAGATGGTAATGGAGCTGAACCAGTAAAAAGAACGGTGATCGTGACGGGAGAGAAGTACACGCTAGCAAATGCTTCCTTCGAGGGGAAGGATGGAAGTCCATTGACTGAGTTACCGCAAAAAGGCTTTGTGAGCGGTTCGGCCGATTTTACGAACAATACTAGTGAGGAAAAGCCCGCAACGCTCGCTGTTATCTTATTCAATAAAAAGGGAGAGGTCGAAAATATTTCCGGGGTGACGAAGGTGATTTCTTCAGGAGCGACTGAAACCTTTACAGGCGGGTTTAAGCTGCCAGGTAACAATTCAGGGTACTATGCGGAAATTTTTTTGGCGCAATCGCTAACGGAGCTAGAGCCGATTTCTGACGTAGAAAGAATCGAACAGAAAAAAATAGGCGACTGCTGTTAAATCAAAGCGATTGCACGTAGTTAGGGGTGTGAAATTGAACGTCGATTTGCCAAAATGGTTAACGAATTGGATAAGTATATCGAAGGTGGCAGACGCTTTAGCGGTTAACGTTGCTGAAGAACAGCATAAGACGGCCTGTCTGGCATCTATTGATGTGATATGGAGAGGTTCGTCGTCAGAGCAAACGTCCATTCAGTTGGATATGCAATTGGATCATGACGAAGTTGCTTGTAGCTGGAAGCCACATTTATGTCCGCAAAAGGATATGATCATCGGGGACTTGGTTTTTCGCTCCCCGGTTATGATTTTTGAAAAAGAGTGCGAAATGCTTGCTTTAGTACCCGATCTCGATTTCATGAATGAGCACCGGACTGTCCCTCATTTTTTCGATTATGTTGAACCTGAGAGGAGGCTTTACTACGGAATCGGTCATTATGAAAAAACAGGTCACGTTTATCACAGACGATTAGAAAAGCCTTTTTCGGTTAACCACGGCCAACCTTTATTTCGCTTCTACATCATCCGCTGGGACAGGCTGCAAGGGAAAAGAAACTTTATTCCGGTAGCGGAATTTCTCTGGAGTCGTTTCGCGAAGGAGCGGATGATGCCGACCGATGCCGGTAATCACTTCGCTCATTTATTGAAAGACTTAGAGGTTTATGCGAAGCATACGTATAATTGGGCCTTTAACCGATGGGAGGAAGTCGTTTGGCAGGAATTTGAGCTTATGCAGAAGCCGGTTGGCGGTTGTGTCTTTATTGTCCGTGCCACCCAAGCCCCGGGGACTGACGAAGAGAATCAGTGGCGAGAAAAGAAAAGCTTATGGAATCAAGCGTGGTTCTCTAGCTTGCGAAGTGCATACGGATACCGTTTATGGGGCGAACATTGGAACGATTCAGATTTGATCCGTCGAGCAGAAAGAGCTAAAAACTTTGCCTTATCCGCACCTCAAAACGATGGACTTTTCCCTTCCGTCTATACCGCGGCAGATGATCACAGTTGGGAAAACGGTAGCTGGGGGTATTCGGATCGAAGGCCGGTGCAGCACGAGCAGTACGGACACCTCCTAGATATGTCCTGGACTTGTATTTGGATGCTGAAATGGTACCAGGATATTGACCAGGATCAGCAATTGCTTGACTATACAAAAGCGTATGTCTGTCGATTGCTGGAGCTCCAGGCAGAGGATGGGAGCTTTCCGGCATGGTTCATGAAGAAACCGGTAATGTTTCAGAATACTTAGTGGACAGCCCCGAGACATCACTGCACGTTTGGCTGCTCGTTTTACTCTATCAAGTAACAAACGAAATCCGCTACTTAACCGCAGCACAGCAGGGAATGGCTTTCGTGATGAGCGAAATTATTCCTGTCGGGCGTTGGGAGGATTTTGAAACCTACTGGTCGTGCTCACAAATTTGGGAGGGAAAAAGGTATCGAGAAAAGGATGAGCGAAGCGGTTTATATCAACAATGTAATTTTTCTATTTATTGGACAACTGAAGCTTTAAAAGAACTTTACAAAATAACTGGTAAAACGGAGTATTTGCTAGAAGGGGAAAAGGTACTTGCCGAGCTTTCGCTGTATCAGGCAATTTGGGAACCAGACTTTATTGGGATGCCAGTTTTAGGTGGGTTTGGCGTTATGACTTCGGATGACGAATGGAATGATGCCAGGCAAAGCCTATTCGCCTTGACTTATTTTGACTATTACACACTCACTGGCAAGGAGGAATATAGAGAACGGAGCATTTGGGCAATGAGATCATCGTTCTATTTGATGTATTGCCCGGAAAACCCGCTCATGAAGACATTGTATGAACAGGCCTTTCCCCATTTTGGCGAACGCGATTATGGCTTTGAAATGGAAAATGCACACCACGGTCGAGCTCATACGATAACAGCGTCGGCGAGTTTACCATCTTTGACTGGGGAAACGGCGCAGCAGCCTCTTCTCTCGCAGAATGGTATTTAGAAAAAAAGGAAGGTTTAGAAACACGAACGAATCCAATCGAAAGGGTGGAAAAATAATGAGTGAATTTAACGGATTAGGTATGGGGCTAGGAAATCTTTCACGTTTATCCAGGGCAAAAACGCGTTCGATCAGTGCGGAGAATTTTGATGGCGCTAAAGGAAAGGGAGGAATGGCTACCGAAGGAACCGGCGCCAACTGTGCGCGTGAACTCGGTGTCGGATGGAAAATCTCTCCTTCCATCATGCTGCAGCCGGAAAGCACGTTTACGCTAGCAGAGATCGACGGACCTGGCGTGATTCAGCATATTTGGATGACATGCTTTCCTGCGCATTGGCGGAGCTTAGTCATCCGAATGTACTGGGATGATGAAGCAACCCCCTCTGTTGAAGTTCCGTACGGCGACTTTTTTTGTAACGGCTGGAACGAGCGCTGTAACGTCAATTCTTTACCGATTGCGGTGAATCCTGCCGGAGGAATGAATTCCTATTGGGAAATGCCTTTTCGTAAGTCGGCAAAAATTACGATTGAAAACCTCGGCGACAGTGAACTGCCGCTTTATTACCAAATTGATTATAGCTTAACGGACATCCCCGACGATGTTGGCTATTTTCATGCGTCGTGGAGAAGAAGTAATCCGCTTCAGTATAAGGATGTGCATACGATTATAAGCGGAATTGAAGCCATGGCCATTATGTTGGACCTATATTGCTTGGGGAGTCAATAATAACGGCTGGTGGGGAGAAGGGGAGATCAAATTTTACCTTGACGGGGACGAAGAATATCCGACAATTTGCGGAACTGGGACAGAGGACTACTTTGGCGGTGCCTGGAATTTTGAGCAGCCTAAAGGAGAATACGGCACGTATTCAACCGCTTATTTAGGAATGCCGCAAGTCATTAAACCTGACGGCCTTTACCAGAGCCAGCAGCGATTTGCTATGTATCGCTGGCACATCATGGATCCGATTCGCTTTGAGCAGGATCTGCGTGTCACCATTCAAGCGCTAGGGTGGCGTTCGGAAGGAAGATACCTTCCGCTTCAGGACGATATTGCTTCAGTCGCTTACTGGTACCAGTCTGAGCCGCATCAGCCTTTTGCTAGATTGCAGAGCAAGAATGAAATGGAAGTTAATTAGTAAGGAGCAAAGTTGAACTTGAACAAGGGTAGTTTTATGACTGCCCTTGTTCGAGTGGCCTTTCAAAAAGCGTGGAAATGAAAGCGATTATGGAATGAAGTCCATCTCAAAAAAAAGGTGAATCCGAAAATTGGCTGCCGACTGTCAGTAAAGGTTACGGAGTGCATCTCGGAACGGAGTGTAATGAATCTTTTTGTGTAAACGTTTACAGTTTTTCGGAAATTCGAAGAAAACCATTCAAAAGAAGGAGTGTGTAGCATGCTTATCAACAACAAGCGTCGAGCAAGGTTCATTTCCCTGCTGCCGTGTCTTGCGATAATTAGCCTGATTCTGTACGGCTGCAGCGTTGACTCTAACAACGACAGAGACGAAAAAAAATTACGCTTCAGCTTTCTGTTTGGGGAATGCCGTTTGAAAATGCGTTATATACCGACATCTACATTCCAGAATTTGAAAAAAAATACCCGAATATCGAAGTTGAATTTCTTCATTTTGATGATTTGCGACAGAGGTATGTTACGTTGGGCTCAGCCCGTGATTTGCCGGATGTGATGAGGCAATCAGCCCCTGACGTACAAGAATATATTGCAAGAAATATGAATATTCCGCTAGATGACTATATCGAACGAGATCAGTTTGATATGAGTGATTTTCCAGAGGAGATATGGGCTGGTACACAAAAGGATGGGGTAACCTACGGGATTCCACAGGATGCCAATGTGCCAGGCTTATATTATGATCCAGCTGCGTTTAAAGAAGCTGGGCTCCAAGAACCCGATCACAACTATACGCTGGAACAAATGAAGGAGGATGCTCACACGTTAACACAATTCAATGAGAGGGGCAATGTTGAGCGCTATGGAATCGTGATGGGCTGGGATGCTTCAATTTTCCAAGCTTTGTCTTAGCAAACGGCGGCAATATATGGAGTGATGACATGTTGACGTCTACTGTTAACAGCAAGGAAGCAGTGCGCGCGCTGGAATACTGGAAGGAGCTAGTCGTCGATTTTCAATTAACGCCTTCATCCTCGGATATTGCGCAAATGGGACCGGATGCTTATTTCAAGGCGGGGAGGGCAGCGATGTACATTGATGGTACGTGGATGGCTCCCTCGATTAAAAATGCGTCACCGGACTTCGATTTTAAAGTGACAAGCTTTCCTAAGGGAGATGTGAAAGTATCTCGTTCAATATCGTCTTCTTTTGCGATTGCTCAAAATTCGGAGCATCCCGATGAAGCGTGGGAGCTCATCAAATTTCTGACGGCAAAGGAACAGCTGAACGATTATTGGCAGGCATTATGGGTCGCGGCTCCGGCAAGGATCTCGTCGATGGAAAGCGAGGCTTATGAGGATGTCGTCGGAGTTCCTGATGCAGGGGTTCCTGGAATTGACTCATCGGAAGAATTTGAGGACAAGGTTGGCTATATTAAGGATGCCTTCGACAATGGCTGGGCCAATCAGGAATGGTTTAGTCCTTACCAAAATTATTATTTTGATGAGGTGAACAATGCGATTCAGTCTGTCTTAGTTGAAGGGGCTGATCCGGAGGAAGCGTTAACGAGGCAGCGGATCGGATTAATCTTTCTATTGGCCAGAATTAAAAAGTTGGGGAGTGAAATGATGAGTGAAGCGAGAGCAATCGATCAGAACGATAAAAAAACGATTCACAAAAAAAAGACTGGTGCCTTGGGTATTTCTTTCTCCTGCTCTGTTTATTATATTAATCTTCGTCGTTATACCGACGATAGCTGGTGTCATTCTGAGCTTTTTTCGCTATGACGGCATTAGTCCGGTAGAATTTATCGGCTTTCGTAACTATGTAATTGCATTTCAAGACGATTTGTTTTATCGGTCGCTCTGGGTGACATTTTATTTTGCATTTGGCTCTTTACTACCGACTGTGGCGATTTCACTTTTTTTTAGCTATTCTTCTCAACCAAAAGTGGTTTCCTTTTGTGAATCTGATGAGAGGAATCTATTTTTTTTACCGACGGTTATATCGATGGTCGCGATCGCCTTTGTTTGGATGTGGTTATTTAACCCGCAACTAGGTCCATTGAATAGCATACTGTCTCTTTTCGGTATTCCACAGCAACAGTTTTTAGGCGATCCGAAGCAAGCGATGCCGATTCTAATTCTAATCAACATTTGGAAGTCTGTCGGCTTTAATATGATCATTTATTTGGCCGGGCTACAAGGCATTGATCGAAGTCTGTATGAGGCAGCTTGGATCGACGGGGCGAAGCCGTCACAAACATTCCGGTATATTACTTGGCCGATGCTAACACCTGTTACCTTCTTTGTCGTTGCCATGCTCATTATTAATGGCTTTCAAGTGTTCGACCAAATCCATATTATGACCCAGGGAGGTCCAGCCCGATCAACGTATGCGATCGTCTATTATATTTATCAAAAAGGGTTTAACGAAACGAACTTTGGCTATGCTCGGTCCTTGCAGTGATGCTGTTTATTGTCATTTTGGCAGTGACTCTTTTAGCTTACAAATTTAACAATAAAGTTGAGCAATAAGTAAGGGCGAACTGAAATGGAGGTTTTTCATATGAATTATAAGGCAAAAACGTTGCTAGAACGGGCGCTGGCGATTGTCTTCGTGTGGCTAGGGGCATTGACTATGCTCATTCCGTTTATATGGATGGTGTCAACGTCGCTTAAGGCTGATTCAGAGGTGTTCACATTTCCACCGACCTGGATACCGGATCTAATTGAATGGTCTAATTACGCAAAAGCATGGGGAGTCGCCAATTTCGGGCAATATTTCTTTAACAGCACCTATATCGCAATTGTTACAACCGTAGCGGCACTATTGCTGAACAGTATGGCTGGCTATGCCTTTGCCAAATTCAAATTTTGGGGAAGGGAAATTATTTTTATTCTCCTGCTGTCGACGATGATGATTCCTTTTCAGATTACAATGATTCCGATTTATATATTGTTCAGAGAGCTCGAGCTATTAAACTCTTATACTGGGTTAATCGTACCGAATATTGCTAGCGCCTTCGGAATTTTCTTAATGAGGCAATTCATGAAATCCCTTCCTGATGCTTATCTGGACGCGGCAAGAATTGACGGGGCGGGGGAAGCCCGTATTTTTTTTCACGATCGTTCTGCCGTTAATGAGAGCTCCACTGGCAGCCTTAGGGATCTTCACATTTATGTTTTCATGGAATAACTACTTTTTGCCCTTAGTTATTATTACAGATGAAAGCTTAAAAACGCTCCCGCTCTTGATATCGTCTTTATCTGCCGGATTATATGTTCAAAGCTGGCCTTTAATTATGGCTTCAGCAACGATTGTAACACTACCTATTATCGTCTTGTTTTTTTTATAGCTCAAAGGTACTTTATAGATGGTATGGCTTTAACAGGACTTAAATAGAGAACGATTTCAGAAAAGTGAAGCAGTAGAACCCTTTTACTGCTTCGCTCTGGGGAGAGAACAAAGCCGCTCTCACCCCCTGCTCAATTCCAATAGTTTCAGAGGTTCATCCCGACTGCAGTAAACCCGCCTTTTTCGACCTACATAGCACCGAGGACCGAACCATCAAATCAGGATTGCCCTCGGTCACTACGCCTCGCTTCCTGGTGTTCGGACACGTCTATGAAAGCAGCATTAGCCTCGGTCGCTTCGGCACCTAGCATTTCGTTCCCGGCCGATACAGCTTGCTATCACTTCGACTAGCGAGCTGTATTTGGATTCGCTTATTTTACCTTTAACCCGCGGATCCGATTAATGGCAGCAAAGACTTCCTGTTTACGAGGTAAAGCGAGATAACCGGGGTGCCTACCGCGAAAAGGAGAGAGCGAATCGAGTCCGTCCTGTTCTAGCTGCTCATATACCTCATCGACAACCTTGGCCATCGTCTTATTTTTTTGAAGGAATTGCACGGGCAAAAGGCGCAGAATTTCGGCAATCGCTCGCGTTTGGCTCGGATCGATCAATTGCTCGACTGAGCTTAACTGGATCTCCCGTCGATTTAATAAAATGGTATGCAATCCTTTCGCAGTAGGCTTTTTCCTGGCATCGGGAGCGAAGCTGGCAGAGCCGACGGTGCGCTCTTTGGAAGGAGCAAATGGCTCCCTTCCCTCCACTTGCCGCTCATCCGTATATTGCATGGCTATTTGCCTTGCCCGTTCGGTAGCATCAACTGGCTCGTATTCATCCATCATGATTACTTGATCAGCTACCGCCAAGTAGTCGCCTGCACCTCCGACGACAAGAACAGTCGAAATGCCATGCTCGTCGTACAGTGGTCTAACCTTGTCAATAAAAGGAGTAATCGGCTCTTTATCTTTATGGACGAGCTGCTGCATCCGCACATCCCGAATCATAAAATTAGTCGCGCTCGTGTCCTCATCAATTAATAGGGTGCGAGAGCCTGACTCAAGCGCTTCGACTATGTTCGCCGCCTGTGAGGTACTCCCACTAGCGTCCTCTGTTGAAAAACGAGTCGTATCCTTTTGCTGAGGAAGGTTCGAGATGAAGGGAGAAATATTAACCTTTTCAACAGGACGCCCGTCTTCTGCCCGAATTTTAACAGCGCTATTTTCGGTTATTACGTATTCGCGCCCATCGCCTGGAACGTGATTATATACCCCTCGTTGTATCGCCTGAAGCAATGTGCTTTTGCCGTGATATCCGCCGCCGACAATGAGTGTAACCCCAGCGGGGATAGCCATTCCTTTAATTGGGTCACGGTGAGGAATATCGATCGTTACTTCCATTTCCGAAGGTGACTGGAAGGGGACAGTTGAGTTTCCTAGCATTGGCCGGTTACTGATACCACTTTGACGAGGGAGGATCGAGCCATTCGCGACAAATGCGACCCAATTTTGCGCGTTGATTTGCTGGCGCAACGCATCATGCTGATCGGCATACTTTAAATGCAAATCCAGCCTGCCTGAATCAAAGTGCTGCGTCGCCTGCTTAATCACGTTCGGTATAGTTTTAGCAAAAATCGTTTCTGCCTGTCGTCCTAAAATCCTTCGCCCAGCTGCGGGCAAATGGACAGATAGGCGGAATTCGATCGATTGCTCTGTAACTACGACTGAAGTACGCGGAAGTATTTCTTGTCCGGGTGCATCGATATAAAGAGCTTTCTTACTGTCTAGCTTGCGGATCGCTTCCGCAGCCTCTCTTGCTAACAAGTCTTCAAGTGCGGTAAGTCTGCTCGGTGTCTCCGTCCATTCCTTTTTAAATGGGGTGCTTTGCCGTTTTAGCTTAGCCCGGATGCGGGAGGGTGGCGCATATGGATCAGCTTGAGCATGGTCTATATAAAGCGTAAACGAGCCTTCATCGTAAGAGCCCATCAACGTTTTATATGCCTTATACCCCTTTCCGTCGATTTGGGTCAAAATTTGTTTTAAATGATTCATTTGATCAATCACTCCCTTTTCAAGCGATCGTATCTAACAGATACCGAGCTAGATTGGCGCGCAGCCTCTCTACGCGGAAAAAGAGGCTGCGCCCCTCTTTTTTTAATGTTTGAATGCAAAACACTCAGGTGCAGGATTGCTTATGTATAATGAAAAAGGTATTGCTTTAATCTGAGCAAAGAAGGAATCTCGCTCGATGGCTCAGCTTGCTAAAAAGCGTGTTCGCTAGCTCTGTATGGCCTCGCCTAGCTTGGCGACAACATGCTCAACCGATCGCTTGTCCTCGAGCAAATCGTAATCATTAATGTTAACTTTGACTACCGGGCAGGCATTAAACGATGCAATCCATACATCGTATCTGGCGTACATTTCCTCCCAATAAGCCCGTGGCGTATCCTGTTCCATTTTTCGACCGCGTAATTGAATTCGGTGAAGAATGTCTTCGAGGCTGCCATCAATATATAAGAGCGCGTCCGGGTGGGGGAAATAAGGAGTCATCACCATTGCCTCAAACAAGCTCGTATAAGTTTCATAATCAACCTTAGTCATTGTCCCTTTATCAGCATGCATTTTGGCAAAAATTCCGGTATCTTCATAAATCGAACGATCCTGAACATATCCGCCGCCTTGCTGGAACATTTTCTTTTGCTGTTTGAAGCGTTCCGCCAAAAAAATAAATTTGTAGGTGAAAGCTCCATCGCTCGAAATCGGAATAAAACCGATCAAGGTAAGGGTTATGCTCGACACTTTCGAATGACGCACGGAAGCCAAGGGCATTAGCCAATTCTTGGGTCATTGTTGACTTCCCAACACCGACCGTACCGGCAACAGTTATGATAGCGTCATGTGGAATATTATATTTTTCACGTAAGTTCAAGGTTGAAATCTCCTTCTAAAATCGAATCAATTTTTGAAAAAAAATGGCGGCAAGGTCTTCTTGGTGCTCGACAAAATCGCAATCGTCCCCATTAATTCTTAAAACAGGAAGATCCGGGTTCGACTTGGTTAATTGCTGCATCGCCAGTTCGTAATCAGCTGATAGCTGTACGAGGTATTCAGGATCGATCTTCTCCTCCATCGTTCTACCCCGTTTTTTAATTCGTTGTAATAAAGTGGGTAGGCTGCTATGCAAATAAATGACTACGGTTGGTTGAGGTAAATCATCTGTTAAAATTCGATAGATACTACGGAACTTAGCGTAATGTTTATCAGACAGCGTTTGGCCTGCAAAAATCAAATTTTTGAAAATATGGTAATCGGATACGACGGGCTTACCGAGCGCGAGATAGTCTCGTTGCATTTCTTCGATTTGCTTAAACCGATTGCAAAGAAAGAACATTTCGGTTTGAAAGCTCCATTCCCGCATGTCCTGATAAAACTTGTCCAAGTACGGGTGCTCTTCAACAATTTCCTGTAAAAGGTGAAAGCGATAATGGTTGGAAATCGCTTGAGCGAGCGAGGTTTTCCCGGCACCGATCGGACCTTCAACTGCGATAAACGGTGTGTGATGCATAAAGCAGCCTCCTTTAAAAAGATATAATTAAAAAGTAAGGATAGTGTAACACGAATCAAAGTCTTCAGTCATTGCTTTACGCCTCTTTGTTCACGCTGTAGGTGCCGCGAACAAAGAGGCTCTTAATCATCCTACCGGCTAATTGCGCTGCGCCCCCACCCGGCAAACGGTGAATTTACCCGGGTAAGGTAAGGCGCTACCTTTAATGGTGTGTTAGCCAGGTGAGTGGGCCAGTCCCTTTCCGGGTCTTCGTTTCGGCTTGCTGAAACAAGTTGATGAGAGGAGACTAACTGCCTCTTCAGATTATTCGTATGTACTTTCCAAAGTGAGTCTCTATTTGCACCGGCTCGTGTACTTGATCGCTATTCAGTACGCCAGCTCATCTGACAGAAGCTATTAGCTCAGCCTACTGTCAGACGCCGCTTTTCCAGAAGCGTGTCGTCTTCACTCATTCTCGATTGTTTTACAAATCTGTCCGCTGGTGAGAGCCTAGCTTCTCTTGCTCATTAAGGGGGAAGTTTCAATGCTCAATTGTAAAATTTCAGTCCCAGCTGTCTAGCCGCTGCTTCAAGTTCTCCGCCGTTACGAGTCCCTTTTGCATTACAGGGGGACATTGGCGGTTATACTGTCGAATTTCCTTATTAATCTGCTCAATGGCTTGCTCCAGCTGCTCGGGGTCAGTTAATGCTGCGGCTGCGCTCAGGGCATCGCGAACTTTATGCTGCTGCTTTATCCAGGGAGGTAAATAATGGTTATGCTTCAGCGTCTTATCGAATACATCGCCTGTCAATGCACTTTGAGGGAGAGGCTTGCCTTTCCCAGGTAACGGGTCGTCTTTTTGATTTTTGTCGAATTCCTTGTAAATATCATCATCGCTTCTCACGGGGATAACACCTCACAATGATAGAATTTTGATAATAGCGCTGTAAAACGCGCGGTTCACATTGAATCGAAAACTATAATCAATTTGCTATATTATATCAGATTGAATGAAAACCGTTCACGAATCGTAGGATATTTCTAAGGTTAGACATATTTTGGTTTTCATGTCTCTTAAAAAGCGTTTCATTGTTCCCTATATAGCAAATCTGTTAAAATGAGTTGTATGAGTATAAGGAATCGTGAATATGCTAACTGGCGTAAGTCCTTTTCGATAGGATATAAACTGGCTTAGCGGTTACGTGTTTTGAATTATTAAGTTTTTCCGAAAAAAAGAAGGAATTTAGGCGACCTAAATATAAATATACATAGGCTGCCTAGCGAAAAGAGAAGGGCGTGTATAGATATGAGTCATCGGTTTGACGAAATGATTGATAGGAGAGGAACTGATTCGTTAAAGTGGGATATGCTTAAGAAACGCTTTGGTGAAGACGATCTTCTTCCGATGTGGGTCGCAGACATGGATTTCCGCGCTCCGCAAGCAGTGCTCGATGCGCTACAAGAGAGGGTATCACACGGTATTTTCGGTTATAATGCGCACTCTTCCAAGGTAGATGAAGCTGTGCAGAACTGGCTTGAACGGCGTTACCAATGGTCCGTTGATCCGAGTGCTTTTGTTTATACTTCGGGAGTTGTGCCGACCATCAGTTTTATCATACAAGCATTTACAGAAGAAAATGACGAGATAGTCATTCAAACACCTGTTTATTACCCATTTTACGAGGTTATCAAAAGAAATAATCGAAAAATCGTAAAAAAATCCGCTTCAATTGACCGGGAAACAATACGAAATGGACTTGGAGCAACTGGAATCGGCCATCACTGAAAAAACAAAGATGCTGTTGCTTTGCCATCCGCATAATCCGGGTGGTCGTGTCTGGACAAAGGATGAATTGAGCGCATTAGCCACGATATGCAAAAAGCATAATCTGCTCGTTGTTTCCGATGAGATTCATGCCGATATACTATTTGGCGGCAGACAGCATATTCCGATGGCTTCGCTGGATGAGGAATTGGCTCAGCAAATGTTCACTTGTCTCGCTCCAAGTAAAACATTTAATTTAGCTGGTATACAAACATCCTATGTCGTCATCGAAAATGAACGTTATCGCTCAAAGCTTCAAAAGCATATTGCCGACACGTTTATTGGAATGAGTAATAGTTTTTCTGAAATTGCCTGTGAAGCTGCGTATCGGCACGGAGAAGAATGGCTTGAAGAGTTAATTGCCTATGTTTATGAGAATTACAAAACCACCGCAGATTTTATTCAGGCTCACATGCCAAAAATCAAGGTCATAGAGCCTGAAGGTACATACTTGTTGTGGTTGGATTTCTCAGGATTGGATTTATCTCCAGATGAACGGAAAGATTGGCTCATTCATGAGGCGAAGGTAGGCTTCAATCATGGTGCGATGTTTGGTGAAGAAGGAAAGGATTTTGAACGGATGAATCTTGCGTGTCCGAAAACGACCTTAATGGAAGGATTACATCGATTAAAAGCTGCCTATGAGAAACGAGGATTTTAAAATACGGAGGAACAGGATGAATGGATTAAAAAATGAAGTGTTGATTGAGGCGTATTTGAAAGCAAACGAATTAGGCCTAGAGGATGATTTTATTCAGCTATTACGCGAAGAGCTCCTCAATCGAAATCTCAACGACGTGTTCATCGAACAAAAGCGTGTCACAGCAAATGTAAATTGAAAAAAAACAATTGGCAGGAAATGCAAGGATTTATGGAGAAGTAGTAACTAAAGAGAACGGTATATTTTAGAGCTTGGACGAATAAGATGAATGAGTGACACATTAATTGAGTTGGAGTTGAAGCCTATAATTGGACTTTTGCGAAGAAGGTGACATTTACAATGTTAAGAGAAGATTTTTATCAGAAGCTTGTTGATGAATGTAAATGTAAGCTTGGCAGAGAGTTGGAGTCGAATGAAGTGGAACTCATTAAGTGGATTCAAGAAAAACATTATGAAACGCTATTTCAACAAGTAAAAAGTTCATAACTAGTGCCGTTCGATTAGTCGGAGAAATCCCTCGTTTGTTGCGAGGGGTTTTTTAGGTTTGGCTAGCAAATTTGGTGGAACGCCAATCGTGTGATAAAAGCGTGTCATAGGCAAATCAGGTAGCTAAGAGCAAAGCCTGCCATTCGTATGTTATAATTGAAAGAACTACTAGGGACGCGGAAGGAAGTGACAAATACTAGTGAAAACGTTCAAGCTTTATTCGTTATGCTTACTTGAGGGAATGAACGGCCAGATCAAGAGAAATCAGATTTCGATTCAGGAAGGCTCATCATCACGATGGAAAATAAGGCGCAAACCTGGTTTATCGAAGCGGTTATTTCGAATGAGTACTTGAGTTATTTTGAACAGCTGAAGGACGAGAAAAAGGACTTGCTCGTTGATGTTGTCATTACGAGGAGAGACAATTATCCAGCGACAATGATTACTCAAATTGCCAAAATAACTAACCTGAGCGAAGAGATCAGCATTTTGTTGAAGGCCAACTTCGTCATAAAAAAAAGACGATGTCATTGAAGATGTTCTTGAAGACTTAGTTGAAAAAGGCTATACCGGTAATAAATTAATCGAGGAATTTAAAGAACGAAAGGAAAACCTCCTTGCCCATTCGCAAAAGACGCTTGACGAGGTCTATAATAACCTGAAGGAAAGTGGAGAATATAAGCTATAAATTTGAATTGACACCCTACGGTTAAGGAGGGTGTCTTAATTTTGTTTTCGACAAGTTCAGTCAGCAAGCTCGAACTCGGGAGGGCTATTGACCATCTGCCAATATTTTTATAAAGAGGTAATCTTAAAATGAAAGTTCGGGACAATCATACGAGCAGCTATTGGCTTTAGAGCTCATATGGATGTATAGAATAAGCCAATATTCCCATACTAACAGTGCCTGGTTAAAGGCTAATAGCTTTAGTATCTGCCAACAAAATGGTGAGTAACAAATGAAGTGCCTTTACTTGTTCAAACATGCTTGTTTTGGAAGGGAGGAGATGGAGTGGGTGAAAGGAACACATGGGCGTTAATTTCGATTGCGTCGATTCCTTTAGTTATGACGCTCGGGAATTCAATGCTGATTCCAGTATTACCAATGATCGAAAAGGAACTTTCTATCACTTCCCTACAAGCAAGCTTGCTCATTACTGTTTATTCTGTTGTCGCGATTTTTTTTGTATCCCAATCGCTGGCTTTCTTTCTGATCACGTCGGCAGAAAACGCGTCATTATTCCGAGCTTGATTTTGGCTGGGATTGGTGGCTTATAGCAGGCCTTGCCTCCTGGCAGCTTGATGATCCTTATTGGCTCATTTTGGCCGGACGCTTCCTTCAAGGTATCGGCGCAGCCGGTGCGTCTCCGATCGTTTTACCTTTGGTCGGCGATTTATTTCAGGAGGAAGAGGAGGTCAGTAAAGGACTTGGCATCATCGAAACGTCAAACACATTTGGTAAAGTATTGAGCCCGATATTGGGAGCCGTGTTAGCTACTTTGATTTGGTATTTGCCATTCTTTGCCTTCCCGCTGTTCTGCTTACTTTCGGTTTTTATGATGATTATTCTTGTGCCCGCACCATCATCAGACGAAGCTACTTTAGCATTTGCTGCTTTCATTAAGAAGATTAAGACGATTTTTAAACGAGAAGGTCGCTGGCTATTTTCAGTTTTTGCAGCTGGCGGAATTTGTATGTATATACTATTTGGAGTCTTGTTTTACTTGTCGACGGTGCTTGAGGATCAGTATCAAATCGAAGGGATAAAGAAAGGGATTATTTTGGCGATCCCGCTTGCAACTTTGTGCTTGTCCTCCTATGTAACCGGAAAACAAATTGGACAGAAGAAGGATAGGATGAAGTGGATCATCGTAGTTGGCTTTGGGCTGATCACATTGGCGACCTTTACAATTTCCTTTTCCAAGGATATTTATATATTGCTGACGGCGTTAGTCGCTAGCGGGATAGGAATAGGCGTTGTTCTTCCAAGTCTCGACGCTTTAGTCACTGCCGGTATTGTCAAGGAGCAACGCGGTTCCGTGACGTCGATATACAGCAGTATGCGGTTTGTCGGGATCGCGGTTGGACCTCCTGCTTTTGCCTTTTTAATGAAAGGCTCACATTTTCTGCTGTTTTTTTTACAATACGCTTATTTGTTTACTTGCGGTCGGCATCGTACTGATCGGGATCCGACAGGATGAGGAAGTTAAGCAAACCTGGGGGAAATAGTTGGTTTTTTTTGTTGCAAGAAAGGTATACTTCAAATCAATAGCAACGTATAAAGATGGTGATTAAATGCATCTGTTCCATGATGTCCACGGTGCCCAGGTTAAGCTGTCGTTTCTTAACCACCCCTTTGCACAAAGGCCTAATCATGTTTGGGTCATTTGCAGAAAGGAGGGGCAATGGCTGCTCACGCGTCACCGGCAACGCGGCTTGGAATTTCCGGGAGGCAAGGTTGAACCGGGAGAAAGCGCGGAGCAAGCGGCCAGACGGGAAGTTTATGAGGAAACGGGCGCGTCAGTGGCGACGCTAGAATATATCGGTCAATATAAAGTGAGCACGGCAAATGAAGCTTTTGTAAAGTCAATCTACTTTGCGACAATCGAACAGTTAGTCGAGCAAGTCTCTTATTTTGAAACGGAGGGACCGGTTCTCCTTGAACAATTGCCAGGCAAGCTATCAGAGGCGAAAGATTTCAGCTTTATTATGAAGGATGACGTCTTGCTCCATTGTCTCGACTATTTGGAGGAAAACAAACGGATAACCCCTCGTTGAGCAATTGGATTATCCGTTTTCCGTCAATATCGTTTAATCAGTCGTTTCTCCATCATTTCGACCCCTTTATACATCAATGTAGCGAGTATCGCGATGACGAACAAGCTCATGAAAACGAGTGTGAAGTTAAACACTTGGAAGCCGTACACAATTAAATAGCCGAGTCCTTGTTTGGAGACGAGAAATTCTCCAACAATGACACCTACCCATGATAAACCGACATTGACTTTGAGCGTTGAAATAATCGTCGGTAAGCAGGCGGGAAGGACGACCTTGTTAAAGGTTTGCCGTTTAGAAGCCCCGAATGTTTTCATTACTTTTAAATAGTTAGGGTCTACCTCCCTAAAGGCATTATAAACAACAATTGTCGTAATTATGACCGAAATTAGCGCTCCCATGGCAATAATCGATGTAAACCCTGGACCTAGACCGACGATTAAAATAGGGCCGAGAGCAACCTTTGGCATCGAATTGAGCACGACTAAATACGGATCAAGCACTTTCGATGTTAAACGCGACCACCATAGTAGTGCAGCTAAGATTGAGCCAACGAGCGTACCGAGCAAGAATCCGAGTATCGTTTCAAATAGTGTCACGGATGTATGGATGAAAAGGCTTCCGTCGGAGATCCTTGTTAAAAATAATTCCCATATTTTCGAAGGCATACTAAACAGGAGCGGGTCAATCCAGTGGCTTCGTGACGCAAGCTCCCATAAAAGGGTGAAGCCGATCAGGATGCTAATCTGAAACGCAAAAATGAGCCTTTTTTCTTTTTTGACTGCTTGTAAAAATTGTTCATGAAGTTGCTGGGGCTTCAAGTTTCTCCAACTCCTCCCATATCATGGAAAACTGTTCGTTGTAAGCAGCAGCTGCCTCGCCTCAAAAGGAAGTGAGCGCCTGATCTCATCAGGGACAGCGAATATTTGCTGTATCTGCCCTGGGCGCTGTGAAAGAAGAAACACTCGATCGCTCATGGCGATCGCCTCCCCGATATCATGAGTTACAAGAACAGCCGTTTTCTTTTCTGCTTTTAATGTCGAAAACATTAGATTTTCCAGCTTTAATTTTGTTTGATAATCCAAGGCAGAAAATGGTTCATCCAACAGCATCAGTGTCGGATTAGTTGCCAGCATTCGGACAAGGGCCACCCTTTGTCTCATGCCGCCTGATAATTGATTCGGATAATAGCTGCGCTTATCGTCCAATTCCATTTTTTTTCAGCAATTCCATTGCCTCTTTTTTACGTTCTGGAGCGAATCCGCGAATGGATTGTCCTAATGTAATATTGTCCTCGATCGTTAACCACGGAAATAAATAATCCTGCTGAAGCATATAGCCTGTTTGGCCATTCTGAGGCTGCAATGCTTCATCATCAAGCAAAATCGTTCCGCGAGTCGGGGAAAGCAAGCCGCGATTAAAGATAAAATTGTTGTTTTTCCGCAGCCGCTAGGACCAATCAGTGAGACAAACTCTCCTTCGGCAACATCAATCGAAATATCCTTAACCGCCGGGGTTGCAGCAGCTTCAGTAACATAAATCATCGAAACATTTTTGAGGCTTAGCTTTGCCATCTCGATAGCCCCTTTCTATTTTATAACTTCTTCAGCGATCGCTGTGTCGACAAGCATTTCATAATCGATGTACTGCGGCAGCTCGCCTGCCTGGTCCATTATCGTTTGCAAGTGCTCCCACCCTTTTGGATCGATAAGCGGCGTTTTTGCGTAGGAGTTTTGAGACTGATAGCGCTCGATTACTTGGGAAATAAGCTCGACTGACGTATCCTCGAAGAAATCGACAATCGATTCGGCAACGACCTCAGCCGGCTCCTCCTCGACCCACTGCTGCCTTTATAGAGCGCCCGGGTAAAGCGTTCCATTACATTATTTTTTTCGATAAGTGTACTTTCTTTTGCCATAAATCCGGTATAGGGCACTTGACCTGATTCCTGTCCGAAGGAGGCAACGACGTGGCCGATCCCCTCATTTTCAAAGAGGGTAGCCTGCGGCTCAAATAGCTGGACGAAGTCTCCCGTTCCGGAAGCAAAGGCACTTGGAATATTTCCGAAATCGATCGTTTGAATCAATTCCAGATCGGAGTGCGGATCAATACCGTTTTCGCGCAAAACGTGCTCCCCTACCATTTGTGGCATCCCGCCTTTTCGTTGACCGAGAAACGTGCTTCCCTTTAATTCGCTCCACTCAAATGAATCGCTCGCTTCTCTTGCGACTAAGAACGTCCCGTCTGTTTGCGTTAAGGCGGCAAAGTTAATAGCCGGATCGACCGACTCCTGGGCATAGACGTAAATCGACGTTTCAGCACCGACAAGCGCGACGTCCGCGCCGCCTGAAAGCAGTGCTGTCATCGTTTTATCTCCGCCCCAAGCGGTCGTGAGCTCGATTTCGATCCCCTCCTCTTCAAAATAGCCTTCAGACATTGCCGCATAAAATGGTGCATAGAAAATCGAACGGGTAACTTCCGCTAGCCGTATTTTTTTCTAATTGACTGTTTTGGCAGCCGGAAAAGAGTAGCAAGCAACAAGTGAAGGCGAATACCCAGAGCGTCTTCTGTATCATCCTATAGATTCAACCCCTTTTGTTTTGAATTTGGAATCTGTGATAGTCTATGTGAAAAGGGAAAAATATGTGTTTGCTAGATGAAAGGCTGTTGATCAAAGAAAATGACGCATCATTATGCGAAAAAGAAGGGGTTCAGAATGATCATCGAAAAACAAAAAATCCCGTCACCTCATCCGCGCATTGCTCTCTATCTAGTGACATACTGGAGCGACGGCTTGCGCGTCAAAGGCTACCTTGCTGAGCCGCAAACTAAAGTACAATTGCCGGGATTAGTCTATTTGCGCGGAGGGATTAAAAATGTTGGAATGGTCCGAGTCCAACGCGTGATTCAATGGGCAGCGGAAGGCTTTATTGTCGCTGCACCGTTTTATCGCGGTAATCGTGGTGGGGAAGGACAGGAGGATTTTGCTGGGGCCGATCGTGAGGATGCTGTTACTGCTGTTGATTTATTAATTGCTCATCCTCACGTTGATTCGAGGAGCATCCATCTCATCGGATTTTCACGCGGAGGCATTATGGCTTTATGGGCGGGCTTGGCGCGGCCAAATATTGCGTCGATAACATGCTGGAACGGCGTTTCTGATATGGTATTGACTTATGAAGAACGCGTCGATCTGCGCCGGATGATGAAGCGAGTAATCGGCGGAACACCGAATAAATACCCGGAACGGTTTGAGTGGCGAACCCCCCTGAAGCACCTTGGCGATTTGACTGCCCGAGTACTACTCATTCATGGAGAAAAGGATGAGCACGTCTCGATTGAGCATGCTTATCGTCTGGAAAAAGAATTAAGGAAAATAGGGAAGAACGCTGACACCTGGTATTTTAAAAACTATACCCATCATTTTCCTCCGTCGGAACAGCAGCGTGTGCTTATGAGGGCGGCACAGTGGATGAAGAAAAGCGATAACAGCTAGAGACTTTCTTACAATGAGGAGCATAGAAAAGAAGGAGCGGATTATCGTCAACAATGATTGACAGAAGACTGCGGGTACGTTATGATATGTTGCGAACGGATACTCTTATCCCGAGTCGGCGGAGGGACAGGCCCGATGAAGCCCAGCAACCAACACTCAAGCCAAGAGTGAAAAGGTGCTAACCTGCAAGGCTTCTGCCTTGAACGATAAGAGGCGAAAGGTAAACGATTCTACCCTTTTCCCTCTATAGGAAAAGGGTTTTTACATGATGATTACGTCATTGATATGAGCGTATGACAATAAACCTTGATTAGAGCTTTTCCAATTCTTAGGGAAACAATCCTTACCACTCTTGCAAGTAGGAATGTCATCTGGTAGCGTTAGCCTCCGATTCGGAGATGAAGCGTTCGTGGCGAGTTCGCTCGCAGAGCGGACACTTGCCATTCCCAGGTATAGGAATAAGTATTTATTGAAGGGAAGTTTCGTTTTCAAAGTCTTTGAAAGATATAGAGATGAATTGAGTGCCGTATCAATTAATGCACATGAGTTTTTTCGGGATGATGTGCAGAGGAGGATATGTTAACGATGAGTGAAATGAAAAGTCGCCGCCTATTTACATCAGAATCAGTGACAGAAGGACATCCGGATAAAATTTGTGATCAAATATCTGACGCGATTCTTGATGAAATATTGAAAAAAAGATCCGAATGCTCGTGTAGCCTGCGAAACATCCGTAAATACGGGGCTTGTTCTTGTTGCAGGTGAAATTACAACGAGTACTTATGTCGATATTCCAAAGGTTGTTCGGACAACGATTAAAGAAATCGGATATACACGGGCCAAGTATGGATTTGATGCTGAAACGTGTGCAGTTCTAACATCTATTGATGAACAGTCTGCTGATATTGCTCAAGGCGTCGATCTGCATTAGAAGCGAGAGAAGGTCAAATGACCGATGCTGAGATCGAAGCGATTGGAGCCGGGGATCAAGGCCTAATGTTTGGCTATGCGAACAACGAAACAGAGGAATTGATGCCTCTGCCAATATCATTGAGCCACAAACTTGCCCGCCGTTTGGCAGAGGTGCGCAAAAAGGAAATTCTTTCATACTTGCGTCCCGATGGTAAGACTCAGGTTACGGTTGAGTATGATGAGGATGGAAAGCCAGTACGCATTGATACGGTAGTCATTTCAACCCAGCATCACCCGGATGTGACCTTAGAGAAAATTCAGCAGGATTTAAAGGAAAACGTCATTAAAGCAGTCATTCCTGAAGAGCTGCTCGATGAAGAGACGAAGTATTTTATCAATCCGACCGGACGCTTTGTTATTGGTGGACCGCAAGGGGATGCAGGATTAACCGGAAGGAAAATTATCGTTGACACGTACGGAGGCTATGCCCGTCACGGAGGCGGAGCATTCTCTGGTAAGGACGCAACGAAGGTTGATCGCTCAGCGCTTACGCTGCCCGCTATGTTGCCAAAAATATTGTCGCCGCAGGTCTTGCCGATAAATGCGAAGTTCAAGTTGCATACGCAATCGGTGTCGCCAAGCCGGTCTCGATTGCGATTGATACATTCGGAACAGGAGTCGTTTCTGAAGGGACACTCGTCAATCTTGTCCGTCAAAACTTCGATCTCCGTCCGGCAGGCATTATTAAAATGCTCGAATTACGCCGTCCGATCTTCAGGCAGACCGCAGCATATGGCCACTTTGGACGAAATGATGTTACATTGCCTTGGGAGCAAACAGATAAAGCGTCCATATTAAAAGAACAAGCGCTCCAAAACCAGAATCAGTAATTGAACGCGCTGCCCTAAAAAAAACACTTTTGAAAGAGAAGTCTCCTCGTGGGCTTCTCTTTTAAAATAAAAGGATGGCCTCGAATGCACCTCCGCTTCACTCTTCGAACCGCACGTCCGCATTCAATATATTACGAAAAAGGTGGATTATGACATGAACGCAAAAAGACTGGCAGCTGAAACGGCCGTCAAATACGTCGAAGCTGGGATGATTATAGGCCTCGGTACAGGAACCACGTATATTGGACAATAAAAAGGCTCGGCGAATTAGTCAAAAGTGGGTTAAGCATATACGGTGTGCCTACTTCCACTCAGACGGAAAGGGTGGCGAAGGAAGCTGGAATTCCGTTAATCTCAATATCGGACGTCGGCGAATTAGATTTGACTATAGACGGTGCAGATGAAGTTGATCACAATCGTCATTTAATTAAAGGTGGCGGTGGAGCGTTATTACGGGAAAAAATGATAGCCTCTATTTCCAGTCGTTTAATCATCGTTATTGACGAGTCAAAATACGTCTCTGTATTAGGCGGCTATCCACTACCAGTAGAAATCGTTCCTTTTGGAGCTGAATTAACAAGTAAACAGGTAAGTACACTAGGATGTATTCCAAAAATGAGAACGGAAAACAACGCTCCGTTTATAACGGATAACGGTAACTATATTCTGGATTGTGACTTTAACAAGATTTCAAACCCGAACGATTTAGCTAGCAAACTAAATAGAATCCCGGGAGTGGTCGAAAATGGTCTTTTTGTCAATATGGCCAATACAGTAGTAGTAGGACGGAGAACAGGGGCTGTCGATTATTTCTCTTGACTTGCTGCTTTTTTTCCAAGTCATGGTCTCACTAATTGTTGACAAAGCGTTCCGGGAGTTATTTGGGCAGAATCCGTAGCGTAAATGATAAGGAGTCAATAAAATCATTTATTGATCGAATAGTGCGAAAAGTATAAAATGGAAAAAGATGGCGATTTCAAAACGCGTCGAACGGAGTGAAAACAAAATGGTTCATTACGATCAGTGGGCAGCCGAATACAATGAGATCGTTAAGCGGGATGTGACTACTAAAACTGGGTCCTCGCATTATCCTATCAGTTTGTATTGAACCAGATAAAGAGTCGCTCAGGCTTTTTGGGCAAAAAAAATTTGTGATATTGGGTGCGGTCAGGGCGAACTAGCTTTGCGTTTACAGCAGCAAGGGGCAGAAGTGATCGGGATTGATGCAAGTCAAAAGCTGTTGGATTATGCAAGGGACAAAACGGGGCAGATCGAATGGATACGCGATGACGCAATGGAATTAAAACGAGTGCACTGCCAATCCATTGATATTGCTGTATGTAACCTAATGCTAATGGATGTCCCTAATATTGATGCTGTTTTTAAATCAGTCCACAAAATTCTTCAAATCAATGGATTGTTTATTTTCGTCATTATGCATCCGTGTTTTCAATCACCGTTCAGCTACTGGCTTGATGACGGTACAAGAAATGTTTCGACTTATGTCTCTCAGTTTTGGAAGTCAAAAGGTACGAACACCCTTCGAGCAAATTTAGGCGCTTATCACCGCTCCGTCTCAGAGTATGTTAATGGTTGTATGGCCGCGGGCTTTTCGATCATTCACATCGACGAACCGATGTCAGCAAGCGCAAGCCAAACCATCCCTTCATTATTTGGGTTTGTTGGAGAAAAAAAAGTGAAACTCCTTGTGTGTGTTACACCCTAGCGCGTTTATTTACGCCTATCCTCTGTATGATGAATCAAAGAAAACAATAGATGGACTTATGATACTAACTAAAGCTAGAGCAAACCAATTAAAAATTTTCCTATGCATGACAAACTGTGAGTGGCTTAAGGAAAAATGATTTTTTTTATAAAATGGAATGAAATCCTCTTCGCAAAATAGGCTAATGACATCGATATGAGCTAGTTCACTTAACATTTTTGATACGAGGCCTTTGCCGATACCCGCGTGTTGAAACTCGCTTTGGACGACAACATCCTCTATGTAAGCTCTAAAGATATCGTCTGATATAGCGCGTGCAAAACCGATTAGCGTTTCATTTTTCCATGCACCTACTGAAACGGCCGATTTAAGAAGCCGAGCAATGTCCTCCTCTTTCCTTTCTTCCCACCAGCCCGCATCTTTATAAAGCTTCATAAGCTCTTTTGCTGTAATCGGTTTCTCGGCAGAATTTAAGTATGTTATGTCCAAGCTATCACTCCCTTATCGGTAGTATACATGAAACCAAGCATCATGATAGTTTAATTTCAAACCATATTTAAATGGAATGACATATTAACTGGAGGATAGTCTCGTTTCAGAATGGATGGTGACTATATCTTATTGAGAAGGGGAGCAGGAGAATACGTTATTTCATTAAGCTCTTGAGTAAAAGGGGACAGCGCTCGCAATCGTGGTTTGCTAGCGCTATCCTTTAGCATTCAAACCAATAGTAGTTTTTTGCCTAAATACTAACGGTAGCCGCTGGCATCAGCTGGCTTCCCGGCGTCCTGAACTTCCTCAATATAGCGCCAGCAATCTGGCTGAGAGCCGTCAAGATCATAGAAGTCATACACTTGTGCAAGCTGCCCGCTTGAGAGCGATTGGCCGCGCCAACGGGAAACGTTCTGATCCCCGGCAAGTGCTGCTACAGCACGCCTACATATCGAGGTGTTTCGGAGATGACGAAATGAGGTTCCCGCCCTGTCGCTTCTCTCCAGTTTTCTTCCTTCACACGAAATTCGTCAAGCATTATTTCAGAACGCATCCAGCCAGGTGTTAACGCAACAGCCGTGCATTGGTAAGGCTGTAGCTCATGAGCTAATGACTGGGCCATTCGAATGACAGACGACTTGGCTAGATCATAGAACAACGACAATCGGTAATTTTTCATATTGTATGCGGCCGTGCCATCTGTTATTTCTACGGCGAGTCCGTTTTTGCTGCGAATTAAAAGGGGGAGGGCAAAGTGACTCGTAATGATATGGGTGTCAATGGCTAGCCGAAGCATACGAAAGCCATTTTCTAGAGAATGTTCCCATATTGGGACATCCCATTGTGCCAAGTATTCTGCCCCCCAAATATCGTTGATTAAAATATCCAACTGTCCTTGTTCTTGCTCAATACGTGCGACTAAAGCTTGAACCTGCTCGGGAACAAGATGGTCGACTTGAACGGCAATGCCTGTACACCTGCTGCACTGACTAACTCAGCCGTTTCTTCTATTGTTTCAGGTCGGTTATATTCAGAGCGTTGTGTGCGAGTGGTACGACCGGTTACATAAACCGTGGCACCTGCCGCGCCTAGCTCGACAGCAATTCCTCGGCCGGCGCCACGTGTTGCCCCAGCTACCAATGCTACTTTCCCATGCAAAGAGTTCATTTATTTTGCTCCCTTCTATCCTTGATAGCACTATTTTAGCTTATTAATATGTCATCTTTTGTCATCATTCAAAATTTCTTTGTAATCGCACCATGTTCAATTTATTGACAGGCAAGTGTCCCTGAGAAATGGATGATAACGCCGCACAGTGCTGTCCTACTCACTATTCGACCATAAGACGATAGGATAACAGGGTGCGAATCGAAGCACGTAGCATCGTTTAAAATACGCCACCTTTTTAGAACAATCGGGATGATTTTTTGCAAAGAGAAGCAAACTGTCACTGAGGAGGTGAAAGCAATGGCTCAGGACGTATTATGTGAAGTGAACAATTGCGTCTATTGGGATAAAGGAAATCGATGCGGCGCAGAGGAAATCTATATTGTCAGCCATAAGGGCCAGCAGGCTGATCGTACGGAAGAAACGGATTGTAAAACGTTTGAACCATTGAATTAGAGAGAAGGCTCTCCGAATAGCCCCTCACAAAACCGGGTGGATAACACCCGGTTTATAGCAATATTTCAGACCGGCAAGTATGGGAGCAGCAGCCAATGTCTCTAGTCATTGCTCTTGGCTCATGAATAATACACGGCAAGGCTGGTGTTGAGGCTTTCACTTTGGTCTTACCTTTAAGCGGCCCTTTTCAGTATTAGGTGGGAATCCGAACTGGCCGGTAGTAAGTGCAACGACGGATGAGCATCCATTACGGTGAAGCGATAGAGAGGACCCCAATCTGTTTTCCTGATGCACTAGCAACTGGACGAGATTACTATAATCAGTTTGACTGAAGCATTTTGTAATGCTTTGCCTTTTCAACATACTCCGTGCGAATCCGTGCCATATCCTCTAAATCCTTTTCCGTCAGCGCCCGAATAACTTTAGCTGGGCGCCCGAATGCAAGCGTATTTGGCGGTATTTTTTTGCCTGTGACACAAGACTGCCCGCACCAATAAAGGCGTTTTCTCCGACTTCTGCCCCATCAAGGATAATCGAGCCCATACCGATCAATGCGTTTTTGCGAATTGTGCAGCTGTGCAGCATCACCTGGTGACCAACTGTGACATCATCTTCGATAATGAGAGGGTATGCCGGGCTTTGATGGAGCATTGATTGGTCTTGAATATTGACTCGTTTTCCGATGATTGTAGGAGAAACATCACCACGAATCACAGTTTGGAACCAAATGCTTGAATCGTCACCAATCGTAACGTCACCAGTAATTGTGACATAATCAGCGATAAATGCATTTTGGGAAATATTAGGTTTCTTGTCATAAAAAGAGTAAATCATGTCGTATCACACCTTTGCCTTTGGTTGAAAAAAACGCTATACTAATTTTAACGCAAAAAAAAGTTTAGCCGAAACTAAGGGCGACAATTCTTTTGTTTCTAGATAAAAAACAGGTGCTGGAAAAGTTTTTTGCGACGTAAACTATAAAAGTGCCTAGTTTAGCCCGAACGATGCCACCCACGGAAAGGCTTAAAAAGAATGTATATCCTCAGCCTTGACAGATGAGTGGGAGAGAGAAGGGGGATTCATTAATGTGGAAATGGGAAGTGGAGGAAGCACGAGGTGTCATGGTTATTGTTCATGGGGCCGGTGAACACCATGGTCGTTACCAATGGCTCGCACAAAAGTGGAATGAGCACGGACTGGATGTTGTGATGGGAGACCTTCCTGGACAAGGTCGAACGAGGGGAAAGCGCGGTCATATTCAGTCTTTTACCCATTACTTAGATACGATTGGAGAATGGCTCGAGGAAGCCGGAAAAAAAGGGCTACCCGTGTTTTTATTTGGTCATAGCATGGGCGGATTAGCGGCCATTCGTCTGTTAATGGAAAGAAAACCGGCTTTGTTCGGGGTGGTACTGTCTTCTCCGTGTTTAGCCTTGAAGAAACCACCGGCGAAAGCGAAGGAGCTAATGACAAAGGCGTTTCATCGTGTAGCCCCAACCTTTAGTGCGAAATCAGGGATTCGGACGGAGCTTGTTACTCGAAATGAAGATATTCGTGAAGCTTATTTAAAAGACGAATTACGGGTAACGACAGTAACAGCTCGCTGGTATCAGGAATTGGTCAAGGCGATGAGGACTGCCAACCATTATCCCGAAAAAGTCATTAATACTCCGATGCTTGTCATGCAGGCAGGAGAAGATTTTCTCGTCGATAAACTAGCTGTCAGAGACTGGTTTGATAATATAGAGCTAACCGAGAAGCATTATAAAGAATGGCCTGGTCTGTACCATGAGCTGTTCAATGAACCGGAACGTGATGAAGTTTTCAGACACGCAGTTGGCTTTATTAACTTACAATTGCCTTAAGAAGCAAGGACAAGAAATTAAAAAAAATGAAACAGTCAGGTGAAGCGGAATGCTTGTCTAAGTATAGTCGCTTCAGCCTGCTGAAAAATGGGAATAAGGCGGAGCTTGCGCCTCATTCCCATTTTTATAATTAGGTAGTGACTATTATATAACTAGGTTCTAAGCATTCAATCATTTTGTCTGCTGACGCCGCTAATCTCACTCGTTCGGAAGAATACGAGTAAATGTTCTGAATTTCGACAATTGTCGCCATTGCCGTTTTATGCTATCGTACTAGTTGTTGAGATAAATGAAGGAGGACCTCCATCAATTGAAAGCACCGACTAAACCAATACCGTTATTACTAGATGTCTATCGAGAGGTGCTTCCGACCGTTCACCGTTATCATGACCAATGGAAAGAAAAGGCGGCAACGATCCCTGATCCAGAGCTTCGTTCACAAGCCATTGATGTACTTGAACGGAAAGCTTTTCACTGTGAAGGTGGCGGGATTTATAGCTTACTGGCACGCGATCGTTTCGATGATTTAATCCAATTTATTATTGCGTACCAACTAATTTGCGATTATTTAGACAACCTTTGTGATCAAAGTCCATCATTGGATCCCAATGATTTTTATTCTCTCCACCGGGCTTTAGTTACGGCATTAACACCGGGAGCGAGCCTAGAAGATTATTATAAATTCCGAAATGAGAAGGATGACGGAGGCTTTTTACAGTCTTTGATCGAAACCTGTCAGGAAATTCTAGCAACCTTTCCTTCTTTTGCTAGTGTACAGGCACATATGCTAGATTTGAGCCGTTATTACGGCGAGCTTCAGGTTCATAAGCATGTGAAAAAGGAAGAGCGTGTCCCGAGGCTTGAGAAATGGTTTGCGGGTTATCGTTCTGAGCTACCAGAAATGTCTTGGTTCGAATTTTCAGCGTGTACGGGTTCGACACTAGCCATTTACACATTGGCCACCTACTCTACTAAAACGAATTTGAGTGCTGAAACGGCAATGAAATTAAAAGACGGCTACTTTCCGTGGGTTCAAGGCGTGCACCTTTTGCTCGATTATTTTATTGATCAGCAGGAGGATATTGCTGATGATGAGCTGAACTTTTTATTTTATTACGATCACGAAGAACAGATGGTTGATCGTTTCCGCTTTTTTTATGAAAAAAGCCGAGCAAAGTTTGGCTACTTTGCCGGATCCAAAATTTCATCGCATGCTGCTCCGCGGCTTAGTTGCGATTTATATCGCAGATGAAAAGGTACAGGGTGACAAAGAGATGAAGCGAATATCGAGGAAGCTTGTTAAAACAGGCGGATTGCCGACGCTGCTGTTTTATGCAAATAGCTGGATATACAGGCGCTAGTGGGTATGATGAAGAGCTCCTCCTCTACCGGCTGGAGACTTAAGCTTCGCCATCCCAAATGACGCCATTAAAAGAGAGTTAATTGCATCAAAAACGAGTATGAGTCTAATCTCATACTCGTTTTTTGAGCCTCACTAATTTGTCATTAGTCTGACTGTCGGTTATAGCCATTAATAACGACTTCCAGTTCTCCGGTATCGGGACAAATGACGAGCGTGAACGGGAATGTCGGCAGGCAGTAATGGATGGTGCTGAATCATGCTGACACTATGGGACACGTTATCCTCTACCTTTTCAAAACCGGTCAAAAATCCTTTAATATCAATTCCAGAAAATTCGAGAGTTTTTAGCGTGCTGATATCAACACCTTTTTGCTCTGCCTTTTCCAATATGCTGTCCGCCTGTAAGTTGGCCATTCCGCAATTATGATGACCAACGACAATCACTTCTTCAGCATGAAGCTCGTAAATTGCGATCAAAATACTTCTCATAATACTACCAAATGGATGCGAGATAACAGCTCCGGCATTACGAATAATTTTTGCATCACCGTTTTCAAGATTCATCGCCGAAGGCAAAAGCTCGGCAAGCCTTGTATCCATACAAGTGAGGATGACAAGCTTTTTGTTAGGATATTTCGTCGTTCGATATCGTTCATAATCCTTATTTTCAACAAATGACTGGTTATGAGAGAGTATGGAATCCAGCATTGCCATCTTTATCACTCCTTGTTTGTAAGAGATTATCGCGGTGCGAGCGACCGTATGTCTCGTTTCATCCTATTCGCGCATATTCTTTGAACCTGCAGAACCGTCGAAAAGCTCGGCTCTCCTGACGAAATCATGAGCTCTCCCGTCGGAACCGCGTGCAGAACCGTCGGATCCATCAGCTCTCCCGTCGAATCCGCGTGCTGATCCGTCGAAACACGCGCAACCGTCGAAAAGCTGAGTTCTCCTGACGAATCGAAGAGCTCTCCCGTCGAATCAAAGAGCTCTCCCGTCGAATCCGCGTGCTGAACCGTCGAAACATGTGCAACCGTCGAAACCGTCGGCTCTCCCGTCGGATCCGCGTGCTGATCCGTCGAAACACGCGCAACCGTCGAAAATGCGGGCAGAACCACCAGAACCTGCGCAACCGTCGAAAAAATCCGTCAATGCAGACGGGCATCGGATGATGACCCGGATGAATGCCTTGATCATATTTTAATTGAAAATGCTTGTCAAGAATCGGCAGAGTTATTTTTTTTCGAGCGCGAGTAGGAAGGGCGGATGATTGATCTGGTTAATAAATTGATAGTTTAATACTTGAACCTTGCTTTGCTCGAGCGTCTCTGTAAAGGATAGCAAGGCATCGCGCTCTCGTTTGCCTTCCTCATGCCCGTGGTAGATAACGAGAATAATTAGCCCACCGCTTGGCAAAATCGAGAGTAGTGAGCGGAGCGCGCGAATTGTAGAGTCCGGCCGTGTCACAATCGATTTGTTGCCCCCAGGTAAGTAACCGAGGTTAAAAATGGCTGCCTTGACCCGGGAAAGGTGCTCAGACGGAATCACAGCTTCGACTTCCTCATGTCCCCTGACTAGGACCGTGGCGCGGTCAGACAGTTGATGTTCATTAAGTCGTCTTTTCGTCTGTTCGACCGCTTTTTCTTGGATATCTAAACTGTATACATGACCGGTCTCGCCGACTAGCTTAGCTAAAAATAAACTGTCGTGTCCGTTCCCCGCCGTACAATCAATAGCTATATCGCCGGAGTGTAAGGCCTGTTCTAATAAAAATCGGGCAAATGGTAGGATGCCAGGTAACGTCATAAACTCACCTCAATTTGTTACTTTCAGCACACATGAATATTCAAATTTTATCATGGAGCTATCATACGGAAAAGCATATATGATTCTTCCGTAGCTAAGACGCCGGTTTTCTGTTTGTAGTGATTGCTTTTTCGGCTAAAAGACTCTAAAATAGTCTGGCAGGAAGAATTTCGATAAGCGAAAGAAGGATAATCGAGTATGCCGCGAGCGCTTTGGCTGTTAATTATCGCCACAACAATTAATATTACTGGAGCTTCATTTCTCTGGCCGTTGAATGCGATCATTATGACTCAGGAGCTAGGGCGTACTTTAACGGCATCAGGCTTTGTATTAATGTTAAATGCAGGTGCAGGTGTAATTGGAAGTTTGCTAGGCGGTCGATTGTTCGATAAGCTCGGTTCGTACAAGACTATAGTCCTCGGAGCTTCTATTTCGACAGGAAGTGCAATGCTTTTAGCGAATTTTTATGAATTTTTTTCCGGCTTATACGCTTTTTTTAATGGGGATGGGCTTGGGCTCTGGGATGATGGCTCCCGCAATGTATGCACTGGCTGGGAGTGTTTGGCCCAGTGGTGGAAGAAAGGCGTTCAACGCGATCTATGTTGCTCAAAATGTTGGTGTGTCCATAGGAACAGCGTTAATTGGTGTCGTTACTGCTGTAAAACTGACTGATGTGTTTATTGCAAATGCCTTGATGCATCTAGGGTTACTGCTGTTTGTCAGCATTGCTTTTCGGAGGATGCGTGGAGAAGCTGGGCGCACGACAACATTGGAGACATTTACGGAGCGCATACCGTTCAAGCGGCACTATCGCTTCATTCCTTGCTACTGCTTGGTCTCGTCTTTTTTTATATGCTGGATGGGGTACACGCAATGGCAAGCAAATGTTTCGGTTTACAGTCAGTCGCTCGGCGTTTCTTTAAGGCAGTATAGCTTTTTGTGGACAGTTAACGGCTTGCTGATTGTTTTTGCCCAACCGCTTATTTTTTGGATAATAAAAAAAATGGAAGCTTTCACTAAAAGGTCAGATGCTCGTCGGTGTTATCGTGTTTGCCTTATCCTATGCAGTACTTACTCAGGCAGAAATGTTCACCATGTTCCTTGTGGCGATGATAATTTTAACCGTCGGCGAAATGTTTGTATGGCCAGCTGTTCCTTCTATCGCGAATGAGCTTGCTCCGGAAGGAAAGTCCGGCTTTTATCAAGGGATTGTGAACAGTGTTTCGACAGGGGGGAGAATGGTCGGTCCGTTCATTGGAGGTTTAATCGTCGATATGTATTCGATGCATACTCTTCTCTTTGTCTTAATTGGGTTGCTTATCCTTTCATTACCCGTTCTGAATGCGTATGATGCCCCTTTAAAAAGGTTAGCAAAGGCAAATGATGATGTCGCAGGGTAAAGGGGGGACAGAACTAAATGCCTTCAAAAAAATGGAAGGAGAATCGCCCAGATCCTGCTCCGCTGCTTGACATTCGAGGTTTTACCTCATACAATATACGAATAAGTGGATAAATGACGTTTAGTGAGGAATAGTAGCAGCAGGTTTAGAAACTAGAGAGCTGACGGTCGGTGCAAGTCAGCCTGAGAGCCAAAGTGAACTCGCCTCTTTAGTTTTGAAAGCGAACAATGGAGTAGCTTTCAACGGTACACTCCGTTATAAGTGAGAGCGGACAGGCGTTATGCTTGTTAATGTGGGTGGTACCGCGGGATTATTAATTATACTCTCGTCCCTTTTGTGGGCGGGGGTTTTTCTGTTTATAACCATGTATTTTGAGGAGGAAATGAGGATGTCATATTCACATCAGACTGTTGAGCAAAAGTGGCAAGCGTTTTGGGAACAGAATCATACATTTCGAACGACAACGGATTCGAACAAACCGTTCTATTATGCGCTGGATATGTTTCCCTTCCCTTCAGGTGCTGGATTGCATGTTGGTCATCCTGAAGGATATACGGCGACAGATATTTTAGCGAGAATGAGGCGGATGCAAGGCTATAATGTACTTCACCCAATGGCTGGGATGCGTTTGGACTGCCTGCTGAGCAATACGCGATCGATACAGGGAACGATCCGGCTGAATTTACGATCAAAAATATTGAAACCTTTCGCCGACAAATCAAGTCATTAGGATTTTCCTATGATTGGGAGAGGGAAATCAGTACGACGGACCCCGATTATTTTAAATGGACGCAGTGGATCTTTTTAAAGCTTTATGAAAAAGGATTGGCTTATATCGACGAGGTTCCCGTGAATTGGTGTCCAGCCTCGGTACTGTATTGGCTAATGAGGAAGTCATTGACGGAAAAAGCGAACGCGGTGGCCATCCGGTCGAACGTCGCCCGATGAAGCAATGGATGCTGAAAATTACTGCGTATGCGGACCGGTTGCTGTACGATTTAGATGAGCTCGATTGGCCCGAGAGTATTAAAGATATGCAACGAAATTGGATTGGACGCTCGGAAGGGGCAGAGGTTACCTTTCAAGTTGACGGCCATGAGGGAGAGACAATCGAAGTATTCACGACTCGTCCTGATACACTGTTTGGCGCCACATATATGGTGCTGGCACCAGAGCATACGTTAGTGAATAAAATTGTAACGGCTGAACAGAAGCAACAGGTCGAGGCTTATCAGCAACAGGTTTCTTTAAAAAGTGATCTGGAGCGAACAGAGCTTTCAAAGGAAAAGTCTGGTGAATTCACCGGTGCTTATGCAATAAATCCTGTAAATGGCGAGGCCATTCCTATTTGGATTGCAGATTACGTGTTGGCTAGCTACGGAACCGGAGCGATTATGGCAGTTCCTGCCCATGACGAGCGCGACTATGAATTTGCCAAGACATTCGGCCTGCCGATTCGTGAGGTTGTTGCTGGCGGAAACATTGAACAAGAGGCTTATACAGAGGACGGCGAGCATGTCAATTCTGATTTCTTGAATGGACTTGACAAAGACACTGCGATTTCGTCGATGATCGAATGGCTTGAAGCGAAGCAAGTAGGGACGAAAAAAAAGTCACCTATCGCTTGCGTGACTGGCTCTTCAGCCGTCAACGATACTGGGGCGAACCGATTCCGATTATTCATTGGGAGGACGGTACAATGACAGCCTTGTCTGAAGATGAGCTGCCATTAACGTTGCCAAAAATGAAGGAGATCAGACCTTCGCAAACAGGTGAATCCCCGTTAGCCAATAATCTCGAATGGCTAGAGGTCGTTGACCCTGTAACGGGGAAAAAAAGGCCGAAGGAAACGAATACGATGCCGAACTGGGCCGGAAGCTGCTGGTATTACTTGCGCTACATTGATCCAAACAATAGCGAAGCTTAGCTGATCCGGAAAAACTGAAGCAATGGCTTCCTGTTGACATTTATATTGGCGGAGCTGAACATGCCGTTCTTCATTTGCTGTATGCTCGTTTCTGGCATAAGTTTTTGTACGATCTCGGGATCGTTTCAACTAAAGAACCGTTTCAAAAGCTGTTTAATCAAGGCATGATCCTTGGTGTAAATAATGAAAAAAATGAGTAAATCGAAAGGGAATGTCGTCAACCCTGACGATATCGTCGCCAGCCACGGAGCAGACACGTTACGCCTCTATGAAATGTTCATGGGGCCGTTGGATGCATCTATTGCTTGGTCGACAAACGGACTCGACGGGGCACGCCGCTTTCTCGATCGGATTTGGCGCCTGTTTATAAACGAACAGACAGGCGAGCTAAGTGAGAACATTACAGCTACGTCTGGAGCTGATTCGCTCGTCCGTGTGTATCATCAAACAGTAAAAAAAAGTAAGCGAGGATCTTGCTGAAAAACGATTCAATGTAGGAATTTCGCAAATGATGGTCTTCATTAATGAAGCCTACAAGCAAGAGAACTTGCCACAGGAATTGGTGGAAGCTTCGTGAAGCTACTTGCCCCAATTGCACCGCATATTGCAGAAGAGCTGTGGGAAAGGCTAGGCCACAACGAATCGATTGCTTATGCGGAATGGCCAACGTACGACGAGAGCCAGCTAGTGGAAAACGAGATCGAGATTGTTGTTCAAATCAACGGAAAAGTACGTGCCAAGCTCGTAGTCCCTGCCAATGCTACGAAAGAACAAATGTCCGAGCTTGCTGAAAAGGATGAAAAGATCCAAAGTGAAGTCTCAGGCAAAACAATCCGAAAAATAATCGCTGTTCCTGGTAAATTAGTCAATATTGTCGCCAACTAACCTATGAGCTCACCTCTTTTCGAGAAGTGGGCTCATGTATATTTTATTGCATAGGTTGCCGGTTGCGCATTAAAGGAACATATCATCGAAAATGATTTAGCGAAATATGAGGCTAGAAATCGGGAGGGCAGCCAATCGAACAGTTTTGAAAAAAAAGGCTACATTTTTCGTGAAATAAGGCGAAGTTAGCCATTACCCCCTTGTCAAACAAGCTTTTATCGTAATCATCGAAAAAAAATTATCGGGATGTTGTACTTTAAGCGAGAATTCGAGCAATTGGTCAGTACGAATGATGGAAAGGAGGAGCGTTTCTCGATCCTCCTCGCGAATGAAGCGCCAGCAGCACGATTTTTCCAATTATCCCGATTTCATTAATAAGGCTGCATCAGTGATGCGAATGGATTCTAACTAGCAATGGAAGACAACCACACTTGAATCTGGCTAGAAATGCTTGATCGCTCGATTGCTTATAAAAGAGTATCGAGCAAAAGCCGCTTGCTCGATTTTTGTACGATAGCTTCGTACAGTATTAACATTGCTGCTCGAAATACCTTTCACCCTACGAACTCCCCATTCTGCTAAATTGACTGTACCTTCTGCTGTAAAAGGACGGAATGCTCAGGATTTCCTCATTGTTATTTGTTTTTTTTAAACAGCGATCCCCGCTGCCTCTATTAATCAGGAATGTTTCTGAGATGATTTCGAACCGGCTATTTATATGCTTTTTCAGAAAAGCTCCTGCCTCATACTGAAAGCGAAAAACCGTAAATATTCTTCCGTTATCTCAATTATTTCAGAGTAGAATTGTCTCACAAAAAACGATGACTAAAATGTATTCACAAATTCGAGTTTTTATGTTAACCTTTTATTAAAATAGGTTAACAATTATGAGGAGAGGAACGAATGGCAACAAATACAACTATTAAATATTTAATTTTGGCTGGAATGTTTGCAGCGATAACGGGAGTGTTATCACAGCTTACGCTTCCATTGCCACTTGTGCCATAACTGGGCAAACGCTAGCCGTTGGGTTGGCAGCAACGATTCTCGGAAGTCGACACGGAACGCTCTCGATCCTCGTTTACATTGCATTAGGAGCAATAGGGGTGCCTGTATTCGCTGAAGCGAAAGCCGGGATTCAAATTCTGCTTGGACCGACTGGAGGCTATATTATTGGATTTATAGCTACAGCGTACATAACCGGTCTTATCCTAGAGAAAACCTCATTTTCATTGAAGATGGGAATCATCGCTAATCTAGTCGGCATGATCGTTACGTTGGCATTCGGGACGGTGCAGCTTAAGCTGTTACTCGGGATGAACTGGTCGCAGGCGATGGCAGCAGGTGTGTACCCATTTATTATCGTAGGGCTAATTAAAGCCTTTTTGGCAGCATGGATTGGAATTAGCGTAAGGAAACGATTAGTACAGGCAAATTTACTTTCAAATTCAAAGAAAAAAAATGAATGTCGCATAAATGACGATTGCATCCCGTAGTCCCTTGATAAGGTGCTACGGGATGCTTTGTTTATCAAATCATTTAACCTCGAGACAGTTTCGTTATTTACCGTGAAATAAAACTTATACAGTTAATTCCAAATTGATGAACGGCTCGTCATGGCGGATGCGATGAGCAAGGCTAGATAATAACTTTCCTTGTCTTTCATTAAGCTGACTCATATCCCATTTTTTGTGTAGAACAGCATACAGCTCACAATCTCGAAACGAGCAAAACAATGCCAGCTCTTTCAACCAGCCTCTGGTAGCTCAAGCTCTTTCTGATATCCACGCAGAAACGGCGGCAAAAAAATGAGCGGCGAATTCGTTTCTTTGCTCGATCGAATCGTACTTTAGCCAAACGGAATAGTAAAGGGGCATCGCCAAGTCGTGAACAATGTGATGATGGGAGCAGTCATCGAAATCAAAAGCGTATATGTTGCCATTATCATAATGGAAATTGCCTCTATGAAGATCAGAATGGATGAGCTGGTAACGATTTGCCGTTTTAGGTATTTTCTGCACCTGTTCAAACAAGTGCTTGACATTGTGATACAAAGCTTTATCATTCATAGGTACAAAAGGAAGAAGCTGCTGCTCAAAACTTTGGACTAAATCGGGGCGGGGTTCGATATGAGCCGGCCTTTTATAATTTTTAGTTAATTGATGAAATTGACCGATGGTACGCCCCCAAGCTTCGAAAAGTGTTGGATTGAAGGCTGGGTCATCCATGGAAACGGCTGAGCCTTTTGCTTTTTCGAATAAAGAGGCATGAAAGAACGTTTCCTCGGCAGGAATAGATTCGATGAATGAGCTATTTTCGGATAGAAAAGCACCGCAAACGTTTGCTCCACAGGTTCGCAAATAATTGAGCCAATCTAATTCCGAAGCGATTTGTTCCTTGCTGCGGTGAGAGCTATGGACGAGCCGTAAAATGTATGCCTCTCCGTTTTTGCTGCCCTCATAAATATAGTTTTCAAAGCTGCCAAGCTTTTGAAGAGAATGTAGTTCTAATTCAAAGCGTTCGGCAGCTGTCCCGACGATTTGCTTATTAAAAAAAACGTTCCACTGCTTTTTCCATTTATCCCCCACCTATCATTTTTGTAATCTTGTTTCTTACTGTACCATTTTTATTCTTTTCTGGCATAATAAAATGAATGGAGGTTGGTCAAATGGCTTATCAATTGCCCAATGGATTCGAACTTGGAGCGATTCAACTGAATGTTTCCGATTTGGAACGCTCACTACAATTTTATCAACATACCATTGGTTTTTCCGTCTTAAATCGAACGGGGAATAGCGCAGCATTAACAGTAGATGGAGTGCATACTTTTCTCGTTTTACATGAACCTGCTGAAGTCCAAATTCTTCCCAAGCAATCAACAGCCGGACTCTATCATTTTGCTATTTTACTGCCGGACCGAAAGGATTTAGGACGTGCGTTACGCCATTTTATTAAAGAGGGAATCTCACATGGTTCAGCCGATCATTTAGTAAGCGAGGCCATTTATCTTTGGGATCCGGATCAGAATGGTATTGAAATTTACGTCGATCGACCGAGTCACACTTGGAGTCGAACGGCTGGCGACGAGGTTGAAATGACGACAATGCCGATGGATACAGCATCGCTCATAACGGAGGCAGGTGAAGGTGTCTGGGGAAAATTGCCGCCAAACTCAAAACTGGGGCATATCCATTTGCACGTTACCGATTTGCTCGCTGCGGCAGATTTTTATCACAAATCGTTAGGGTTTGACATTACTGCTTCAGATTTGACGTATGCCGGAGTCTTATTTTTGGCTGCGAATGGCTACCATCATCACATCGCGATCAATACTTGGGCGGGAAAAGGAGCCTCTCTTCCACCGAAGAATGCTGTTGGAGTGAGTTTTTATACAATGATTTTGCCAACTGAAGCAGAGTATGAAAAGCTCCGTCATCATTTAAAGAAAAATGGCGTACCTATTCGTTATGAAGCGGGGCTGTTAACAGTGAGCGACCCAACGGGGGCAGAGATCCGTATCGTCGTAAAATAAGGGTTGTGCCCCTGGGAACGATTGAGCGAATCGTTTCGCAATTGATTAAAATTGAAAAGTCTTTAAAGAGCCTTTCTACAACATGGTGTAGGAAGGCTCTAACTTCTTAAGTAGAAAAATAGACAATTTTATTAAATCTAAAATTAAGAGGAAACTTATCTAAATCCGGTAGCGATTTCAGGTCTTGAAAATGACTTTAATTTCTCGTCTAACTGTGGATGGGCAAACAGGTAAGTCCGACAAATGTGGTATTCGGTAAGTATTTTTCCAAACGCCAACCTATTCCCGCTCCTTCATCCAAGAACCCTGTTGCTTGCGGATGAGGACGATCTGGCCTGTGTGATGTATGGTGTGCAGAATATTGCGTGATAGTCCATCAGCATACTCTTCTTTGAGGGCACCGTCATCTATTTTGGCTAGTGCTTTGCGCAGTTCAGTACTGAGCTGATCTGCTTTTTCTAACGTGTCTTGCCAAGCCTCATTATCTTCTGGATTTCCGGGGGCTCCGAATGTCTCTAAATTGCTTGGCAATGCATCGTTGGCTTGTCTTCCGGCTATATCATGAATGAGCCGATTATTGTAATAGTTTAAATGATTTACTATCTGCCAAATCGTATTTCCTCCCCCGGGAGGTTGCCAAGCTGCATCGGCAGAGCTTAATCCTTCGAGTACATCTTTTAACGGCAAAAACCACGTTTCCTTATCCCAACTGTAGTCATGCTGCTTACGTAATAAGTCAAGTAATTTCATTTTATGAATTCCTCCTCACGTTAAGCCTAGCATTCAAGCGAACGGATTGTGCAACAGAAGTAGAATGTAATGTGTAACTATCTAAAGTTTTAATGATAGTTACACAGTTATCTTAATATACGCTCTACTCATCGGTCAATAACTATTTTCAAAGGAGGACAATATGAAATTACGGCGGACGGGTTCTTACCAATGAGCGGGACGATTAGCGAGGCAGTGGTCGGAATGAAGGTCGTCTCGACATGGAGGAGTGGCTCATCGTTTTTTTTATAGAATTGGAATTTTGCTGCTTCGCTCCCGATTAAATCGCAAATGATTGCCTTAGAGGAAGGGGGATTGCTACGCCTGGCTCAAAATCTTGTTTCAGAAATGGATGTACTGGAAATAATCCGAGCTATGGCGAAGGCCAATGTCGCTCGGCAGGTCGGAAAGTAATGACGGGCAGAATCACCTCAGCTGAGGGCAAACTGTTTCAGCTAAAGAATTCGTACCTTCAGCCTTCATAAGGCACCGTTTATAAACGGAGGCACAGGACTGATACTCCAGCTTCATCTGAAATAAAAGGTGAGGGGTTTAACTGCAGGCTATTCTCGTCGTTTTTTGCTGTTTATTTGCCGTTATTGCTGACGTAAATAGAATTCCAGCTAATAGGACAAATCAACTTGTCGGGTTGACACATTCGCTTGCTATACGGTATATTTAGTTAGAATTAACCGAAATATGGACATTTTGGAGCTTGTTCAAAAAGTTCGCTATATTTTAGCTGTTTTGAGCCGATCTTTCACACCTTGGTATTAATGTTGTACGCATGATTACAGCGTAAGTTATCCGCCCTTGCTCTACGGCTCTTATAACATCTTTTTTTGAACACTCAATTTAGCTGATAGAAGGGGATAGTTAAATGGAAGGCTTGCAGCATGATAGCTTAATTCCTTTGTATCATCAACTGAAAGAAAAGCTTACAGCTTCGATTGAAAACGGGAAATGGACATCGAATGATAAAATTCCTTCTGAAAATCAGTTGATGGAGCAATATCGCGTTAGCCGCAATACGGTAAAAAAAAGCGCTTGATGAACTCGTTAAGGAAGGGATTCTTTATCGCGTTCAAGGCAAGGGAACTTTTGTGGCGAAGCCGAAGCTCGAACAATCTTTAATGGGGTTTTACAGCTTTAGTAAAGTATTGAAGGAAAAAGGGATGAACCCGAAGGATATTATTCTTGGAATTGAAGAAGTGTCACCAACGAAAAGTATTCAGAAGGCACTACAGCTAAACGAAGATGAGGCAGTCGTTGAAATTAAGCGTCTTCGCTGTGCAGGGGATGAACCGATTATTCTTGAATCGTCCTACCTTCCTCAGCGGATCGTTTCTAATTTATCCCGTCTGCAAAAGGTTGGCGAGATTTCTCTTTACGATTTACTGGCCCAAGAATTTCAAATCGTTATTAAACGGGCGAAGGAAACTTTTGAGCCTGTTTTAGTGAAGGAAAACGAGAGCGACTACTTAAGGGTAGGGGAGGGATTCCCTGCTTTATTGTTAGAGCGAACGGCTTACGATACGATGGGGCGCCCTATTGAATTTTGTAAATCGATCGTACGCGGGGATCGTTGTAAATTCTACACTGAGCTTCTGTAATTTTACTCATAGTGTATGGCTGTGAGTAATTTTATAAATAAACTTGTACCAACAACCCTATATGATGGGAGAGAGAGAAAAAATGCTAGTGACAACAAAGGAAATTATGAAGGATGCTTATGATAATCACTATGCTATCGGAGCCTTCGGCGCGCATAATCTCGAAATAATGAAGGCAGTTATAGCAGGGGCTGAAGAGATGGAGACGCCCGTTATTTTGCAAACGACGCCTGGGACAATAAAGTATGTCGGACTGCGGCACATGGTTGCTATGGCGGCAGCGGCCGCAGCTGAGGCGAGTATTCCGGTCGCTCTTCATCTCGATCACGGGCATTCATTTGAGCTTGTTATGCAATGCTTGCGCGCAGGCTATACGTCTGTCATGATCGATGGCTCGCAATTGCCATTAGACGAAAATATCGCACTCGTTAAGCGAGTTGTTGAGGCTGCTGCTCCGATGGGAGTTCCGGTTGAAGCTGAGCTTGGGACGATAGGTGGCGTCGAAGACGATCTAGTTATCGACCAAAGCGATGCTCTTTTTACCGATCCAAGCGCAGCAGAACGCTTTGTTGCGGAAACGAATATCGATTCCTTTGCACCGGCCTTCGGGACAGCGCACGGAATGTACAAGGCTGAGCCCGATCTACAATTCGGGCTGCTCGAACAAATCTCTAGTCGCACTAAAGTTCCACTCGTCATGCACGGGGCTTCCGGAGTCTCTGAAGAAGGCGTGAGGCAGGCATTGGCTTATGGAATAGCGAAGGTTAATTTTTCGACAGAATTAAAGGTCGTGTTTGCCCGAGAGCTTCGTTACTTTTTTAGCGAAAATGTAAGCGAGGATGACCCAAGAAAATATTTCGTACCCGCTCAGGAGGCTGTAAAAAAAACTAGTCGTTGAAAAAAATCTCTATGCTGCAAAGGAGCAAGTAGGTGTAGCCGATGATTACGACAATTACTTTGAATGCAGCTCTTGATACGACTTATGTTCTAAGCGACTTTCGTGTCGGACAAACGAATCGAATCGAACGAAGTCACACGGAACCAGGTGGGAAAGGGGTCAATGTCGCGAAAGTGCTTCACAAGCTGGAGATTCCAGTAACGGCAGGCGGTTTTATCGGCGGTCGCAACGGCAACGAGCTCACTGAGCGGCTAAAAGAAATGAAGCTAAAGCAAAATTTTATTACCGTCCCCGGCGAGACAAGAACCTGTCTTTCTATTATTGATGAGACGTTCAAGCAGGAGACGGAAATATTAGAACTAGGCTTACAGGTCAACGCGCGAAGCTGGGAGCAAATGTGCGCCTACGTTGAGAAAGCAGTGCAAGTTAGCTCACTTATCGTTTTATCGGGGAGCTTGCCTTTAGGGATTGCGAAGCACGGTTATGCGGAATTGCTCGAGATTATTAATGGTAGTGGCACGAAAGCGATACTCGATACAAGCGGTAAAGCTCTAAGCTTAGCTCTCGCTGCTAAACCGTTTTTAATTAAACCGAACGAGGATGAGATTAAACAGCTATTAAGTAAAGAAACGTTGTCCACCGATGAGCTTATTGCCGCGGGACATCGCTTAAACGAGCAAGGAATCGAGCATGTGTGCATTTCGCAAGGAAAAGACGGAGCTGTTTTTACAAGGATAGGTGAAGCCTATTTAATTAAGGCTCCGAAGCTTGCTGCAATCAATACGGTTGGGAGTGGGGATGCCATGGTTGCAGGATTTGCAGCAGGGTTTGATCAAAATCAACCGCTCACTGACATACTTGCACTTGCTGCAGCATGTGCGGGAGCCAACGCCTTGCAGCCTTATGCTGGCATTGTTGCCCCGGCGGATGTATGGCAATTAAAAAAGAAAGTGTCGATAACTAGGCTTTAGAAGGAATACAGGAGGAGGATTTGTTTTATGCATACGTTTAACGAAATTACAAGTCAAGCAACACAATTGGAGAGAACTTACGAAGTCGTAAGTGGGCAAACGTTTATCGATAAGAAGGTGGATATGTACTTATTTGTCGGCTGCGGCACTTCGTTTTATTTGGCCGCTGCTGCTGCCCGCTATTTTCAAACAGTGACGGGTCACTTGGCTCAGGCCCTACCTGCCTCAGAAATTTTTCTGAATCCGGAGTCAGCCATTTCCGAAAATAAAAGCTATCATATTATTACCATTTCACGCTCTGGCACGACATCGGAAATCATTGCTGCCTTGGAGCTTTTACAGAAACGGAAAAACATTAGCACGATGGCTGTTACTTGTCACGGGAATAGTCCGATGGCGAAGCTTGCTGATGAGTCTGTGGCTCTTGACCATATTAATGAAAAAAGTGTTGTGATGACGCAATCGTTTACTAATATGTTGTATGCCCTCCAGCTATATGCTGCTAAACAGGCATCATCCCAAAAGGACTTAGCCGAATTAAGGCATGTACCAAAGGAGGCTGAGAAGCTGTTGGAGCATGCAAATCAGACAAAAGAAATCGCTTCAAGCTCCGCGTATCAGCGCTTTGTCTTTTTAGGAATGGGCATGTTCAACGGAATTGCCAAAGAGGCGACATTGAAGTTAAAGGAAATGACTCAAACCGAATGCGAAAGCTATTCTAGCCTTGAATTTCGACATGGACCGATTTCGATTGTTGATCAAACGACAGTCGTGGTTATGGTGACACAAGCGAAAACGGAGAAGTTCGATCAGGATTTGGTTAATGACATACAAAAGTTAGGTGGAAAGGTGCTGACAATTGGTCCAGTTTCGGAGGCTTTCAGCAGCGATGAACACATTCAATTGAACGAAGCGATCAGTGATCGAAATACTCTCGTCCTCACTGTGCCTCATCTGCAATTATTAGCTTATCATCGTGCGATTAGTCTTGGTCTTAATCCCGATCAACCACGCAATTTAACTCAGGTTGTTACATTAAAACTCTGAAAGGAGACTGTAGCAAATGGCCTATAGAATAGTAGCAGATATTGGCGGAACAAAGGTTGCTGCCGCGTTGACGGATAAAAATATGAGTTTCCTTACGAGAAAGCAAGTTAGCAGTGATCCTACGGATGCCGAGGCCATGTTTAACTGCCTCGTCAATTGTTTCGCTGAATTGTTAGACAGCCATAAAGTTTCATATGAGGAGATTGAGAGCATCAGTTTGGGTGTCCCGGGAAAAGTAGACAGCGAAAATGGAGTTGCTGTGTATCAAAACAATTTACCTTGGCGCGATTTTCCGCTGAGCTCTCGCTTAAGGACGATTTTTTTCAAAAGCAAAGGTTTCGATGGATAATGATGTGTACATGGCTGCTTACGGAGAATGGAAATCAAGAGGGCTAACTGAGGAAACGATGGTTTACTTGACGGTAAGTACCGGAATCTCTGCCTCGATCATTTCAAAAGGAGAATTTTTCCGTGGTGCCGGTTTAGCAGGGGAAATAGGGTTGACGTTATTTCATGAGGATAGGGGCATGAAATCGCTGGAAGAATTGGCCTCCGGCTTAGCGCTTCAAAGAAGAGCGGAAGGTGAGTACAGCACAGCGGAGCTGTTTGCTGAAAAAAATCATCCTGAGCTCATCCACCGAGCGGCGATTTATATCGCCCGTGGATTGCATCAGATTTTTTGTTTAGTCGATCCGCATCTCATTGTCGTCGGTGGCGGCGTGATCAATCACCAGCCGAATTTTTTTGAGCAAGTGCAGCAGGAATTTGCCCGCCTCCTCGACCATCCTATTGCCATGGATTGGCCACGCAGAGTTTTAAAAAGCGAGCTGAAAGGTGATAACGGTCTGACCGGGGCTGCCTATCTTGCTAATAAGTAACGTGCTTGCCCCGTTTGATTCGTTTTTATCATTCTGAAGCAAACGGGGAGCAGGTGACTTAGGCACTTGACCTGAAAAGTTGTACCTAATGGCACGCTTTGAGAGAGCGTGTGTATCCTTTTCTTAGTATACAATGGTGCTTAACTATTTCTCATCCAAGTAAAGCCCCGTCTAGCTCTGAGCATCCAGCAACGAGGAAACTTCTTTTAGCAGTCAACATCAGTTGCTACACTGTGCTTCTTTTTTTCCCGTCGACGTTGTCCAGTTTGCCCGTTGCTAAACGGTCGCTCTACGCTTTTGTTCGAGAAAATCTGTATACTATCGAGTCTTGAAGATGCCGAAAGCTATTAAACTTGTGTTCTAATAAATACTGTTTTCAAATGCTGTCAAAATGTTATAAGCGCCGGCATTAGTATTGCTAAGAATCGCTACTTGATGGCCAGTTTCGGGGTAAACGGCGGAATGGAAACACACTCCCGGATCGTAGCCCATGACGTGGCATTTGAAAATGGCGTCTTCCTTTTTTTGTAATCCAAACGCCGTACCCGTAGTATTCGTTTTCGTTACCTGTGAACACGTGAGGGCTCAGAAGCTTATTGCAAAGCTCCTTGCTAAGCAGCTGCTCTTGCTGCAATGCATTCCATAGTTTAAGCATGTCCTGCGCTGTTACAAAGGCCCCGCCATCGGCTCCTCCAATGATGGGAAGGGAGTAGACGTTTGTCTTCCAGCTGCCGTCTTGTTCATCGATATAACCTAGGGCAGTGTTGGCAGGCAGCCGATCCATGGAAAAATATCCAGAGCTCTCCATACCGCATCGGTCAAAAATATGCGCTTGTACATAATCGGTAAAACGCTGGCCGCTCAACTGCTCGACGATTAAACCGAGCAGAATAAACCCGGCATTGTTGTAATGGAACCGTTTTCCGGGAGCTGCTTTCATTTTTTTGATTTTGAAACAACGGCAAAAAAATCGCGCGGTTCCTTGAAGGAATACATCGGGCGCTCTAACCACAGCTCTTCAAAGTCGTCCATCACTTCTTCATCAAAATAATCAGGAATCCCTGCTGTATGGGTCAGCAACTGATGAATCGTTATGGTTTTATCAAAGTGTGGGAACTCAAATGGCAAGCAGTCATTTAAACGGGTTTGGAAGGTCAGTTTGCCCGCTTCCTCAAGCTGACAAACCGATATCGCGGTGAATAACTTACAGCCAGAAGCGATACCGAACCGTGTATCGATTTCGTTCATCAGTTGATTGGAACGATCGGCAAAGCCAGTTGCAGACTGGTGGCAGAGCTGAGAGTTCTGACTGATTAGGACTGCACCGGAAAAGTTTATTTCGTCCTGTTTTTTTTCAATGGTTTCGGATAGTTTCACGTGCATGATAACCAACCTCTTTCGCATTTTTATTAATTTTATCAAAAGCTAAGAAGCAGAACTAGTTATTTAGGAATACAACGTCGAGAAAGCGTGGTCACGACTACTTCTGTTTCAGAGGAGAGGAAATTATGAAAAGACCGAACATTTTACTCATAACAAGCGATCAGCAGCACTTTGATACGATTGGCGCGTTCAATCCCGAAATCGAGACACCGAATCTCGATCGGCTTGTGAGGGAGGGGACGACATTTCGGCGAGCCTATTGTCCAAATCCGACCTGTACGCCTTCCCGCGCCTCGATGATTACCGGAAAGTATCCAAGCCAGCACGGTGCATGGACACTCGGGACTAAATTATTGGAGGAACAACGTACAGTCGGTGAGGATTTTGTCCGGCACGGGTATCGAACCGCTTTAGTCGGAAAAGCCCATTTTCAACCTGCCATGCAAACGGAAGAATTTCCGTCACTTGAGTCTTATCCGTTACTGTCTGATTTAGCGTTCTGGAAAACGTTCGATCAACCGTTTTACGGATTTGAGCATGTTGAGTTAGCCCGCAATCATACAAATGAACATTTAGTAGGCCAACATTATGCGCTTTGGATGGAGGAAAAAGGCTGTCATAACTGGAGAGATTATTTTCTCGCACCGACAGGGAGGATGGACCCTAACATTAACTATCGCTGGCCAATTCCTGAAAAATATCATTACAATACATGGATTTCAGAACGGACTAATGCCTTGATGAAAGAGTATCATGAAAATGGCGAAAGCTTTTTCTTATGGGCGAGCTTTTTTTGATCCGCACCCTCCTTATCTCGTGCCGGAACCATGGGACTCGCTCTACGATCCGGATAAGCTAACAATACCTAAAGGGAAGGAAGGAGAACATGAGTGCAACCCTCCGCATTTCCAGATGACCCAGCAGGAAAGGCCTGACCTCTCTGCTTATCAAGAAACGGGCTATGGGATTCATGGCTATCATTCGCATTTAGGCGTCAGTGAGGACGACCATAAACAGCTAACGGCTACTTACTTCGCGATGGTCAGTATGATGGATAGCTATATCGGAAAAATCCTTGATCAGCTTGATGAATTAGGCATAGCGGACGAGACGATCGTCGTTTTTACGAGTGATCACGGGCACTTCTACGGTCAGCACGGGCTTCAATTCAAGGGAGGATTTCATTATGAAGACTTAATCAAGGTTCCGTTTATCGTTCGGTATCCAGGACAGGTGCCGGACGGAGTGACCTCCGTTGCTCTGCAATCGCTTGTTGATGTAGGGCCTACTTTGTTGAGCTTTGCGGGAGTTCCGATTCCATACGAAATGACCGGTGTCAATCAACAGGACGTATGGCAGGGGAAAAAGGAAAAGGCTCGCGATCATATCATTTGCGAATTTCATCATGAGCCAACGACGATTCATCAAAAACTTACGTTGATTCGCGTTATAAGCTCACGGTCTATTACAATCAAACCTATGGGGAAATTTTTGATTTGGTCGCGGATCCGGATGAGTATAACAATTTATGGGATCGACCAGAATACGCAGAGTTGAAAATGGAGCTTCTGCTCAAGTATATTTCGGCTGAATTAGGAAAGGAATCGATGCCGATGCCGCGAATATCCGGAGCTTAGGCTGGAGAAAGCGAAGACGGTCTTATTTAGGTGCTCATCCTAAGCACTAAATCTGATGTGATGAAGGGCTAGGGAGCAACCGTCTATTTCCTAACCAGTGTGACTGTATGGCTCAAGTGAAAAAAAATTTCAAGGCAGGTAGGTTGGTGTTAAGCTCTGCTTTGGCTTCGGATTAGCTCGTTTTACAAGGGGGGAAGAAAAGCATTAAGTATCCCCCTAACGCCTTAAAGCCCGGTTTCATACGGAGATACACGATTAAAATCGTCTCGTTCTATAGCCGTTATGCAATCCGTTTGAATGTAGAGGCACTCTTCATTTATTTTCATTTTCAGTTGCTTTAGCTGTTTGTCTATCCGGTCGACAATACCGAATACTTGCATAAATTCTCCGTCGCTCCAATAGGTAAGTCGCACAGGCAGTTCGTAATTAAGCGAATCCATCGCGACGATGCCAATCTCCTGCCACGCTTGTTCGTCAAGAATGGGCTTCTTCACCTTTCGCTGAAGCTCTCTTTGCCGGAGCAGAGCCTGCTTTTGCTCTGGCAGCATAAACTTTAGCTCCCATAGCTTATTGCCGCGCTCCAGTTTGTTGTCGTTGTGAATACTCATGCTGCTCACCTCATTCGGATCTTTATACCCTATTATAAGCGAACTTATGTTCTTATATAACTGGAAAAACAGTCCAGTGACTCTCCATGAGTAGGAGATAAAGAAAAAGCCCATTCATTTACGCCCCCTTCACCATTTCCTTAGCAAAACGTACGGTTACTCGCTTTTACTTGACAAGGGAACCCTTGTCTTGTTGTCGGATAGTTGTATAAAAAACAGATGCGATTCCATCGGAATTCGCATCTGTGGACGAAATTAATGAAACTCAATGTCAATTTTTTTTGTGTCTGGCTTTTCCAGCTTAGTCATTTTGATCTCGAGCAGGCCGTTCCGGTAGTTCGCTTTTACGCCTTCGTTAGAAACGGGAGCAGGTAAGGATACCGAACGGTGAAAGGTACCGATATAGCGCTCGCGCCGATGGTATTGACCTTCCTCCTTTTCCTTTGCCCGATTTACTTTTCCGCTAACGGAAAGCAAATGATGACCTAGAACATTAATGTGGACATCGTCTTCTTTTTCTAAACCAGCCAGCTCAAAGGTAGCAACGACTTCATCGTCACTTTCATGAACGTCTACACGAATCGGGCGAAAGCTCTCCTCCAAGTATGAATGGCTAGGGTGAAACAGGTGATCGAAATCCCGTCTGAGTCGATCGGTTTCACGAAAGGGGTCAAAAGGAATTAACGTCATTCGAGCGTCCTCCTTAGTTTTTTTCTTAGTGTGTGCACCCGATATGTTTATATACGGCTTTTCGGGAGAAGCTGATTAATAGGTAATTGCCGTCTGGTCTGATAGACTAGACCTTACATAGAAAAAAATGAAAAAGTTCGGAGGAGAGATAAAGTGAACGAGCGCATTTTATTTTCAGTCCTTGATTTAGCACCGATTGTCGATGGAGGAACCGCGACAGATTCGTTTTCCAATAGTCTTGATTTGGCGCAGCACGCAGAAAAATGGGGGTTTCACCGCTACTGGTTTGCCGAGCACCATAATATGCCGGGAATTGCCAGCTCAGCAACTTCAGTTGTTATTGGCTTTGTTGCTGGGGGGACGAGCACGATTCGTGTTGGTGCAGGAGGAATTATGCTACCTAATCATGCCCCGCTTGTTATTGCTGAACAGTTTGGCACGCTTGAATCGCTCTATCCGGGCCGGATCGATCTAGGTTTAGGCCGAGCACCTGGGAGTGATCAGCTGACCGCGAGGGCATTGTGCCGCAATACGGGGAGAGATGCTGAACAGTTTCCAGAGCAGCTGGAGGAGCTGCGTGCTTATTTTCAGCCGGCTTCTGAACGAGCAGGGCAAGTGAGCGCATTTCCTGGCGAAGGGCTCAAGCTGCCGATCTGGCTACTCGGTTCAAGCGGATTCAGTGCGCGATTGGCAGCTGAGCTCGGCTTGCCGTTTGCTTTTGCTAGCCATTTTGCTCCCGACTATACGCTACCAGCACTTGCCCTATATCGCGAGCATTTTCAGCCATCTGAGGTTCTCGCGGAGCCCCGTGCCATGGTTGGGGTGAACATCATTGCTGCCGATACGGACAAGGAAGCGCGCTTTCTTGCGACATCGCAGCAGCAGCAATTTTTAAGCCTCGTGCACGGTCGCCCTACCCAGCTGCAGCCGCCAAGCGAGCATGTCGAGCAAATCTGGGCAGAGGCTGAACGGACAGGCGTCGCTCGGCAGCTCCGATATACGATTGTTGGAAATCGTGAAACGGTCCAGAAGGAGCTCACCGCGTTCCTTGGCGAAACCGAACCGGATGAGGTCATCGTCAACTCACAAATTTTTGACCACGAGGCGCGACTACGCTCCTACGAGATTGTCAGCCAATTGCTATAAGCGGATGCTCTGTCATTTTTCCAAAATTAGTATTGGCTGATCTTTCTTAACAAGGTCGTATCTTCTGTTAAAATGGAAGAAGCACGGACAACCATTCTGTAAAGGAGCGTTAAAAATGAACCCGATTATCCCTTATTTTAGCTTTAACGGCAATGCAAAAGAAGCGCTAAATTACTACAAGGAAGTTCTCAAGGCGGAAATAGTAAGGCTGCAAACGTATGGTGAAGCTGATTTCCCTACGCCTCCTGAAGCCGCAGAGCGAATTATGCATGCAAGGCTGCAAAAGGATGATTTGCTTATTATGGTGTCTGATTCATTTCCGGGACAGCCTGTCGAAATCGGTACAAATATTTCTTTAACGCTCGAATTGGAAAATGAAGAAGACCTGCAAAGCGTATACGATGCATTGAGCGATAAAGGTCAGGCGCTGATGGAGCTTCAGGACACTTTTTGGGGAGCGAAATATGCGAAAGTAAAAGATCGATTCGGCATCATCTGGGATTTGAATTATACTAAGTCTTAAGCCGACTACAAACAAGTCCGCCTTCTCAACAAGAGAGGGCGGACTTGTTTGCGAATTTACTTATAATGCCCCCCAATCTTTTTCGCGCGCTCGACGGCTTGCCCAGAAGGGAGCAATGAGGAGGCGCGGAGCAGGGAGGCTGTACCATAACGGTTTTTAATATCGTCCATCGCATAGCCTAACCGAATCAAACGTTCACGATTTTGCTCGAAAAGGCTAAGCTGAATTTCCCGATCGCTTGTTAAGTTCGATAAAGAGACATTTAGACGGCGAACCGGGTAGCCTGCCCAAAAGGTATGAAGCAGCTCACAGGCGTAACGGAACAGCTCCATCGTAATATTAGTTGCCTGTGGCATCGTCAATTGGCGGTGAAAGCCTTGACGAATGGTGAAGCTGGCTCCGCTTAAACCGAGTGTGACCGTGTGCCCCATCACATGTGTGCTCCTAGCGCGGCAACAGACCTCCTCGCACAATTCAAGCAAAACTACTTTAATATCAGCTATGCCGGTATAGTCCCGCGGAGGGTCATCCCATGGCCGATCGCTTTTTGCCCGGCGGTCAGCTCCCGGGTAACGGGCGATGCATCAATCCCGTTTGCCGTCAGCCAGAGCACATGGCCTGGTACCCCCCATTTTGCTGTCAAATGCTCAAGCGGCATTTTCGCCAAATGCCCAATCGTCCGAATGCCCATATTGCGAAAGTGCTTTGTCATTTTTGAACCGACGCCATACAGCTTATCGATCGAAAGCGGCCATAATACCTGCTCCAGTTCGTTTTGCTTGAGCGAAAAAATCCCTTCCGTATTTTTTTTAGCGAAGTGATCACAGGCCATCTTCGCTAATACCTTGTTTTCACTAATGCCGATTCGAGCGCGAACCTTCAAGTCCTTCTGAATTTGCTGCTGGACTTTTCGCGCGATTTCTTTTGGAGCACCGAACAGCTTCTGACTTCCCGTTACATCGATAAATTGCTCGTCAATCGAAAAGGGCTCGACGAGGTCTGTAAACTGTTCTAAAATGGTCGTGAGCTGAATCGAAGCATCCACATACGCCTGCATTCGTGGTTTAATAATGACGAGATCGGGACATTTCTGCTGGGCCTCCCAAAGCCGCTCGGCGTTTTTTTACTCCGTAAGACTTAGCGAGCGGGCACGCTGCTAAAATGACGCCGGAACGCCTTTTGGGATCGCCTGATACGACAAGAGGCTGATCTGCATATTCAGGATGTTGCGCTTTTTCGATGGAAGCATAAAACGACTGCATGTCGACGAGAAATATGACCTTCACGTGAAACACCCCTTTTTTTTAGAACGTATGTTTGCTTTATGCTTTTATCTTATGCAAATCGCGCCTTTTTATTCAAGAGGTAAATAGTGGATAAGCGCGAGGAGAACGGCAAGGCAAGAAGATGGTCGAGCGAAAAACGAGATGAAAAAAGAAGGTGCCGCCAAAGGGCACCTTCTTAAAAACTAGCAAAGCCTTTTTTTCTAAAGAAGCTGATACTGTTTAATAATCGTATGAGTAAGCGCAGAATCGGGCGTAAGACCAGTCACCTTCTCGATCGTCGCCTCCAGTCCTTCAGACTGAATCAGTTGCTGCAGTCGAACCGCCTCTTCGTCCTGCTCGTAATTGTAGGCTAGAGCGGCGGCAATTCCTTTTGCTAAAAGCTCAGGCTCCCGACCAGTCATGTCGAGATATTGTCTGGCCGGGGGACACGAGTCTGTCGCTTGGACCTAACTTGCGAAGAGGACCTCTGCCCACTCGTGTTACTTCATCGGAAATATACGGATTCGCAAAGCGAGTCAGAATTCGGTTCACGTACGTTTCGTGGGTTTCGGCATGAAAGCCAAACTTTTTTTTGTAGCAGATGCCCTGATTCGTGCAACGCTTTTTCGACCGAATTGCTAATCTCTTTCTGCTTTAACGCTTCAGCAATCGTGTTAAAGCCATAGTGATACCCGAGATAGGCACAGATGGCGTGTCCTGTATTGACGGTAAACAGCTTTCTTTCAATGTAAGGCGTCAGCTCGGCAACGAAAGTGAGGCCAGTGACCTGTGGCAGTTCACCGATCGTCATTGATTCATCAACAATCCATTCGTAATAAGGCTCTACCTTAACTAATAAAGGATCGTCGTTTACTTGGTTAGGAACAATGCGATCCACTGCAGCATTCGGAAACGCAAAGGTTTGTTCAAACTGTTCCTGCTCAGCCTGACTCAGGCTGTTATAGACTTCCTTCTTTAACAGCTGACTCCCACCAATGACATTTTCGCAGGCGATAATATTTAATGGTGCCTCGGTTTTTGCTAACCTGCGAAGCAATCCGTCCGCAAGAAGGGGCGCGATGATCGGCAGAATATTGGGACCTACAGCAGTAGTGATTAAATCGGCTTTCGTAATGACTTCAATAACTTCTTCCCGTTTAGACGCGCTGTTTATCGCATAGACGTTTTTTTACGGTAACTTCCTCTTGCAAGCGATCGGCAAGCATGACTTGATATTGTCCTTTTTCATTTAACAATGAGACAACTTCGGCATTAACATCGACAAAGCATGTCTCATAGCCGGATTGATAAAGAAGCTTGCCGATAAACCCTCTTCCGATATTACCCGCACCAAAATGAACAGCAAGCATGCTAGCTCACTCCTTCAAAAATCGCCAGAATCTCTTCGGGTGATGTCGCGCTTATAATTTTCTCTACATTTTCCCCCTCCGAACAAATAATGGCAATTTGTGACAGGATGTCTAAATGCTCGTTATCTTTTCCGGCAATCCCGATTAACAATTTGACGATATTCCCTGAACCGAAGTCAACTCCGTCTGGAACTTGAATAATTGCAAGCCCTGACTCCTTAATCGCTTGCTTTGCATCCTCTGTCCCGTGAGGAATCGCGACAAAGTTTCCCATGTAGGTTGAGGTCAATTGCTCACGCTCCAGCATTTTGTCAATATATACTGGTTCGACATACCCGCGCTCCACGAGCAATTCGCCGGTTAGCTTGATTGCTGCCTCCTTGCTTTCTACACGTGTATTTAAGCGTATGTTTTCCTTCGTTAAAATGGTTGATGACATTATTATTCTCTCCTCATTTCCAATACTTTTTGATAATAAAACTGTTCAAGCGATTCGGCAAGATAAGCTGAAACCGAGTGTGCATCCTGTGATTGAAAGGTTTGGATCGACTGTGCGCTTTCGATAATGGATGCGCTAATATGGCTGAGAACCTCGAGAGCCTGAATTGGCAAGGACTCTGGAGATAGCAATAGCAATATGCGCTCCGCTGAAATCTCCGATTGATCCATCGCGATGACGGGCAAGGGCTTCCTTAGCGCGAAAACGAAAAAAGCGGGCTTATTGACCGCATGACTGCGGGTATGATACAAGGCTAGCTTCGTGTCAGGAATTCCTAAGCCCCCTAATTTTTCGCGTTTTAACAATTGCCTGAAGACGGCTTCCTCGTCAGAAATAATGCCTTGCTCCTTTAGCCGGGCGCAGGCTCGCTGCAAAAGGTCAGTGATTGACCCCTCCTGAAATTCCTGCAGCCCGAAGCTTGCTAATATCGTTTCAATCGTTTCTAAATATAGGCGAAGGCTTCTCACTTTTTCAATCATTTGCTCTTTTTCGAACGTCTGTCGAGAAAGAGCATCATCCTTTTTGGAAGGCTGCACCGTTTTCCGAGTACCTATTGTGCGAATGTACGCCTTTATTTTCTCTACTTCATTGTCGTCCAAAAATGGGTTCACTAAAATATACTCACGATTGAACTCTGGCAAACGAATCGTCGACAAAATCAAATCATAGTTTTCATAGTCCATTTGGTAAAGCTCAAATGTGGATACATTCTTAACTTCTTTAATTGCAGTTATTTCCTTTTTAACTCTGGTGGCAAGCATTTTAGATGTTCCAATTCCGCTTGAACAGACGATTAATGCACGGACGGCAAGCTTACTGTTATGGTGCAAAAGGACGGAGCCAAAATGGAGAACTAAATAGCCGATTTCCTCCTCGGGAACCGTTAAGTCGGAGAAAATGGTCTCAACCCCTTCTTTAACAATGGAGAATAGCTCTGCGTAATCGTGTTTGATTTTCGAAAGAAGCGGGTTGCTAATCCCCATATTTTGCTTTATTCGAAAAACAGCCGGGCTCAAATGAGCGACCAAGCCTTGCAGTAATGAATGGTGGCTTGATAACGGTTCGTTCACGCGCTGTTCGACGAAGCGAATCAGGCTTCTCGCTTTTACAGCGATTTGCAGGCTAGTGTCTTCAATCATAAATTCCTTGTCATACCTTAGTTTAGCTCCTCTAAGGTGCATCGTAATATAGCCAATTTCGGCTTTAGGAATAGTCGTGTGAAAGGCATTCTCAAGCTTTTTCGCCATCTTCACAGCGATGTGATATTCGTTTGTCATTTGAAGACGTTCCAAGTATTCCTCATTTATCGTAATATTCTCGCCTTGTAATATCCGCTCGAGCGCAAGAGCTAAATGAACGATCAGTCCCATATATGCGCTGTCGGCAATAGAATAGGGGAGCTCTTTGTTGAACTCATCAATCGCGCGTTCAACGATAAAAAGCTTGTTCTTATCGACGAGGCCAAGCAATCGTTCCGAAATAGGCTGTATTTGTTCGGTCCTCTTTTGAATGCTCTCTCGAATGAGTGACAATAAGTCAAATTCATCCATATGCTCAGAAATGACGTTACTCATAGCCTTACGCTTTAACGTTTCCGAACCGACGATTTCAACGCCGTAGCCGCGTTTGCGTACAAGCGAAAGCTGGTAATCCTGCACAATCCGTTCCTCAAGCTTGTTTAAATCGTTGCTTACTGTTGCGATCGTGACATGCAAGTCATGGGCTAAGGCGAAAAGCTTTACCGGCTCAGTGGATTCGAGTAATGTGCACAGGAGCATCAGCTGCCGTTCTTCAGGAGTGTATTCGTGATGAGTTAATTGAAACAAGAACTGCTGAAGCGCTTCGATATTTTCTTTTTCTCCTGCAAGCTGAATCCCGACACCGGACTTTTTCAGAATCTGCAATCCGTACTCAGCTAAAATAGCTTCTACACCTTTTAAATCGCGATGAATCGTGCGAACGCTAATTTCAATTTCCCTTGCGAGGTCTTTTACGGTGATTTCCTGTTCGGCCAATAAAATATCCAATATTTGTCGTTCTCTTGCGGTAATGTACATCTATGCTCACCCCCAATCTCATTGAAGTATGAAAGGTATTCCTTCATTCCCCGGACGCTGTAAGGCAATAACGCCTAGCCCTGATTAATATAGCGCAGAGCTGCACTTGTTCCCGGATGGCTTAGGGTTGCACCCCTTATCCATAGTTTTATCATAATCATGCGAATTCAGCATAGCAACGGGAGAATAATACAGTTTCGTCAGCGCAACTGTTGCCATAATTAAAAAAAGGATAATGCATAATAGGAGGATCCACCTATTAGCATTACCCTTTTTCGTTTATTTTAGCTTTTCAACGATTTCATCATAGGCTGGGCTATTTAGGAAATTATCGACGGAGACGTGGACAGCTTGTGGCAGCTTTTCCTGTGCTCGTTCCGTCAAGTCCTTATGAGTGATTACTACATCGGCGTCTTCAGGCAGGTTGCTGATCGACGTATTGGATACGTGTATGTCCAATCCTGCCTTTTTCACCTTATTTTTCAAAATTGAAGCACCCATCGCACTTGAGCCCATACCCGCATCACAGGCGAAGATAATTTTGTTAAACGTGCTCCATTCCTCCGTCTCGCCTTTGTCATCTTGCTGCAGAAGAGCAGTTGCACGACTTTCTTTTCCTTTTAATGACGATGTTTTTTTCTGTTGCTTTCATCAGGTCATCCTCGGCTGTTCCTTTTGATGTTTTAAGAATTAATGAGGCGATAATAAAGGATACCGCAGTAGCTACGAGAACGCCAGCAATGACTCCGAAATAACCGCCTCTCGGTGTCATAATCAGGATCGCAATAATACTTCCTGGAGATGGAGCGGCAACTAAGCCGGCGTTAGTAAGTAATAAGGTGAACACTCCCGCTGCTCCTCCGCCAATTGCTGCTAAAATGAGCGCGGGTTTCATTAAAATGTACGGGAAGTATATTTCATGAATCCCACCAAAAAAGTGAATGATGGCAGCACCTGGCGATGACATTTTTGCCATCCCTCGTCCGAAAACGATAAAGGCGAGTAAAATCCCAAGACCAGGACCTGGGTTCGACTCCAACAAGAAGATGATTGACATGCCTTCTCTTGCTGCTTGCTCAATTCCGATTGGACCTAAGATCCCGTGGTTAATAGCATTGTTTAAGAACAGAACCTTGGCCGGTTCAATCAAAAGGCTGGCAAGAGGCAAAAGACTGGCATCAACCAAAAACCCGACACCTGCAGCCAAAATGGTATTTAACGATAAAACGATCGGACCGATTCCGACATAAGCAATAATTGTTAAGGCACCGCCGATGATTCCGGCAGAAAAATTATTTATGAGCATTTCAAAGCCCGACTTAATTTTGTGCTCGATTAATTGGTCAAATTTCTTAATCAAGTAGCCCCCGAGCGGACCCATAATCATAGCACCGAGAAACATTGGTATGTCAGCACCGACGATGACTCCCATCGCGGCTGTTGCCCCTACGACCCCGCCACGTATGTCATAGACGATGCGCCCTCCTGTAAAGCCGATTAAGAGTGGCAATAAATAGGTAATCATTGGATCGACGAGAGTGGCTAAGCTTTCGTTTGGCAGCCAGCCGGTCGGAATAAATAATGCAGTTATAAGTCCCCAAGCAATAAATGCGCCAATGTTTGGCATAATCATGCCGCTTAAAAAGCTGCCAAAGCGCTGAACCTTGACTCTAAATGCTTTGTCACCTGTCGCGTTATTCATACTTTTACCCCTTTCTTAAATAGTCATCGTGCATACTATAATGATAAAACGGTTACACAACGGTTACAATTGAATGTAAACCGCCTTTTGGCAAGGTGGTTGTTGTCATTTCTGAAAAGCAGCACAGAAGACTGAAAGACCACCGTTAAAGATATCGTTAACGGTAGTCCATTGTTTCATACTTTTTTTAAGTTTGAAGACGATAAAATTACAGCTGCGAAGGCCTTCTTTGAAGGAAGGATATTTTTCGAGAGTTTCTTCAGACGGCTTTGGTTCGAGCAAGTCTTCCAGAATAAAGCCGGCTTTCGAGAATGCTTGAAAATAGCTTGTCAGTGTTCGGTGGTAAAATAATAATTTTTCCTGATGCCCTTGCGGAAATAATTGCTCATACACACCTTCATAGAAATACTTATCGACTTTCCAATACGTTTTTTTCACCGGTATTATTTTTCTTCCAGCCGCTTTCCGGTGTGACGAAGCACGGATGTAGGATGGAGAAAACAAAATAACCACCATCGACTAATAAACGATACATTTCTCGAAGTGCAGCTTCATAATCTTCCAGATCCTGAATGACCATGTTTGAGACGATGAGCTCAAAGCTTTTATCACCGAGGAAATCCAGGTTTTCGCCGTAGTGATACTCGATGTTTAAATCCTTCGAGGTCCGCTTTTGAGCCAAATCAAGCATTTTTTTTAGAAGAATCAACGGCAACTACTGCAGCCCCAGATTTGGCAAATATTCTGCTCAAATAGCCTTCTCCACACCCTGCATCCAAAACCTTCGCTTGCTTGACAGCTTTAACTAAGCTGAACAAAGCCGGGTTTAGTAAAGCCAGCCGGTGAAGGTCACCTAGCTCCGAGTAGTTTTCTATTAGCGCTTCCGCATGCATGTCCCACCGTCTAATAGCTTCCTCCGTACCTAAATCGTTTTTCATTGGCTACCCCCTGGCCTGTTTGGAGATTCTATCCTTTTGCCTCCCCTTTACCTTAAGAAAAACATATATATTTCTTTATTTGGAAACCATTCGAACCCTAATGAATGATATAATCTTCGAGCCTTTTTATTGTCAGTACCTGTATTTAACTGTAAACGATTCGCACGATTTTTAACGGCGAAATCGATCGATTTTTGTATTAGTGCTTTACCAACGCCATTTTTTCTGAACTTTTCCAAAACAAATAGATCTTGGATTGTTAAGAATGGTTGTCCCTTTGTAGTTGAAAACCCCCAGTTAAGCGCAATAAAGCCACAAGGCTTTTCCTTGTGCCAAGCAATTAACAATTCAGCACCATGAAAGTGGAGAAGTTGATTGATCTTTTGTAAGCATTCTTCAAACTGCTCCTGCTTCCAATGGTCAGAATATATATAATTAACTAGCAGAAAGCTTGCATCACTAAGTGAGTCTAGTGAAAGAGAGCTTATGTTAAGGTCGGTACTCACGTCCATGCTAAATCACCTCCGCAATGATATTTATTTCCTCAAAAATAATAAAATCCCTTTAGAATAAAACGGCATACATTTCATTTCTCCAACTACTTGAAAGGGGGGCTTTACTTTTGAGAGATTCGTTCAATCCTCTATTTTTTTTCAGCCTGGTAAAACGAGCTTAGTAAAAGAAAACCAGCTTCTAAAGAAAATATTCGATAGCTCTTCGTAAATTAGACATCATTAGACGCGGCGAACAACCTTTTTGTAGAATGGTAGGAGGGAGGGGATAAAGTGATCGTAGAAATGAGTCTGCAAACGAAGCGCCGGGATCAAATGATCGATGTAACACGCGAGATCGAACAGTTAATTCAAGATAAGTCCATCAAGGAAGGGACTGTGATCGTCTATTGTCCGCATACGACTGCTGGGATCACGATCAATGAGAACGCTGATCCCGATGTCAAGCATGATATGCTAATGAGGCTTGATGAAGTCTATCCGTGGGAGCATGAAGGCTATTTGCATGGAGAAGGAAATTCAGCCGCTCATTTAAAGGCGAGCACTGTCGGTAGCTCACAAACCGTTATTATTTCTAGCGGTGAGCTACTGCTTGGGACGTGGCAGGGAATTTATTTCTGTGAATTCGATGGGCCACGTCATCGTCATTACTATGTGAAGGTGATGAACGAACGGGCTTAATAGTAGTGGAAAGGGCGGTTAAGTGCATGCTTAATCGCTTTTTTTTATAAAGGTGGCAGAGGCTTTTCATCTCAAAGGTTATGTAAATTTTAACGGAAATCAACGAAGATAAACAACGAGAGGCATCCGTGAGTACGAACAGATAGCCTTTTCTACTATATAGAGGCTCAAAGTAGCTCCGGAAAGGAAGGTTTTTTTAAAAGGGATATGAGCTTCCGTGCAGAAATTATAATACTGAGGAGAAAAAATATCTCGAATTTGGGAGGAATATGATGAAAGTTGCTTCGATTGAAACGTTTCTTGTCCCTCCACGCTGGCTGTTTCTGAAAATGACGACAGATACTGGGTTAATTGGCTGGGGGGAGCCGGTCGTAGAGGGAAGAGCAAGAACGGTCCAGACGGCTGTAGAAGAACTGGGTGAATATTTGATCGGTAAGGATCCTATGCGAATCGAGGACCATTGGCAAACGATGTACCGTTCGGGCTTCTATCGTGGCGGTCCTGTGCTGATGAGCGCAATTGCCGGGATCGATCAAGCCCTGTGGGATATTAAAGGGAAGTATTTCAATGCACCTATATACGAGCTGCTAGGTGGAGCCTGTCGTGATAAGGTCAGAGTTTATTCTTGGATTGGCGGTGATCGGCCGAACGATGTGGCGCAATCGGCCACGCTTGCTAAAAAGAATGGATTTGAGGCCATCAAAATGAATGCGACGGAAGAAATGCATTATATTGATAGCTACCACCATATTGACGCGGTGATCGAACGAGTTGCAACAGTTAGGGAAGCAGAGCCTGAGCTGCGTATTGGTATCGATTTCACGGAAGTTCATAAAGCGATGGCGAAGATTCTCGTGAAGGAGCTGGAGCCTTATCGGTTAATGTTTGTCGAGGAGCCAGTCCTTCCGGAGCATAACGAAGCCTTGCGAGAATTAAGAAGTATTTCCTGTATTCCTATTGCGACAGGAGAGCGGATGTATTCGCGCTGGGACTTCAGGCAAGTGCTCGAGGAAGGGCTCGTCGACATCATTCAGCCTGACCTTTCGCACGCTGGTGGAATTACGGAATGCAAGAAGATTTTTTCGATGGCTGAGGCGTATGACGTCGCTGTGGCTCCTCATTGTCCGCTCGGCCCGATAGCGTTAGCTTCCTGCCTGCAAGTCGATGCAACCGCACACAATGTCTTTATCCAAGAGCAAAGCATGGGCATTCACTATAACCAAGGTGGAGAGGTCAAGGATTGTCTTGTTGATGATGTATACCAGTTTGAAGATGGCTATGCCAAGCTGTTGACAGAGCCGGGCCTTGGTATTCAGATTGACGAGGAAATGGTCAGGGAACGCGCTAATGCGGGTCACAACTGGCGCAATCCTGTATGGCGAAATGAAGATGGAACAATTGCCGAATGGTAATGGTAGACCAAATAAAATGAGGTGATGTGATGAAGGCAGAGCTTGAATTAAAGCAATCGGCTGCATTGGGAGAAGGACCGTTCTGGGACGAAGAGAGTCGGCAGCTTTATTGGGTAAACATTGACGGAAAACAGCTAAATCAGTACGACCCTACTAAAAAAGAAAACAGAGCGATTGATTTTACCAAGCGAGTCTGCGCAGTAGTTAAGCGTGAAGCGGGCGGACTGCTACTCGCACTTGAGGATGGCCTTTACACGTATGACAACGACTCCCTGACTCCGGTCGTACAGCCGGAGCTCGGAGAAGGAGATCGTTTCAACGATGGCAAATGTGACCCGGCTGGACGTTTTTGGGCAGGTACAATGAGCACAAAGGGCGTAAAGGAAAAATACGCACTTTATTGCCTCGATGTGAATCAGCGTACCTTCGAGCAAAAAGTCACGAGTGTAACGATTTCCAACGGCTTGGCCTGGGATCAAGAGCGGGCAAAAATGTACTATATTGATACGCCTACTCAAATCATTTCCGCTTATGACTATAATGAAAGTACAGGAGCCATTTCAAATCGCACTGTTTCCTATTCTTTTGCAAATAAACAAGGCTCGCCGGATGGAATGGCGATCGATCAAGAAGGAATGCTTTGGGTCGCGCTCTGGGGAGGCTGGGGAGTTGCCAGAATAAACCCTTTGAGCGGTGAATGGATCGATACAGTGGAAGTACCTGCTGCTCAAGTGACCTCATGTGCTTTTGGTGGCGAGGATTATCAAACGCTGTTTATCACAACAGCTGCTACGGGCCTGAACGAAGAGCAGCGAGAGGAGCAGAAGCTGGCCGGATCACTGTTTTCTGTGAGGACGGAAGTGAGAGGGTCGAAGCCTCATTTATACAAAGGCTAATACCGTTAAAGGAACTGGTGAATGCCGGGACAAGGATTATTTGGAATGTGTTTAGTCATTTCATTAGGGAAGTTTATTATGTTAGCTCACACAAAAGTAATTTTTAAAAGTTAATCGCCGAAACCACAATATATTGTGATCAACGAAATTAATTTACGTGGTGGCCACAATAGCTCAATGGTCTTTTTGGATGAGAAACTTATTATTGATTATCATTATTTGGTTTAACATTCTGAAATTTACTTGATGGTTGGGAACTGTATCCATTACATCACTGAAAGAAGGCTAAACATGCAAGTAAGTGTGTGGGATAAAATGATTAAAACTTTTACTTTTTTTGAAATATATTAGCAAAACCTTACGTCAAGCATCCTTGTTCCTGACATTCTCCTTACTGTTTCTCAGTGCTACTGGAGGGCTAATGATCCTTGCGGAAATATGGGCCATCACTCTTTTTATTGATGAAATAACGACATTTAATAATTGGGCTTCTTCATACTTCGTTGTTTTAGGCCACTTTGCTCCTTTTATAAGTATTTTTATCGGTGCGATTCTTCTTCAACAACTGATTGTTGCACTAAAGCCCTACTTGGCTGCACAGCTTAATGAAAAAGTAGCGATGTACTTAAAGAGCGAGCTTTATTCCAAATCTACACGCTTGCGTTTGCGAACATTTGAACAGGAAGAATATTTCAATAGGTTAGAACGATCAAATGGGGTGTTGAACAGACAATTAGTTCGGGCTTTGGAGCAAGCTGGAACGTTACTCCAGGCATCGAGCCAGTATATCGGCATTGTCATTGCAGTCTCTCAATTAGGTATAGGTTATTCCTTACTACTACTACTTAGTTGTGCTCCAATCATATATACGAATATAAAAAGTAACAAACAATTCAATGAAGTGAATTATGGGCAATCGGCGACAAGGAGGAAACAAGAATACTGGCAAACACTCATGACTAGTCGAGACGCAGCAGCAGAATTACGGATATTTCAACTAGGGACATTTGTCATGCGCTTATGGAAGCGAAATACTAAAACACTGGTCTCCGAACTTTTGCAGGCCAGAAAACGTCTTGCCTTGATTAATCTTAAGGGACAAGCACTTTATTTGATTATTTTATTTATTATGATCGGTAGTACAACATATGTAGGTCTACAAGGAGCTGTTTCAATCGGTACAGTTGTGGCAACGCTTTATTTGCTTGAGCGTTTAGAAGGTGTTATGAGAGGACTAATATACCCACTCAGCGATTTAACGTTGTTTTATTACAGGTTTCAAGTTTTACCGGAATATGTGAATGTAAAACATGACGAAAAAAATGTCAGGCGTTGCAGTTCCTTCTCCTCTAAAAAAGGGAATTCGATTTGAGAATGTAAGCTTTACATTTCCTGGAGAGAGCGAATACACACTAAAACATGTTAGTTTTCACATTAATCCAGGTGAACATCTTGCACTTGTAGGAGAAAACGGGGCCGGTAAAAGCACTCTATGTTTATTGTTATTAGGCTTGTATGAACCAACCGAAGGAAACATATTTATCGATGGTGTAAACATGTCAGAAATAAACCCAGATGCATGGCGAAAGAAAAGCGCAGCAGTTTCTCAAAAATACATGCGTTACCAACTGACGGCTGCCGAAAACATCTTCTTTGGAGACATCCGGCAACAAACGGATGAACAGTTAATGAAAAAGGCAGCGATCAATAGCGGCATACATCCAGTTATTCAGGATCTTCCCAACGGATATGACACTTTACTTGGCAAACATTACGAAGACTCTATGGACTTGTCTGGGGGACAATGGCAAAAAATAGCCATTTCACGCGCTTATTTTCGTCGTGTGGATTTGTTAATACTAGACGAACCGGCGGCAAGCCTGGATGCCCACTCTGAATACAACGTATACAAACAATTTCGTTCGCTCGCAGAGGATAAAACTGTTGTTATGGTATCTCATCGTCTTGGCTCCGCACGATTAGCCGACAATATAATGTTTTTAAAAGATGGGCAATTAGTTGAATCTGGGCACCATGACCAATTAATAGAGTCGGATGGTTATTACGCGGATTTATTCAATATACAAGCCAAATGGTATAGAGACTCAGAGGAGGATCTGCATCATGAAGCAAAGTAACATGAGAAGCGGTATTAAGGAATATGGACACAAATTAAACGTATTGCTCCGCTTATTACTTTATTGCCGAAGTGTCGCCCCAAAAGAAATGGCCATTGTTTTGACCATTACCATCATAAAGGGATTTAGTACAATTGTCATTTTATTCGCGTTGCAAAATCTTATTGATGCTATTTATGCCGAATATTTATCTGTAGAAGGTGATTTTACAACTGCTATCTTTTGGGTTATCGTGCTTATTCTAACCATATTGATTAATCGATTATTGGAAACATTAGGAAGAATTCCATTAGATCATGCACAGGAGATTGTCAAAGTAAAGTGTAAAGAAGAAATAATGGACAAGGCCTATCGTCTGTCACTATCAGATTTTGATCGCTCATTGTTTCATGACCGATTAAGTCGAGTAAATCAAGGTATGGATGAGCGTTTTTTTTCTACAATGACTTTTATATTCCAAATGATGACCCAAACGATTACGGTAGTATCGATCTTAATGTATTTGATTTTCATGCATTGGCTCATCCCAGTTGTCCTGGGGATCGGTAGTTTTGTTTTTACGCTTGTCTATATTAAAGTATTTAAGGAAAAATATGTACTACACCGTGAACAAACAACCTCTGCACGAAAGTTGGACTATCTCGGAAAGCTAATGACGTCACGTGATGCTGCTTCAGAAATACGACTGTACGGATTAAGGAATCATTTGTTACAAGAGTGGCGCTCACTAAATATGAGTTTACTAGGTGAACGGTTAAAGCTTAACAGACGTGAATTTCGATTGCGGGCACTCAGTAGTGGTGGACACACGCTCATTTTTGCCAGTGTCTTATTAGGGATCATTTTACTGGGGACGAGGGGTGTGCTTTCTGTTGGCCAATACGCAGCGTTTGTACGTGCGGTCATATCATTTCAGAATGAGTTAAATGGACTTATGTTAAATGTAGCCAGCGTACACGATGACTTGCGCTATATCGACGAGTTTTTCAGCTATTTAGATTTGGATGAAGAAAAACGGGATGGTATTCATCCAGCATCTGATCAATCAATCAAAGAAACCATTGCATTCGATCAGATTGCTTTTTCTTATCCTGGAAATGAGAGCATGGTAGTGAAGGATCTTAACTTGAAAATAAAAGCTGGTGAAAAAAATTGCATTAGTCGGAGACAATGGGTCCGGAAAATCTACGCTAATTAAACTTTTACTTGGATTGTATCAGCCAACTCAGGGAACGATCCGTATTGATGGCCTTGATCTTTGTGATATAAACGTAAACGAATGGCGACGAAAAACAACCGTTATATTTCAAGATTTTCAAAAGTTCAATTTATTAAATGTCAAAGATAACATTGCTGTTGGACAAACAGATTATATAGACGATTTGGATCGAATTCAGCAAGCAGCCACTTTATCCGGGGCACATGATATGGTTACTAACTTATCCGAAGGATACCATACATTATTGGGCAAAGAATTTGGAGGTACCGACCTCTCTCATGGACAATGGCAGAGAATTGCTATTGCCCGCACGTATATGCGCAATGCCGACCTTCTAATATTAGATGAACCGACTGCATCACTTGATGCAAAAGGAGAAGTAGAGATCTATAACCAATTCAAACAGGCAGCAAACGGGAAAACGGTCATCTTCATTTCACATCGTTTAGGTGTCTCTAAACTGGCTGATCGGATTATAGTGTTAAAAAATGGACATATAGTAGAAGATGGCTCTCACTCCGAGTTGATGGAAAATAATGGTCACTATGCAATGATGTATGAGGTACAGGCTAAATGGTATCAGTAATAGTTACTTTACTTTTGTGGTTACATTTTAAAAAAATAAAATGACTATGTCGTTAGCCCAGAATAAGTAATGATAGAATTCGGTAACGTTTCAGGAGGAAGTTCCTTCCATCCTGGTCGCACGAGGTCAGACAGGATGATGTCGTTGAAGGTGATCGTGATAAAGTTTTCATTGTAGGAATGAAGTGAGTGTCTAGCAAATTTTGTTTACATAAATATAATACGCAGTTAGAAGGGGAGCTGGAATGGTGTATTTCCGGAATGCTGCGCCAATACACGTTGAGGGAACATGAAAATTATTTCAAAAACCGGCGCTTGTCAATATGGAATCCAACATATGCCGGAAAGGTGGCACAACCTGATTCAAGAAGTCATCAATATTCGAGAAGGTTCCAGCATACGGTATTATGATTCTAAGCAGCGACGGATTCATGACACAGTAGAATGTATGCACTACATACTTAATTACTGTAATAATATGTATAGAAATTAGGTTAACAGGTACAGCAGTTCACTTTACGCGACTGCAATCTTTAGCTATCTCTAATAACGTATCTCGAAACTCCCAATCTGTCGATTAAACATATTCCGCACAAAAACGCGTTCGTTTTTGGTATGATTGAAGGATAGTAAAAATATCCAGAAAAAAACGTGTTTAGTGAAGTAGGAGAGCTAACTTAAAGCTTTATCATGAAAGGTGTGACTCAATTGGTGAAAGCGCTGTACATTATGAATGATCAATCGTTTGACCTAGTATACCCGCCAGACGTTAGAAGGGAATTGGAAGCGTTAGCAGAAATTTACGCTCCAAAGCAAACAAAATCATCGGTTACTGAAAATCCGGCAACCCTGCGTGATGTTGAAGTCATTTTCTCCGGGTGGGGTGGGCCGAAGCTGGACGAGGAATTCCTGAAAGCAGCTCCGAATCTGAAGGCGCTCTTTTACGGAGCGGGTACGATCAAGCAAATTGCGACAGAGCAATCCTGGAACCGGGGAATTGTTATTACGACTGCAGCTTTCGCTAACGCGATTCCGGTGGCGGAATACACGCTGTCACAAATCTTGTTTTGTTTAAAAGATGGATGGCGACTCGTTCGAGAGATTCAAAAGGATCATAAGTATCCTGCCAAACCGCTTCACGTGTCAGGAGCTTTCAGAAGCACGGTCGGACTGATTTCTCTAAGCAAGGTTGGACGCATTGTCTGTGAGCTGCTCAAGCCTTTTGATATCGACGTGATCGCATATGATCCATTCGTCAAAAGCGAGGAAGCAAAGGAACTCAATGTGAAGCTCTGCTCGATAGAAGACATCTTTGAAAATGCAGATATCGTGTCGTTACACGCCCCATTGCTAGAGGAAACAAGAGGGATGATCACGGGGGAGCATTTCAAATTAATGAAATCTTATTCTAGCTTTATTAATACCGCAAGGGGAGCGATTATTAGAGAAGAGGAAATGATCGAAGTACTAAAAGAACGCGGCGATATAACCGCTGTGTTAGATGTCACGTTTCCTGAACCGCCGGTAAAGGAGTCTCCTTTATACTCGTTGCCAAACGTCATATTAACCCCTCATCTCGCCGGAAGTGTCGGGCAGGAATGCGGTAGGATGGGCTCCTATATGCTTGAGGAGTTTAAACGGTATTTAAGCGGTGAAGAGTTAAAATGGCAAGTCACTCGTGAACAGTTTGAAATAATGGCATGAAAAATTGAAAGAGTAGCTTGGAAAAAGTTGCGTTGCAAACTAAAAAATATTCACCGGGTAGCTGCTTGCAAGCTACCTTTCTTCAATATAATAAGACAGATTAAATTTTGGCGTGCGTCCTGCTCAGCTCCAAGTGCCCAGCAACGAACAGCTTCTAGGTCACTATCCGATCAGTCAACACCAGTTCCTTTAAATGACGGTTTTGTGATAGAACGCCAAACCCTTTTAATTACGTTACGTATTTTATTATCATTTTGAAAGCAGACGACCTGTCTGTTTTTTTTCTATGTGGGGCTGTACCGATTTAGAAATGCCATTGTTAATCTTAGATGAAATGGCAGGGGGGTAGCAAAAAAAGGACAAATAGATGAGAGTGAATAAGTCCCGCTATTGGCTCAAGTGCTTTCTCTAAGAATATCATGACCGAAGACAAGATTGCCAGACACCCTTTTTGATTATACTGTTTAAGGATGTACTTATAGCAAAAATGAGAATGCTGTAATAAGACTGCAACAAATGAAGTAGGAAAGTTGTGCTTGATTATGCTACAATTCAAAATAGAAAAGGAAGATTTGATAACACAACTATGATAGTGCTGGATGTGCTTATATGCAGGAGGGTAAGATGGGCGATTCGAAAATGATGCGGGGGACACTCGTTCTAACTGCTGCCACGTTACTTTCAAAAATACTAGGATTTATTTATATTATTCCGTTTGCCGCATTGGTAGGACAATCTGGAATTGCTCTTTACGGGTTTGGCTATACCCAATATACGGTTTTACTCAGCTTGTCGACGCTCGGAGTTCCGCTTGCTGTTTCCAAGTTTGTATCTAAATATCATTCGCTTGGTGATTATGAGACGGGGCACAGACTGTTCAAATCAGGAATTTGGGTAATGCTCGGAACAGGACTGCTGTCCTTTTTACTTTTATTTCTCGCGGCTCCCGTGATTGCTCCATATATTTTAAAAAATCCGATCGACAATTCACTAGAGGATTTGGTTTTTACGATACGGATGGTCAGCTTTGCGTTAATTGTTGTGCCAGTGATGGCCTTGATCCGCGGTTATTTTCAAGGCTTTCAGTCGATGGGACCGACGAGTGTTTCACAGGTTCTCGAGCAACTCGTTCGAATTATTTTTATTTTAACAATGGCCTTTGCAATTGTTCAGTTTGGAAACGGCGAGATTGGGACAGCGGTTGGCTTTGCGACCTTTGGCGCTTTTGTCGGGGCATTGGGCGGATTAGCCGTACTCATTTATTACTGGTCTAAACGAAAAAAAATATATTCATAAGCAAATAGCTGAAAGCACAGTTAGCCATCAGCTGTCGCTCAAGGATATGTACAAGGAGCTCATTTCCTATGCCTTGCCTTTATCGTTTGTTGGCTTAGCGATTCCGCTATTCCAATTAGTAGATACGTACACCGTCAATTCGGTATTAGGGGCTACACAGTATCGGGATTTATCAGAAACGTTCTTTGGCATTCTCAACCAGTCGGTTCATAAAATCGTCTTAATTCCGACAGCACTAGCAACAGCGCTTTCGATAACGCTCGTGCCGACAATCACGAAGTCGTTTGTTTCCGGCGATACGGACAAGCTTCAGCGCCAAATTACACAAACGTATCAAATGATATTGTTATATCCATACCGGCCGTCGTTGGTCTCTCATTTTTGGCAGAGCAATATTTGCCGCATTGTTTGGAATGGCCGATCTGGAAATAGGGAGCGAGGTTTTGCGCTATTACGGTCCAATAGCTCTCTTCTTTTCGTTGTTTTCTGCCACGGCCGCAGTCCTACAAGGCATGAATCGGCAAAAGTATGCTGTTATCGCTTTGCTTGCCGGACTTGCCTTAAAGGTAATTTGTAACCCGATTTTGTTGTATTTCGTTGGGCCAACTGGAGCTATCGCTGCGACTTATATCGGCTTTATCGCCGGAGTAGCGCTGAATATATGGGCGATCGGGCATTTTGCCAATTTCAGCTACCGTGCCATCGTTAAGAGGGGAATCCTAATAACGATATTCTCTTCCATCATGGCGATTGCTGTATCGATTGCCAATACAGGGATGCAGCTTTACTACCCGATGGTTACGAGAACGAATAGCTTTCTTGTCATGGGAGTAAGCATTGCCGTAGGGGCGGTGGTATTTATTTATCTATCCTATCGTTCGCATCTTACTGAGCTTATATTCGGACCGCGCTTCGGGGTTCCGAGACGCCCCCGCGCAAGAGGCTAGCCTAGTATGAGGCTGGCTTTTACACTTTGAATCGTGCCTGTTTATGATTTTGATTTAGTTATGAAAAAGAATGGTTCGGTTATTTCACAATCCTTGACAAGGAACCCTCTTTTGCTTCGGTTCCTCGTTTGATATAATGAATCAAGCAATAGTGTTTGACAAGGAATGATGGAACGAGTTGGAGGACAAGATGAAATATTCATTTATCAAAGACAATGACTGGGTCCTAATCATAACGACGTTCCTACTAACGGGATTCGGTTTAATTATGGTTTTTAGTGCGAGCTATGCTCTTGGATTAGAGGATGGCTTCGGTAATAATCCGTACTATTTTATCCAGCGACAGTTAGTCTGGTTTGCGCTAGCGCTGCTCGCTTTTCTATTTTTTTTATGCATTTTCCGTATCGTTTTTTTTCGGAAGCTATCGCCGCTAATTATCCTAGGTTCGATTGTCGTTTTGCTTCTCGTTTTATTGGTCGGTGTGAGTGCAAGGGGGCCCAACGGTGGATTGAAATCGGTTCATTGCGGGTACAGCCTTCCGAGTTTGTAAAAATAGGGATGATTATTTATTTAGCCCAAGTTTACTCGCAAAAACAAGCCTATATTGACAACTTTGTTAAAGGCGTTTTACCACCTCTAATTGTCGTGGGAATCGTCTTTGGCTTAATTATACGTCAGCCTGATTTAGGAACAGCGACATCGATATTACTCGTTACGTTGTTAATCGTCTTTTTTTTCTGGCGCGAAATGGCGACACTTAATTGGTCTAGGGGCTGTCGGTGCCTCGCTCTTTGCCGTGCTGGCTGTTACGGCAAGCTATCGGCTGGAGAGGTTGACATCGTTTCAGGACCCTTTTGCCGACCCTAGTGAGAGTGGCTACCAGCTAATCAATGCGTATATCGCATTTGCTCATGGCGGTATTTCCGGAGTTGGGCTTGGGCAAAGCGTGCAGAAGCTTTTCTACCTTCCCGAAGGTCATACTGACTTTATACTGGCCGTTATCGCGGAGGAGCTAGGTTTGTTCGGAGTCCTGTTTGTGCTTATCTGCTATGCGTTGATTATTTTTCGTGGAGTTTTAATTGGAACACGCTGTAAAAATCCGTTTGGTAGCTTACTTGCTTTTGGAATTTCCTTTCAAATTGCAATTCAAGTCGTATTTAATATTGGGGCTGTAAGTGGACTGTTGCCGATAACAGGAATCCCTCTGCCGCTAGTCAGTAACGGAGGCTCTTCGTTATTAATTACGCTAATATCGATAGCCATACTTGCAAATATTTCGAGAAATAATATCCGGCAGCAGCGCTTGAAGGAAAAGCCGAACGAACAAGTGCCGGCCTGATACAAGATGAATTGTTTCGGATGGAGGAGACAATGGAAGATCGTAAATCAGTTCTACAACAAATCGACTATACTTTGCTTTTTTTTACTATTTGTGCTCATGTGCTTTAGCCTTTTAGCTATTTATAGTGCGTCTGGGCAGTATCACGATGATCCGATGCATTTTGTCAAAAGGCAGGTCATTTTCTTTGCTGTCGGGGCCATTGCGATGGTCGTTATGACTTTGATCGATTATGACTTGTTTAAAAATTTCTCGATCCCGCTTTATTTGCTTGGATTAGTTGCCTTATTACTCGTTTCCTTCTCACCACTTGGAGTTACACAATTAGGAGCAACACGGTGGCTAAACGTCGGCGTAGCCAAATTCAGCCCTCTGAATTTGTCAAGATTTTCTTATTGCTGGCACTCGCCCATTTAGTATTTCGAACGACAAATAGAAGGCGAATCAACGATTTTAAATCAGATATTGGAATTGTTGCTAAAATATTGGCAGTTGGACTGCCGATTTTCTTTCTAGTGCTCATTCAGCCTGATTTAGGGACGTCCATGGTCATTGCGAGCTTAATTGCTACTATGCTTTTACTCTCTGGTGTTTCCTGGCGGCTGTTGACTTTTCTTGGAATGCTTGCTGCTGCTGGTCTGACCTTTCTTGTATGGCTGCACAACAATTATTTTGAACTTTTTTTTCAAAAATTATTAAGTCCCATCAGCTAAACCGAATTTATGGCTGGCTGAATCCGGAGGAATATGCTCCAGTATTAGCTATCAGTTTCTTGAAGCAATGAAGGGCATTGGCTCGGGGCGTTTGTATGGCAGTGGCTTTTTGCAAGGGGTTCAAACCCAGAGTGATAAGATTCCGGAGATTCATACAGATTTTATCTTTACCGTCATTGCCGAGGAATTTGGCTTTATCGGCGCGACACTGCTAATTATTACTTATTTTTTTACTGTTTTATCGAATGATTATTATTGCCCTTACTTGCAATAATTTATTTGGAACGTATTTAGTGTCAGGCACGATCGGTTTACTCGTCTTTCAAGTGTTTCAAAATATTGGGATGACCATCGGACTCATGCCAATTACCGGTATTGCATTACCGTTTTTAAGCTACGGTGGTAGCGCCTTGATCACGAACATGCTATTAATCGGTCTCGTTCTGAATGTCGCGATGCGAACGAAGCACTACATGTTCGAGACAGATGAAGAGGTTGAGGAGCCCGTACAAAAGAGATCGTTTTTGAAAAGCCGCACAAAACGAATGGTCGCCAGAAGAAGTCAAAGTGATTCCCCGTGAACAGGTAACGATACTAAGAGAAACATGGAGAAACCTCGAAAGAGGGGGAGACCTCACCTTTAAGCGAGGCGGGAAAGAAGTTTCCCGATTCAGGGAGCTGAAGCGAGTTCATTCGTTTGCGTCAGCTCCCGCTTTAGTTAGCCCTTATATTAAGCCTAGGGCAAGGAGGTCGAGGAATTCTGAGTAGATGAAGCAGACAAATTCCTAAAATCCTGGGTGTCTAAGGTGTGATTACCGAATGGAGCAGAGAGCGACTAATATTGTTAGGAAAAGGCTGTTGAACTGAAAAGTAAGGGCGGATAGCTGTTGCTGGGACGTTCATAACCGGAAATAGGATGAACTGCTGCCGAAAGATGCATAATTGAGAGTAAGATGAGCTGGATTCATAAGAGGAAAAAAAAGGATAAGCTTTTGCTGAGAAGGGGCATGATCAGAAAATGCGGCTTGACAAATTGCTGGCCAATATGGGCTACGGTTCACGAAAGGAAGCGAAAAAGCTGTTACGGACTAACGTCGTGCAGGTTGATGGCAAGCCGGTAAAGGATGGTAGCCTGCACTTAAATCCTGAGCAACAGACGGTTACTGTCGCTGGGAAGGTCGTCGACTACCAACCTTACATTTATCTTATGCTGAATAAACCGAAGGGCGTTATTTCTGCAACGGAGGATCAAAGACATCGAACAGTCATCGATTTGCTGCCGCAGTCCTTTCGAAAATACGAGCCGTTTCCTGTTGGAAGACTGGATAAGGATACAGAGGGGTTGCTTTTGATTACAAATGACGGGGCTTTTGCTCATTCAATCATGTCACCGAAGCGGGATGTGGAGAAGACTTATTGGGCCACAGTTCAAGGCACGGTTACTGAGGCAGATGGACAGTTGTTTAAAGAAGGCGTCCTGCTCGGGGATGAGGAATGGACGAAGCCTGCAAGGCTTGTGATAGTCGAAAAAGGGATGATTTCAAAAGTGAAACTAACCATCACCGAAGGAAAGTACCATCAGGTGAAACGAATGTTTGCGGCAGTGGATAAAAAGGTCCTTGAGCTAAAACGCTGTTCTATCGGTCAACTACAGTTGGACAAGAGCTTGGCGCCAGGAGAGCTTCGCGAGCTTACTAATGCAGAGCTGGCGAGTTTGGTTCAGTAAGACACGTAGAGCTATTTGTCTCTGCTTGTTGCATGTGAGGATGGGGGAGTGCTTTGTTTAACTACCTACGTCCGCTTGAAAACAATTCTCTGAAAATTAAAAACAGAAGTGGACTGAGTAAAGTATCCGATTATTTCAACCTACAGAAGCTATTGAAAATAAAGGACTCCACACTGTCAAACAAATATTTGTCGCACCCGCAACGTAAAGAGCCCTGATTCCGTAGAATCAGGGCTCTTTAAAAGTCACACCCGATTGAGACCTACTCAATCAAGGGAGAATATTGAAGTTAGTTGAAAAAGCTTCACTTTATACTCTTTTACAAGCACACTTGGATTAGTATTTTTTTTGAAATTAGGATACACGTATCTTTTTCTTTGTTGCACTCCATTTGCCACGAGTGGGGCTTTCCACGAGTTTATTGTACTCAAGGACATTTAAATCTCGTTGGACAGTTCGTTGGGTAATGCCGAATTCTTCAACTAATTCATTCGTCGTGACAGTTCCCCTTTGTTTGATATAGAGGTAGATGGACTTGATACGAGTCAGCATACGATCAGTTGAAGCTTTCAAAGAACCACTCCTTCATTCATATTCAGTATCATTCTCTGAAAATAATATGTAACCAATGGCTACTTCATGCAGAAAATGATAGATGAACAATTTTATCAAAGGCTTGCATAGTCTTCTTCTGTTTAGGCAGACAAAGCAGTTGCACGTCTCTAAGCTGGAACGTTATCTGTGAATGATGTGGTTTAGTAACTGATAAAAATTTGACCTTCGACACATATAGTGTACAACAATTCGATAAATTTAGCAAACAGGACGAGAATGAAGGGAAGTTTGCTACGGCATAATAATTGACAAAGAAGTTGTTCCGCTTTTATAATCGTAAAAGTGGAAACCAACAAGTTTTTTAGTGACCGATTAGTATTCTCAATTTGTCCAAAAGGGAGATGTCTCCTCTCATGAGAGAGAAAATATTGACAGAAGCTACCCGAAAGTTTTCGAAGAAGGTTTTTCTTCAACCTCCATGCAAAAAATTGCCGAAGAGTGTGGCATCTCTAAAGCAACATTGTATAAATTGTTTGATTCAAAAGAAGATTTATTGATTCAAGTATTTGAGCATTTGCTTGTGAAAATGTTCAAACGGGCGACAACGTTTAAGCTGGACCAATCTCTTACGAGTAAACAACGACTTCGAAAGAAAATTTTATTGGAATTAGAAGCAAATAAGGAATATCGAGCTTTTATAAATTTAATTTTCAAAGCAATTCCAGCATATCAAAACCCGAATGTTACGTCTGTTATGAAACGGACAAAGGCGGCGTTGATGAACTGGCACCGCGAATGCTTATTTGAAGTTTACGGAGAGCGAGCTACATGGGATTTGGTTATTCTGTTTCAAGGAACGCTACGGGAATACATCGTTCTGCTCGCCGACGAACAAAAAGAAATTCAGGCAGAACGGGTTGCTGATCTGGTGATATATTATTTAGATCAGGTAATTGAGAAATTAGAAATCCAAAGCCCTGCTTTGTCAAACGAGATGATGGCTGACTATGAGGACATTGACTTTTCAGGAGCGGAGCTGTCAAATATTCAACAGCTTGAGCTAAGGCTTGAGCAAATACAAGCGAAAATCAAGTTGTCAAATACTAACACACCTGAAAAAAACGGAGTGGTTTGAAGCCTTTCAAGAAATTGAACAGGAGGCTAAAAAAGAAAAGCCGAAGATATATTTAATAAAAGCTCTTTGTTTTTATATAAATAACGACATAGATATTGAAGCGGAAACGGAGGAATTGCTCGGCTTTCTGACAAAGTCTAAAAGGTGAGAGAGCTTGCGTAACATCCAACAATTGATCGAAAAGTATATGAGCGAAAGACCCAAATTTTCACCTACTTAATGAAAGGCGGAAACGGCACAAATTACTAATTGCGGACGCCACTTTGGGTGAACAACTTCTATTCATGGGCAAAAATCCTACGAATAGAAGTTTCACTTTTAAAAAAGACATAAAAAAAGAAGGTATGTTGAAATGACTAGGAGTTCGGAAACAGCATCCACTGCAGAAAATTTTAATAAGAAGCCCTTAATTACGGTATTACTAGTAGGGGCTTTTGTTGCGATTTTGAACCAGACATTGCTTACAACGGCGCTGCCTCATTTTATGGAGGATTTAGGTATTTCCGCGAACACTGGACAATGGTTAACAACTATTTTTATGTTAGTCAATGGCATTATGGTCCCGATTACGGCTTTTTTTAATTGAGAAATTTACAACGCGGGCGCTTTTTTTTGACAGCGATGGGCCTTTTTGCAATAGGTACGTTAGTTTGCGCGATATCGCCGAATTTCACCTTTCTAATAACCGGCCGAGTCATTCAGGCTGCAGGTGCTGGGATTATGATGCCGTTAATGCAAACAGTATTGCTACTTATTTTCCCAATCGAAAAGCGGGGAACTGCAATGGGGATGGTTGGATTGGTGATATCTTTTGCCCCGGCAATCGGCCCGACACTCTCCGGGTGGCTAGTAGGGCAATTTCATTGGTCGGTATTATTTTGGATTCTACTGCCGATTATTATCGTCGATCTCGTTCTTGCTTATTTCGTCCTAAAGAACGTAACTACGTTACGTTCACCGAAAGTTGACGTTCTCTCAATCATTTTATCAACTTTTGGCTTCGGCGGATTGTTGTTTGGTTTTAGCAGCGCAGGCGAATATTCGTGGTCCCATCCCCTCGTCGTATGGTCGATGGTGATCGGGATTATCAGTTTGCTCTGGTTCATTTTGAGGCAATTGAAGCTGGAGCAGCCAATTCTGGAATTTAAAGTGTTCAAATACTGGACGTTTACACTAACGACAGTTATAGGTATGGTTGCTTTCATGTCGATGATTGGGGCAGCGACAATTCTTCCGATCTATATGCAGCAAATGCATCATTTTACGGCGCTTGAAACCGGAATTATGATTTTGCCCGGAGCGATTTTGATGGGTATTATGTCACCGATAACGGGACGACTGTTTGATAAGATCGGTGCCCGAACCCTGACTCTTATCGGTTTATCTCTGGTGGTCGTTACAACATTTTTGATGACAGATCTAACAACGACAACGTCATTTTCCTATTTGACGATCGTCTATTCACTGAGAATGCTGGGGATATCTATGGTTATGACGCCAGTGACAACAGCGGGAATCAATGTGTTGCCCCGACACTTGATCCCGCATGGGACAGCGATGAATACAACATTTCGACAAGTGTCTGGCTCGATCGGTACTGCGATTCTAGTAACGGTTATGACTACTTCGGCACTCGACCCTCAGACTACGACTGATGTGGAGTCAGCCTATATTCACGGAGTAAATATTTCCTTTATGGTGTCGACGGCCCTTGCCTTTATTGGCTCATTCTGGCCTTTCTTATTAAAGACGAAAAAGTTTCGCAAGACAAGGATTCGACCTTGAAAAAGGTAAAACGCCCTCTCTCGGAAGGTTAACTATTGACTCCTACACCCTGAGTACCGTGGCAATGGAGAGCTCATCCGAAGGCAGCGGCGAGTTCTCCTGTCAGAGTGCAAGCTCCCCGTCGGCTCTCTTGTCGGAGCTGCGAGCTCCTCCATCTGATTTCCAGTCTCTCCTGTCGGAATCGCGAACTATCCTGCTGGATCCCCCTAGGCGGAAAATAGCGGATTAAGTCTATCTAATTAAATTGAAATAAATCTGTGGACAAGTAACGTTCCCCCGTATCACACGCAATAGCTACCACGTTATCTTTCGGTGTGAGCTTTTTTGCTACTTCCAATGCTGCAAAGCAGGCTGCTCCCGACGAAGGACCGACAAGTATCCCTTCCAGGCGGGCAAGGTCACGCGCGGTCTGATAAGCCTCTTCATCTTCAATTTTAAATATTTGCTCATAAACCTCTTCATTTAAAATAGGAGGAACGAAGCCAGGACTAGTTCCAACAAGCTTATGAGGGCCTGGTTTCCCACCGGATAAAACTGGTGAACCGGCCGGTTCAACGACGTGAACTGTTGCTTCAGGATAAATCCTTTTCAGCTCCTCTCCAGTTCCGGTAATCGTTCCTCCTGTCCCTGATGCAGCTACAAAGGCGGAGAGCGATTGGTTTAGGCTGTCAAGAGACTGCTTGATTTCCAGTGCCGTTGTTTTCCGATGTGCATCCGGGTTTGCAGGATTTTCGAATTGCATTGGCATAAAGCTGTTTGGAATGTCGTGGACAAGCTCATGCGCCTTTTCGATAGCACCGGGCATTTTTTTGTCTCCTTCGGTTAAAACAACTTCAGCTCCGTAGGACTTGAGCAGATTGATTCGTTCACGAGACATCGTATCAGGCATGACAAGTATGGCTTTATAGCCACGCGCCGCCGCATTCATAGCAAGTCCAATTCCGGTATTGCCAGAAGTCGGTTCAATGATTGTTGATCCTGGCGTTAATTGTCCATTAAGCTCAGCCTGAACAATCATTTGGTGTGCAGCCCTGTCCTTGACGCTGCCACTTGGGTTTTGCATTTCCATCTTTAAATAGACGGTGGCCCCGCTTTTAGATGGAATGCGGTTCAGGCGAACGAGTGGCGTATTGCCAATCAATTCAGCTATATTGTTTACAACCTTCATCATTTCACTTCCTCATTCGATCAGTTATCTTCATTTTACCATAGTTAAAGGCTCATTTCCTTATACGTTTGGTAGGAATAAGAAGGTGATCGATGTTCGGTTGGCTACCTGATGGTTATCGTTGCATGGAAATGGCTATACCTTGCCTCCGTAAGCAGAAAGAAGCAAGATGGCTCACATGCTGCGATGATAAATGGACGAGATGCTAGAAAATGGTAGTTAACAAGTGAATCTACTATATTTTTTTTAAAAAAATTGCCGATATAGATAGTGGAGCAGTACAGCTATATTATTGGAGCTTCTTAGCTGCTTCATAGAATGAGTAGAGGCTGACTGGACTTACTAGAAAAAAACTCTTTTTAATAAGGTGAAGCAGCTTTCATTACGGTGCTCTCCTTGCCCTATGTTTAGTAGAAGAAGAGTCGATTTGAAAATGAACGTCGATAAATAGTCGATATTAGGCGGTGAACAATGCACATTTAATCAAATTGGCAGAGTATATCTCAAGGTATCAATCCGATTTACAGCGTTATACTAGTCAATATACACGAATGAAGAAGGAACGCTGGTATTATTTGAAATCGAATTGGGAGCAGCTGGAGCGCGAAGGTCAGGAAGAGACGGGAGCATTAAAGCAACGGCAAGAGGAGAGCATCCTCATGAAGAAGCTTTTGCGCATAAAGGAGTGGGGAAAAGGGAACAGGCGTAATCATATGCCTAGCGAAGCAGCAGACCTGGTATCGAATAGTCTACCGCTTTCACTCGAACAGGTGAGAGTGGAATTTCTTGATGAGCTGTTTCAAGCACAGCTGCGGTGGGCAAGTACTTCTTTAGTGGAAGAGTCAAGACTTCATCCTCAATATAGACATGACGAGTGGCTTCGCTTTTTTAGCCAGCAAATACCGGACAATTATTTATTAATGTATAAGCCTGTTTTTTTACTTGCAGCAGGCTCCAGTCGATTTAGACATTATTTTAATTAGTCCAACTGAAGTGATTTGTCTAACTATATTGGAGGGGAAGAGGCTGAGCGTATTTGAGGCTGTTACGGAACGGTTTTGGACAGAATTTATTAATAAAAAAAGGATAAAAAGGCTTAGTCCGCTGCTTACATTAAGTCGTATGAGCGGAATTATGCGCCCATTATTGCAGGAGGCGGAGCATTCACTCACCATCCGCGAAGTGGTGCTGGCACCTGAAAGTATGATCGACGATAAAATCCAAGGAACTAAAGTAGAATTCGTTGACCGGCGACACTTTCAGCAATGGCATCAAAAATTGAAAAAGCATCCGTCGCCGTTAAAAAGGGAACAAATTAAAGTCGCGAGTCTCCTCTTAAAGCAGTGTAATACAAAAGCGAGACTTCGAAAACATTCGTCTGAACAGGAATTAGGAAAATAGCATTGTCATCTGTAGTAAAAGTACGTATAATGATTTGGGTATGTGTACTTATTATAGAGAAGGTCCTGCAAGAAAGGAGAAGGCAAGATGGGGGAATACGATGACGGCGTAGCTGGACAGCTTCGTCCGGACATGTTTGCCTGGAATGTTCGGCAAGTCCATGATTGGTTAGGCGGAACAGAATTCATGATCGAGATTTTAGGAATGGATGGCTGTGCGAGCTTCGGTCGGTCGGTGCGTGAGGCGAAGGCTGGCTTAAGGGAAGCACTTTATCTTTGGATCGAACGCCATGGTCATTGTGCCTTGCCACAAGGGTGTGAAGGAGCTCAAGTCATTATACTTGAGGAGCCAATGAGTGCGGAAGAGGTTAGCTTTATCAATAACGAATTGAAAAGCTTTAAGGATAATATAACTCAGTACCTTTCATAAAAAGTGCTGGGGTTTTTCCATTTCAAAGCTAAATGTGTCAGAAGTGACTCCGTGAGCTGCTCAATAGGCAGATGAACACCGAAGAACACGTTAACGGTGAGAAGATAAATACAAGTAATTTTTTAGTGACGATTGATGAGCTGGAGCGCGATTTTGCACAGCCAAGCACAATAAAAACCCTGCAAGTTCGACAGGGTTATGGGCTAAGATTTAAGGAAAGACAATCGTTTTATTTCCATAAACGATCACTTGATCGTTCGTGTGCCAGGTGACAGCCTTGGCCAAGGCGATTCTTTCAACATTCCGGCCTGCTATCCGTAATTGCTCGGCTCCGTAGCGATGATTGACCCGAAGGACATCCTGTTCGATAATCGGTCCTTCGTCTAAATCGTCAGTAACGTAATGAGCGGTAGCCCCGATCAGTTTTACGCCGCGCTCAAAAGCTTTGGCATAAGGGTTAGCGCCAATGAAGGCTGGTAAAAAAAGAGTGGTGGATGTTAATAATTCGCTTTGGAAATGCTTTGACAAATTCTTCTGATAGAATTTGCATATAGCGAGCAAGGACGATAAAGTCGATCCTGTGACGTTGAAGAAGGGCAATAGCTTCTTGCTCCGCTTGTTTTTTTCGACTGCTTCGTAACGGGAATATGGAAAAAAAGGAATCCCATACGACTCAACCATTTGACGATGATCCGGGTGATTGCTAATCACAAGAGGGACATCGACGTGAAGCTCACCTGATCGCCATTTCCATAGCAGCTCCAGTAAACAGTGTTCTACTTTCGAAACGAAAATGGCCATTCGTTTCCTTCGCTCAGCAAGCTCCATTCGCCAGTGAAGGTCAAATCGTGAAGCGATCGTTACGAATTGGTCTTGAATTTCTGAAAGGCTCTGTCCGTCCGATTCAAGGTCAAATTCGATACGCATAAAAAACATACCGCCTTCCGGATCGGTTGAATATTGATCTGACTGGACGATATTGGCCTTGTGCTCGTATAAAAAGGTTGAGATGACAGAAACGATGCCAGGTTGATCAAGACATGAGACAAGCAGGCGTATGCGTTTTTTTTGTCAATTGCTCGTTCATTTATAGGTAACCTCCATTTCAGTAAGATGGTTTAGCTTATAGTTGTCTCTCATCATTGAACAAAAAAAAGGAACAGCTGTCAACGAGTTTCAAAAAGCTATTGACGACAAACGTTCATATTTGATAACATGAGATGGATTAATAAAATTGTTTCGAGGCTAAATCTCATTTTAAAATAACGCAATGGCAGAGTCAGGCGAACAGCAACTCTGCTTTCTTTTGTCCAAGTATAGTTCAGCGTCTGCGAGAGGCTTGACAAAATTATTTGAGCAAGCTTCGTACGTAATTGAGTAAAAATAAGCTATACTAAAATAAGAGTAACTAAAAAGTTGGTAAAGCAGATGAAAATGAGGGTGAATGGGTTGGAAATGTTTTTAGGAGATGACTGGGAGGTAACGCCAGCCGGCGGTGCAACCGGAGAAGCATATATTGCCCAGCAAGGTGACCAAAAGCTTTTTTTTAAAGCGGAACTCATCACCTTTTCTTGCTGTTCTGTCTGCTGAAGGAATCGTACCGAAACTACTTTGGACAAAAAGGCTGGAAAATGGTGATGTGATCACCGCACAGCAATGTATTCAAGGACGTGAATTAAAGGCTTATGAAATGAAGGAACCGCTTGTTGCTGATTTATTAGCTAAAATACATGGATCTAGTGAACTGCTAGATATGTTCAAGCGGATCGGAAATGAACCTTTAACTCCGGATTTGATTGTGGAAAATCTGCGTTTTCAGCTCCAGCTCTATCAGATTGATGAGCAGCCAATAAAAAAAGGTTGGCGTATTTAAATGACAAATTGGAGGACGTTCGCTTCGAACAATTAGTCGTTTGCCATTGTGATATCAATCACAACAATTGGATGCTCGAAGGGGAGGATTATCTCTATTTGATAGATTGGGACGGAGCAATGGTGGCCGATCCTGCGCTCGATCTTGGCTTATTGCTTTATTCGTATGTCCCGGAAAATGAATGGGATAATTGGCTCCAGCAATACGGCCTAACTTATAATAAAGAGCTTAGTAAACGAATGCATTGGTACGTTGTTTCACATACAATTTCGATTATTGTATGGCATATTGAAAGAAATCAGCTGAACCAAGTCGTTCATTTGAAGGAATACTTAGGTGACTTATTACAGCGTGATGAATAAATGCTCGTTTCTTTCGTAGAAGGGAACGAGCTTTACTTTTGCCGTATAACCCCCTTTGCGAGAAAGACAACGGACAAAAGTCTCTTACCTTACGATGAATATGTGAGAGTTTCTAACTATGGCGAGTATTTTCAACCGCAATTTTCAATTATCTGCTGAACCAATGTCTTTCTTGGAGCAATTTCCTAGGAAATAAGATAGAATGCTGTCGTTTTAATCAGCTTTCATAACCGTAATCCATTGTTCAACGGTCGATTCCTGAAACGGTTGTGTTCGGTTATGAGGATGCTCCTGAATCTGTGATAGTACCTGCTGAATTTCCTGACTGACGCTCGGATCAGCTAATAAAACAAAAATAAGGCGCTCGATTTGGTTCGCTTCGTCTGCTGAGCAATACTGTTCCGTCGCTTGATTGCGCAACAAATCGCAAAGCAACCCAATTTTATCTTTGCATGTCAATGACATTCTAGACACTCCTTTTTTATTAATTTGAGAAGGCAATGCTTTTCCTTTAGACTTAGCAGAGCCGCGATATTCCATGCAATTGGGTAGAGCTATGGGCAGCTCGCTAAAAATATTAGCGATGTCACGTTATTGTTGGGCTTAGCCTCATCGTTCGGACAGAAAGAGTAGCAAATCATTTTTCCATGACTCGTCGTGAGTACTTATCTTGCCAAGTATCCGTTCTAGTGGCATTGACCTAAAGAGCTTGTCGCTCGAGCTTAGTTTTTAAGAGTGAATACTGCTTGTTTTAGATTGACCATGAACTTAATTAATATACAATCTTCTACAGAAGCGTTATAATAACACGTTAATGAAAAAAAGGAGGTAGGCAGCTTGCGGTTGCGTAATAAACCTTGGGCAAAGGAAAGAATTAATCAATTTCCAGAAATTGTTATACCGGACGCGGAAAGTCGTCAAGGTCTTTGGAATCAAGTGTTTCGGAACAATCATCCGATTTACGTCGAGGTCGGTACAGGGAAGGGACAATTTTTGACAGAAATGGGTAAATGTCATAGCAAATATAATTTTGTCGGAATTGAAAAATACGAAAGCGTGTTGTTAACCGCGATGGAGCGTGTCGTCGAAGCCGGGTTGGAAAACGTTAAGTTATTCACGGCGATGTCAATGATGTGACCGCTTTTTTTTATGGAAAACGAAATTGAACGTTTATACATTAATTTTACCGATCCTTGGCCGAAGAAAAGGCATGAAAAAAAGGCGACTGACGTATAAAAGCTTTTTGCAGCAGTATGAAAAAAATCTTAAAGCCGAACAAACAAATTCATTTCAAAACCGATAATCAAGGGTTATTTGAATATTCGTTACAAAGCTTTTCTAACTATGGCATGCTACTGAATGAAATTAGTTTGGATTTACATAGCAGTGATTATGATGGAAATATAATGACAGAGTACGAGAAGAAGTTTGCGCAAAAAAAATATGCGGATTTATCGCTGCGAGGCGACCTTCCGATAGAATACAGAAAATTGGTAGTGACGCTTAATATAAAGGGCGGAAAACATAGAAAAGGAGGCGGAACAATGGAATCATTAGCGCTAAATGGATTAACGATTACTTGGTTAAACGGCGGTGTGACTCATATGGACGGCGGAGCGATGTTCGGTGTCGTGCCGAAGCCGCTTTGGGGCAAAAAAATATCCGTTCAATGAGAACAATCAAATTGAGCTTCGGACGGATCCGATGTTAATCGAAATAGGTGACCGGCGAATTCTTGTCGACAGCGGTATTGGAAATGGACGCTTTACCGATAAGCAACGAAGAAACTACGGTATTCGAGAGGAATCGTTTATTAAGGCTGATTTGGCAAAGAATGGCTTAAGTCCGGATGATATCGACTATATTTTAATGACACACCTTCATTTTGATCACGCCTCCGGACTCGCTGAGGGAGAGGCAGGAGCGGAAAGGTCGGTTTTTAAAAATGCCAAGATTTATGCTTCTGCTGTGGAATGGGAGGAAATGAAAAATCCGAATATCCGTTCGCGCAATACGTATTGGGAACAAAACTGGAAGCCTGTTAAGGAGCAGGTCACTACATTTACAGGGCGGGTAGAGGTCATTCCTGGAGTAACATTAATTCATACTGGTGGGCATAGCGACGGGCATTCGATTATTGTTATTGAGCATGAAGGGGAGACCTTGATTCATTTAGCAGATCTCATGCCTACTCACGCCCATCAAAACGTACTCTGGGTGCTAGCTTATGATGATTATCCGCTAGATTCCATTGCGGCTAAGCAGAAATGGCAGGCATTTGCGGCTGAAAGAGATGCTTGGTATTTATTTTACCACGATTACAAATATCGTGCCTTAAAATGGGGAACTGACGGAAAGGTTGTCTCGGCTGTGGAAAGAGAGAGACGTCTGTACGAATAAATGATAAAAAACGAGTGTGAGAAAATCGATTCTCATTCTCGTTTTTAAAATTGCTGTAAGTCCTTTCGTCAGCTCGATGTCATTTCCAAGATGAGCCCAGATTTCGTATCGACGACAAAATCGTACTGAACGGTTCCGCTATCTGTTGAGGTTGTGAGTCCTCCATGATAAACCTCATAAGGAATGGAATGTCTCTCAATCGTATCTGGCATCATATGGATCCAAGAGCCTGTAATGGTATGTGAGGCCGATGCCGCTTTTTTTTACGAGCTTTAACGCTTTCTCTGGTGAAATACGCTCCGGTCTTAAGGCTGGTCTTAGCAAGTAGCCTGCGGCAAAGCCAATCGTCACTCCTAAGGCAAATCGTTTTATGCTCATCAAATTTGTTCTCCTTTCGGAAAAGTTTTTTTTAGGTGACGCTCAATTAGGCATGAGCTTCAGTTTCATTTGCTATTTTTTTTCGGACATGCAGTTTTAGTATATCGAAAACTGTCGCAATTTCCAATCAGATTTCCGGATAGATAAATGTGGAAGTTAACAAGACTTTTCGCTACAATGAAAAAGGGAATACTTAGAGGAGCGAAAGGAGTTCTTATTATGAATCAGGGAACGCTTGCCATGTTTAAGACATTGACTGAGCTTCAAGGGGCGCCGGGGTTCGAACACGAAGTTCGTCATTTTGTGCGCAAAGAGATCGAACCGTATGCCGATGAGATTGTTCAGGATCGGCTCGGAAGCATTTTTGGGGTGAAAAGAGGAGACGATCAAGGTCCGACGATCATGGTTGCCGGACATATGGATGAAGTAGGCTTTATGGTCTCATCCATTAATGACAAAGGACTCATTCGCTTTCAAACCTTGGGAGGCTGGTGGAGTCAAGTACTGCTGGCGCAACGGGTACAAATTATGACAGAGCACGGACCTGTCATAGGTGTCATTGGATCAACACCGCCCCATCTGCTAGAGGAATCGCACCGGAAAAAGCCGATGGACATTAAAGAAATGTATATTGACATTGGAGCCGACGACAAAGAAGATGCTGAAAAAAATTGGCATTAGGCCTGGTCAGCAAATTGTTCCGGTTTGCCCGTTCACACCGATGGCGAACGAAAAGAAAATTTTGGCGAAATCATGGGATAATCGCTATGGGGTTGGTTTAGCGATAGAGCTGTTAAAGGAACTACAAAACGAAGCGATACCGAACCTTCTTTATTCCGGTGCGACTGTTCAGGAAGAGGTTGGGCTACGTGGAGCACAGACGGCGGCAAATTTGATTAAGCCAGACCTTTTTTATGCGTTGGATGCCAGCCCGGCTAATGATGCTACTGGGGGAAAAGATGCCTTCGGTCATTTAGGAAAAGGGGCTCTATTGCGAATTCTTGATCGAACAATGATCACGCATAAAGGAATGAAGGAATTTATCTTGGATACGGCAGAAACGAATAACATTCCATATCAATACTTTATTTCACAAGGTGGAACTGATGCGGGTCGTGTTCATTTAAGCGGAAATGGCGTTCCATCTGCGGTCATCGGCATTTGCTCACGTTATATTCATACAGCAGCCTCGATCGTTCATGTGGATGATTATGCAGCAGCGAAGGAGCTGCTTATCAAGCTCGTCAAGTCTTGTAATCGTTCAACATTTAATACGATCATTAATCAATAGCAAACGCTAAAGCCTGTTGGACAGCTTTTACCTATCAGATGACTGGAAACGATCATTGACAGAAGGTGAAACAATATGAAGCTAGCAATTGGAACAAAAAAATCCCGCTAAAGTACATGCTGTCCAGGAAGTTTTCATCCGCGAGCATTTATCAATTGTCACTGTTGATGCCTCTTCTGGGGTTTCTGCTCAGCCGCGTTCCGATGAGGAGACGATGCAAGGAGCACTTAACAGAGCGGAAGCAAGCTTACATACAAGTGGAGCTGAACTGGCCATCGGTCTAGAGGGAGGAGTGACGGAAACTCCTTCAGGGTGGATGCTTTGTAATTGGGGAGCACTTGTCACTGAAAATGGACAGTTTTGGTTAGCAAGTGGAGCGAAAATCCCCTTGCCGAATTCGATTACGGAGCCTTTGCTTGCTGGGGCTGAATTAGGTGAAATCATCGCAGAATTGACGAAGGATAAGGACAGCCATAAAAAGGATGGGGCGATCGGCTATTTAACTGCTCGCACGGTTTCCCGTAAAGAAATGTTTACCCACATTGTTCAACTGCTTTACGGACAATATCGTTTTGAATACCAATCCTTTACTCATTAATTCACGAGCGAGAGAGACTTACTCTTGCTCGTGTTTTCTTATGTCAGAAATCCATAGCCTGAACTCGCTGTAAAGCTAAAATAAGAAAGGAGACTGGCTTTCACCATAACTCCTTTCTTATTAGTTTTTATCCGCTTATGCTCGATGCCCCCGCTCTGAGCTTGCAAGTAAAACGCTGTTCATAAGGAAGCAGGTAAAGCGGGGTTTATTTCTCTTCAAAAATATAAGAAACAGCCTGCAAGGCCTGTGCTGGCGTTTCAACAACGACCTGTGCTTTATTGGAAAGCTCCTTCAATGGATGATGCAGCTTTTCGGGTCGAATTAAAATTAATGGCTTTTGTAAGGCGATCGCGGTTGCAGCATCCATCGCTGTATTCCACTGCTTGTATTGTTCGCCAAAAAGGGCAATGACGAGATCGCTTTTTTTCAGCAATACGTGTGTCCGTAAGTTATTAATGCTCGAAGCAGCCTCATCCTTTAAAACGTTATTTGGCTGCGTTCCGAGAATCTCTTCTCCGATATTATCGGAACGCTCATGATTTTCCATTGGACCTGTAAAAGATACAGGGAGCCCCTTCTCCTTTGCGGCCTTCTTGATTTCTTCGCGCCATGCACTGTGGATTTCTCCTGCCAAATAAATAGAAAGTTTCATCATATCCCGCCTCCTAGCTTATTGTCCTTTCTAGTATAACGAAAATGACCGATTGCGGACAACTAACCGAATGTTATCCAGTGAACTCACATAATTGAAGCTCTAACAAATCTGATTTCTATCTTAAATCGCCTGTGCGCCGCTTAAATCATAAAACTCAAAGTCTGATAAAATGACTTCTGTCTTGTCAGGTGTGAAGGTTCGGGTTATGATAAATAAGAAATTTAAGAGAAAGATATGTAAAGAATGAAATAGGACGAGGAGATGCAGGCTATTGAAATCATTTCTACAAAAAAAAGGGATTCAGCTTTCTTGGAAAGTATACTTTATTACAGCAATGAGCCATATGGCGTTGGGGCTTTTCTCTTCATTGATTATCGGGCTGATCATTTCGACGATCGGAGAACAATTGGGCTGGTCTTTATTTGAAGAAATTGGAGAAGTAGCAATGAGTCTTGTAGGGCCGGCAATCGGAGTTGCGGTCGCCTATAGCTTAAACGCTCCTAGGCTCGTTTTATTTGCAGCGGTCATTAGTGGAGCGGTAGGTGCGACGCTTGGGGGTCCGGCAGGAAGCTTTGTCGCAGCAATTATATCAACCGAAATTGGCAAGCTCGTTTCTCAGGAAACGAAAATTGACATTATTCTTACCCCGTTTGTAACGATTATGGCGGGTTTTTTAACAGCATTGACGGTCGGTGCGGGAATTCAAAGTGGTATGCAGCAACTTGGTAAGCTAATTATGTGGGCAACTGAGCAACAACCGGTTATAATGGGAATAATCGTAGCAACTGTCATGGGGCTGGCACTCACAGCACCGATTTCAAGTGCCGCGCTTGCGATTATGCTGGACTTGGAAGGGATTGCCGCAGGAGCAGCGACAGTAGGCTGTGCTGCTCAAATGATTGGTTTTGCTGTGAGCAGCTATCGCGAAAATAAATGGTCAGGCATTATTGCGCTTGGGCTCGGAACATCCATGCTACAAGTGACGAATATTTTCAAAAATCCTGCGATTCTAATCCCGCCGACGGTTGCTGGTGCCTTACTTGCACCAGTTGCAACAATCGGTTTTGGCATGACGAATAATGCTGCTGGTGCCGGTATGGGAACTAGTGGGTTTGTCGGCACGATTATGACCTTTACTGATATGGGATTTTCGGGAAAGGTTTACCTTGGTGTCATCCTCTTACACTTCCTAGGACCGGCCCTAATTAGCTGGCTTCTGTCAGAATGGCTGCGAAAAAAGGGATTGATCCGCTTTGGCGATCAAAAAATCGAACAATCGTAAGGAGTGCAGAATTCATGGAAAAATTGAAAAGCGTCGAGCAATTTCGTGAAATTACGGAAAAGGAGGCTGCCGTCTTTCTTTTCTCGGCAGACTGGTGTCCAGATTGCCGTGCGATCGAACCAGATTTGCCAAGAATCGAAGCCGACTTCCCGTCTTTTTCTTTTTACTACGTCGATCGTGATGAATTTATCGATTTGTGCGGTGAGCTTGCCATTTTTGGTATCCCAAGCTTTATCGCCTATGCCGGTGGCAATGAAGTCGATCGCTTCGTCAGCAAAGATCGGAAAACAGCAGAAGAAATTGAACAATTCCTTCTGGAGCTGAGGCAAAAAGCTCCTGAATCCTGTGTCTAAAAGTGGAGCTGTCCTATAAAGGTCATATATT
>BAXO01000003.1 GCA_001310555.1 Bacillus sp. JCM 19058
ATTTCATAAATGCCTAATTCAGAAATAAATGCGAAGATCAGTAGCCGACATACACAGAATGGTTCGCTATTTTAAATGGCCATTGTAAAGATTGGAACGGCAGGTGGTCGACTCCTGCGGGAGGAAAGGCCCCGGTAAGACGAGGAGGGCTCTGCCCGACGAAGGCTTACCAGCCGCCCGCGGAAAGCGACCACCTAGAGTGGAAATCAATGATCAAATGATCCACTCTATCATTGAATGATGAAATTGATTCATTTATTAAAACCTAATCACCTTTTTATGTTTCCATTATTCTGAATGATGCAAATTTATGATTTGATGAAATTTACTGTGCCTTATTAAGACATCTGTCTAAAATTAGATTGTACTTTTCCTCTGAAAAAGTATTTTTGTTTATACTTCCCCTCCCCCACTACTATTCGAATGAGAACTACAATATCGCTCGTGATGTCGCCCATTCATATGGAGGTGATGAATGAAGACGGGGATTCCTCCCATAAATCTTGTCGGCCAAGGGAGGTAATAACTAAGCTACCCAATGATACAACTCTACTCCTCCAAGCAATAGCTCACTTTTGAATCGGAGACCATTGCCATTGAATGCACTAGAAACAAGCAGATCGAGTCCACGATGCTTTTTCTTAATGTGCTCAAAGAGTGCGACTACTGAATGGTCGTCTATTTGGTCGAGGAGCATTGCGGTTCCACGTCTCCTCTCGCTCACTTGGAGACTAGGACAAGGTAGTATTGCATAGACTTCTTTTGAATCACATTGTGAAGGAGGCCGACAGATGAGTGATTTTACGCAAAGGAAGTATTACTATCCTTATATAAGTCCTTTTGACCCCTGTCCCCCTATTCGAGTGAAATCATATGAAACACCGCCTCAACTTTATTTAGGCTTTCAGCCGGAGGGATTGCCACAATTCAAGCCGTTTGAGGCTCTGCGCCGTGGCACGTTGTGGCCAGCCCTATACTCACCGTATGAAAGTCCGCATCGTGAAGGGAAGGGAGCTCAAAACCATGAATGAAAAGGTGCTTCCCGAAGAATTTTATCCTTTACTGGAGAAGCTACAGGTTATTGATTTCGTCCTTGTAGAGCTCACTTTATATTTGGATACACATCCAAATGATCATGCTGCGATTAAACAGTTTAATGAAGTGGCGCAATATCGTCGTCAAATTAAGGAGGAGGTCGAACAATATTACGGACCACTGCAGCAATTTGGCAACAGCTTTAGCGATTACCCTTGGAACTGGAGCGAGGGGCCGTGGCCATGGCAAATTTAACGAAGGAAAGAGAGGGATGACCGATGTGGTTTTATGAAAAAAAAGCTTCAATATCCGGTGAGGGTAAGCACTTGTAATCCAACGCTTGCAAAGTATTTAGTAGAGCAATACGGCGGAGCAGACGGTGAACTGTCAGCTGCCCTCCGCTATTTGAATCAACGCTATACGATACCGGATAAAGTCGTCGGTTTACTCACAGACATCGGCACTGAGGAATTTGCCCACTTGGAAATGATCGCAACAATGATTTACAAGCTGACAAAGGATGCTACACCGGAACAATTAAAGGAAGCCGGACTTGGAGAAGGCTACGCAAATCACGATGGTTCGACCTCCTACCAAAATGCTGCAGGCGTCCCGTGGACCGCATCCTACATTGCTTCCAAAGGGGATCCGATCGCCGATTTGTATGAGGATATTGCCGCAGAAGAAAAAGCAAGAGCCACTTACCAATGGATTATCGATTTGTCTGATGACGAAGATTTGAACGATAGTCTACGATTTTTGCGTGAACGGGAGGTTGTTCATTCCCAACGGTTTAGGGAAGCCGTTGAGTTGCTGAAGGAAGAAAGAGACCGGAAGAAAATATTTTAAGTCTATGGCTGGTGTGAACGGATTCTGTTGCCTTGCACCAGCTCTCTTTAAAAAACGAATTGAACAGGCACTAGAAGCAGTTACCTCTAAGAAATTCAACTTCCTCCTGAGATTTTTGTCATTCTCCAATATTATTGCAGATAACAAATAACTACTCACTGATTGACTTCAGAAACCTATATATCAAAATTTTCGTTTTCCTAAAAACGAATACATTAAATGATCCGCCTCAAAAAGTAAACCACCGCCTAATCAGTGATTGACTTTCTATTTGGAGAATCCTTCCTTTCAAGCGAAAGTGGATGCTCGAGTGTTGAGTTAGTTTTCACCCGTTTGCCAACGTTTTCGCGTTACTACAAAAATAGCCGCCCGTCGATTGGGCGGCTATTTCTGCTGCAGCAGCAGCGCATCGTGTCCTGCTTGGATCTGGCGAAGGCGGAAGAAAAATCCAACGGCCGCACAAGTAAGGCCGATCGTAATACCTATCCAAAAACCAAACGGACCTAACCGCGTATAGACAGCTAATAGATAGCCTGAAGGAATACCAATGATCCAATAGGAGACTAAAGCAATGACGAATGGAATATTAACATCTTTATAACCGCGCAGCACCCCTTGGAGAGCTCCTTGTGCGGCATCTGAAAGCTGATAAAAGACGGCAAAGATCAAAAATTGCCCGATTAATAAAGCTACCTCCGGATTGTCTGTATAAAAATAGGCGATCGTTTCACGAAAAATAATAAGGAATATGGAAGCAATCGCGAGAACGCCAATCGCAAGCCAAACACCGAAAACGCTATATTGACGGGCATCGTCATATCTCTTGGCGCCGACCTCATAGGCGACAAGAATCGTTAAGGCCATTGCAACACTGAGAGGCATCATAAACAAAATCGTCGTAAAGTTTAAGGCAGCCTGATGAGCAGCAATTGTTACGGTACTAAACAATGCTCCCATCAATATCGTAACCGCTGAAAAAAATGCTCGTCTCAAAAAAAAGTAGAAAGACCAATCGGTACTCCTAATTTAAGCTGATCGCGCCAAGCCGTGATTGACGGGCGAAACCACGTTAAAAACAAGCGATATTCTCGCAATACCTTTACTTTAAAAGTGACGATAAGACTGACTAGAAAAATAAGCCAGTATGTTAAAGCCGTTGCATAGCCAGCCCCAATTCCGCCAAGCGCGGGCATACCAAAGTTCCCAAAAATAAAACTATAGTTCAATACGAAGTTTGCCGGAACAGCTAGCACCGTAATCACCATCGTGATTCTCGTAAACCCTTGTGCATCGAAGAAATACCGAAGTACATTGGCTGCAAAAAGCGGCCAGAGTCCAAACGAAAGGCCAATCAGATAATGCTTTGCGATATGATGAACGTCTGGATCAAGCTTCATCAATGACAGCAGTCCGTCTAAAATAAAACCGCCTGCTAAAACGACAAAGACAGCGAGAAGCACTGTCAAATACAGTGCTTGCGTGACTGAGCGCGCAACAAGGTGGCGTTTTCCTCCTCCTAAATATTGGGCAACGGTCGGCGATACCGCCAGCAAGATTCCATTAAATCCTGTCAGAATCGGCATCCAGAGACTCGAACCAATCGCCACCCCAGCCAAATCATCCGTTCCGGCCCGCCCAGACATCATCGTATCGACAACGTTCATCGCATTATAGCTGACCTGTGTCACTAAAATAGGCCAGAATATCATGACAAAAAGCTTTATTTTTTTTAGATAATGTTTTCGCATGGTACATATATTCCTCCTACATTTATCGCCATAATACGCTTTAATCCCCCCGTAATCTATCGGCCGACTGAATGGCAAAAAGAAGCTCTAACTATACAACGAGCGAGCGAATTTTTCACTCGAATCGTAGGGACCTTCATCACGAGAGTTCGTTCCCTTTCCTTGAATCGTTGCAGGAAAAATCATGCCCATGCCGAATTTTTTAAGAGAAGGAGGATAAAAAATGATTGTCACCCAAAGAAATGAGCAATGGCTAGAATTAACAGAGCAGCATGAACACGCCTTTCTTTCATACGAAATAGCAAAGCATTGGCATCGAAATCTCTTTCCTTATCCAGATCGCCGCGAAGAGGTACTCCTTGCGATACGGGAGCACGATCGCGCCTGGATACCGCTTGATAAGAAGGTTACCTTTCATGCAAAAGAATTGTATCCCCACGATTTTATTCATTTTCCACTGCAAACAAAGCTTGACGCTTACCGAAGAGGCGTCGATGAGGTTGAAGCGCAATCCGCCTATGCAGCCATCCTATGCAGCCTTCACTTCTGCTCTTTTTTTTCAAAGGAGTGCCCAATGTTGAGGAGGCTATCCTTGATTTTTTTGAAACAGGAAAACTCGAGACAGGAGCGTTTAATGAAACAGCTCACTGATAAGCCAACAGAGGACGAGCTTCAACAGCACTTCCGACTGTTGCAATTCTGTGATGATTGTTCGCTTTACGTCTATATGAATAAACGGGGCGTGTCAAAAGAAAATGAAGTTTCCTGGTTTAAGGATGGCTTTCGTCAGCCATTTGACTTTGCTCCCGAAGGACTTAATGGCTCTTGGCAGGATAAGGACACTATACGTCTCACACCTTTCCCGTTTGAACAGCCATTCTCTACGAGGCGCGTCAGCTACCTATTGGAAACGACAGCGACTCACACTCCAGATGAGTCTGTGCCGTTAGCAAAGCTTACGAAGGAACAGCACGTGATCACCTTTGTCGAATAATAAATGATGGGGACGTCTTATAAGCCGTTGTTTCAACTTAAAGACTCCCCTTTTAAAAACGAAAATGCTGTACGGCTTCTGATTTAACATGCATGATAGCCTACTCACTTATCCTTCTGCTTGCAATAAGGATGTCGTAAACGCAGGGACCAATTCCTCTTCGGCTGCGCGTGTTAATAAATTGGTAATCGCCTCATACCCTTGCACGCCCAGATCGCGCGTAAACTGATTGACATAGAGGTCAATATGCTGACGCGCCACATCTTCCGACATTTCCTGAGCATGAGCCATCACGTAGGAACGCGAAGCATCCGGCTCGTTCCAGGCATAGTCAACCGAAGCACGCACCCAATCGGTGATTGCTGCTATTGGCTGCGAGCGATGGGCGATTATCGCACCTAACGGAATCGGAAATCCTGTGTCCTCCTCCCACCAGCTCCCCATATCTGCCATTAAACTAAGACCGTATGACGGATAAGTAAAACGCGCTTCATGGATAACTAAGCCAGCATCAATTGTCCCCTTTTGCACAGCAGGCATAATTTCATGAAATGGCATTACGACAATCTCTCCTACTCCTGCAGGAATTTGCTTGGCTGCCCAAAGCCTAAACAGTAAATAAGCCGTCGATCGTTCACTCGGTACTGCCACGCGCCGTCCCGCCAAATATTGTGGGTCATTTGTTTTTTTCCTTGGTCAGGACAAGGGGACCGCATCCTCTTCCTAACGCTCCGCCACAAGGAAGCAAAGCGTATTCAGAAAGAACCCACGGCAAAGCCGCATAAGAAATTTTCATCACTTCAGGCCCATTCGTTTCAAGCGCCCACTGATTCGTTTTGTCAATATCAGCGTATGTGACATCAAGGCTCGGGGCATTATCGATGAATCCATGAACCCATGCATGAAAAACAAAAGTGTCGTTCGGACACGGTGAAAAAGCGATCTTCATTTCAATTCCTCCATTACTAGCTTCATTGCTCTAGTTAATACGCGCAGCGCTTCTTCAATTCGCCAGGACTCCCGATTGCGCGGTCCGACGACATTAGAAATTGCCCGAAGCTCCAGCACCGGAATACCGTGAAGCGATGCAGCCTGGGCAACACCGAAGCCCTCCATCGCCTCTGCCCCCGCTTCCGGAAAACGCGATTTTAGCTCATTCGTCGTTCGTTGCGTTCCGGTTACAGTTGAGAGGGTTAGTACCGGCTTCGCATAAACCGGAAAATCTGCGTCCTGTAGTGCACGCGTTACCTTCGACACAAGTGCCGCGTCAACATTAAAGCACGATTGGCCAAAACCGAGCTCTTCTAAGCTGTTAAAGCCATCGTTTGTTTCTGCTCCTAAATCAGCAGCAATAATTTTTGTAGCGACTACGAGAGAGCCGATTTCCGCCTGTCCCGTAAAGCCTCCGGCAATTCCAGCATTCACGACATAATCATACGTCCGTTCAGCCAATTTTTTGCTGTACTCGCCGCTGCAGCTGCCGAACCGACTCCAGCCAAATAAATGTCAGCGTCCTGAGCACTCCCTAGTCCGGCTCGTACCGCCTCTTGTTCTATCGGAACGGGGGTCATGATCAGCACGCGTGATTCAATACCTTCCGTATTCTCGATTTCAGCCATTCAAAAACTCCTTTTCGACCATACTATATAATATTAGTCTAGTTTAATAGATAGTCGCCTCTTTGGCTAGTAAGTGGCCTCTTGTCCTGGCATTCTTCTTGACAAATTAAATGGAAGTAGATAAGATAAGCTTAATTACATACGATCCTCCAAAGGGGAGTAGCGTCAAGTTTATTGTTAACTTGAAACAAAGTCGTCATTACGTGGATTTAATGTCCTCCGGCTTTGTTGGCATAGTAACACGTGTCTAGCAAGACCTTTGCCAATGAATGGCAGAGGTCTTTTTGTTTTTGTAAAAGGCTCTTTCCATTCAACAGATGAGGAAAGAGGGGAGAGACAAGATATGGATTTGTCGTTAATTTTGGAATACAGCTGGGTTCTGCTCGTTTTGATTGCTTTAGAAGGGATTCTTTCAGCTGATAATGCACTCGTTTTGGCGATCATGGTCAAGCACTTGCCAGAAAAAGAGCGAAAGCGTGCCTTGTATTACGGCTTGGCGGGAGCATTTGTTTTTCGGATTGCTTCGCTTTTCGTCATTTCGTTTCTCGTTGATATTTGGCAAATTCAAGCAATTGGCGCGCTTTACCTACTATTTATTGCAGGAAACCATTTATTTCGAAAGCATGCTGTAAACAAGTTTAAGAAAAAAAGGGGAAAAGTCGAAAGAAAAAAGCGGCTTCTGGATGACCGTCTTGAAGGTAGAACTGGCAGACATCGCTTTTGCAATTGATTCGATCCTTGCCGCAGTCGCTTTGGCTATGGTTTTGACTCCAACTGGGCTAGGCAAATCGGGAGCCTCGATGCCGGACAGTTTGCTGTTGTATTCTTTGGCGGCTTTGTCGGATTGCTCATTATGCGCTTTGCCGCCTCGAAGTTTGTAGTACTGCTGCAAAAGCGCCCTGGGCTGGAAAGTGCCGCTTTTATTATCGTCGGCTGGGTTGGTGTTAAGCTTATAATCACAGTACTCGCTCACCCATCACTCGCTGTTATTGATGCTCACTTCCCGCACTCCTTGGCGTGGAAGCTGTCCTTCTACGGTATACTTGTCACGATTGTGCTCGCTGGCTGGTTTCTTTCAAAAAAGCCGGAAAGTATTAAAGACGCTCAAAAAATAGATGCCGACAAGGACCGTGCGCGTGCAAAGGCGAAGTAGCTGAAGCTTTTTCCAATTACAGGCTCTCTCATGCTGATCGTCAAATCAACTTAGCTACAGCTAGCGTGCGCGCGGCCAGTCAGGCGGAGGTTCAGCTCCGCCTGATTGGGAATCCCTTACTATTTTACTCGCGAACCTTATACAAAGCCTCCCGCCTTCCCGTTTTTTTAACAATCCACTTCCATCGCTCCATGTAGACAGAAAATCCTGACCCATTCTTTCTCCTTTATCAGTACGAACGGGAATACGACGCTTAATTAAACGTTTAATTAAGCATCGTATTCCCTTAGTCTTTGTTCTAATACCGTAAAATGATCGTTACTCGACCAGCCAGCTGTTAAACCTCGGTAATTCCAAAAAGGAAGGCCTCCCTTATAAGCTTTTTCTTGATCAAAGCAACAGAAAAGCTTATGATAGTAGTAATGACAAAAAAAGAACGGAGGTGGAGAGAGATGAATCAGCCTGTTTTTGTGCGCGAGCAATGGATGAATTTTTTGTATATTTGCCGTGCAATTTTTTTCGACTATAGCTGCTAACGGGACACGTTTGTCCTTTTTTAGCAACTGAATAGTCGAACAAAAACAGTGAAACGTCTCTTTCCATTAAAATATTAGGCAAAAGCGTTGTTGTCTTTCAAAGGACGATCTAACATCAAAAAGTTAGCTCGCCTTCGCTTTTGGCCTTTGACGAGAAGAGCCGATTTTAGGCTCTTCTTTGTTGTTTTAAATACCTTTTTTTGGACGGCAGAGAACAGGTTTCTCTGCGTTTTTTTGCTATAAAAAAAAGAATAAAGTGTGGCGCCATTTGCGCCTTTGCAAGGAATAATCGGGAGGTAAAATAAAATGATCATTTGTAGCGGATACGAGCTTGAAAAAATGTACGGCGGTCATATAATATTTGAGAAATTATCCTTTGAAATCCACGAGGGAGAGCGAATCGGCCTTGTTGGACGCAATGGCAGCGGAAAAACAACTCTGCTTCGCCTCATCGCTGGAACAGAGGCGTGCGATAGTGGACAAATTCATTGGAAAAAAAGGAAGTGTTCGCGGCTATCTCGCCCAAATTCCAGAGTTTCCAGAAGAAATGACCGTACGTACTGTTTTTAAAACGGCTTTTTCTGCTTTATTGAAAGTCGAACAACAAATGAGAACGATTGAAGCGCAGCTTGCTTCTCCACAAAATGAGAAGCAGCTCGAACAATTAGCGAATAAATATGGAGAGCTTCAGGAGGAATTTACCCGAGGTAATGGCTACGAAATACCGGCAAAAATTGAGCGGATTTCCGCCGGACTGGGGCTGCAAAGCTTTTTAGATGAGCCGTTTTCCCAGCTCAGCGGTGGAGAACAAACAAAGGTCGGCCTCGGTCTCATTCTCCTGCGAGAGCCGGATCTACTTCTGCTTGACGAACCGACGAACCACCTGGATATGGGGGCTGTAGAGTGGCTAGGAAGCTTTTTGCAAACGTATCGTGGTACAGTCCTAATGATCTCACACGATCGTTATTTTCTTGATCAAGTAACAACAAAAATATTCGATCTTGAGGATGGTGAATTAACGATTTATCCGATGAGCTTCACACCATATCTTCAGGAAAAGGAGCAGCGATTACTTCGAGAATTTCAAGCTTATGAGGAGCAACAGAAAAAAATTAAGAAAATGAAGGAAGCGATTAAAAGATTGCGCGATTGGGCGAATCGGGCGAACCCGCCAAATGACGGACTTCATAGACGGGCAAGAAGTATGGAAAAGGCGCTCGAGCGAATGGATAAGCTGAGCCGCCCAGCTCTTAACAGCAAAAAGATGAAGATTGAGCTTGCCTCTTCTGATCGGAGCGGAAATGACGTTATTATGTTAAAAGGCGTTTCTAAAGCGTTTCAACAGCAGGCATTATTTAATAAGGTGAACTTGCTCATTCGATATCAGGAACGAGTGGCCATTATTGGCGATAATGGCAGCGGAAAATCGACGATACTGAAAATTATTTTAAAAGAATATGATGCAGACAGTGGTACAGTTCAAATTGGCAGCCAAGTTAAGCTCGGCTACCTTTCACAGCATGTATTTGCCAACATTGGAAATGAAACGGTCATAGACCTTTTTCGACAAGCGGCCATCGTCACTGAAGGAGAAGCTAGATCGATACTCGCCCGCTTTATGTTTTACGGACTCAAGTATTCCAGAAGGTCTCTCAGCTAAGCGGCGGTGAGAAAATGCGCCTCCGTCTCGCTCAGCTCATGTACCAAAAAAAATAATGTCCTCTTACTCGATGAGCCGACAAACCATCTCGATATTGAGTCGAGAGAAGTGCTCGAGGATGCTTTGGAGGATTTTGACGGTACCATTATCGCTGTTTCTCATGATCGTTATTTCATCAACAAGCTTTTTCAACAGGTTTACTGGCTCGAAAATAAACGGTTGCAGCGATATGAAGGGAATTATGATGAAGCAAAGAGAAAACGGGAGCAAGGATAATGATTCTATGAAAGAGCACACGGCATAGGTGTATGCCTGTGCTCTTTCGTCATTCTCTGATAGCTCCCTTTTTCATACGTACTGGCCATACTCACTTTTACAACCGAAACCCGCTTCAAAATTCACTTCTTTCCTTGTGAGGTGCGTAGATATAGCAAGCAAAGCTGTCATATATTTTGTAGCACGATCTTCTGCAATCGGTGCGCGATTGGTTAACAACATAGGTAGAAATGATCAAACTTTTTTTCAAAATTATGTACTAATTGAAATGAAAAATCTATTTTGTTCAATCTTTACACCAAATAGTAAGATAGAAAAGTACGCTATCTTACTATTTGGTAAGTTGACCCTTTTGGAAAACCTATTGTCCTTTTTTTGAGCAGCTCCTCATGCATGCTCAATCTCTCATCTTATTAATTTCAACAAGGTTGACTCTTCGTTCACTTACTTCCAGCACTTTAAATTCCAAGTTTTCATAGGTGAACGTCTCACCGGCTTTAGGTAAGTAACTGTACCTACTCATAATAAACCCAGACAGGTTATCAGCGTCTTCTATTATGTTAGTTTGAAAGATATTGTTTAAGCGATGTAATGACACCTTAGCATCACAAATAATTTGTGTCTCCGTATGCTTTAGGATTAATGAATCACCTTCATCTTTCTCATCCTCAATATCTTGTCCTATCATCGTTTCAATTAAATCCTCGTGGGTAATTAATCCCTCTGTCCCCCCGTACTCATCTAAAACAATGGCAATATGTTTCTTTTCTTGCATCATTTTTTTAAATACTACATCAATCGGATCAAATTCATAAACATACAATGGATCTAAGTCTGAATAATCCCGAATACTTTTCTCACGATTGCCTGCCCAATGTAATATAAATTTCAAATGAAACACGCCAATTATATCATCAACGTCACTATTATAAATAGGGTAGCGTGTAAACTGATTCGCTAATAGGAACTCGTATGCCTCCTCAAATGACGTATCAACGGAAATGGCTTTCATCTCTACACGATGTGTTTTTAATGCGTCTGCCACGTTTAAATTTTTGAAGTCTAAGACCGACTTTAAGCGGTACATTTCATCATTTTTAAACGTCCCTTCCGTATGACCAATATCTACCATTGCCCTCATCTCTGCCTTAGAAATCGTTATTTGATTACCTTGATCTTGTCCAAGAAGTTTAATGGTTGTTTTTGTCAACAGGTTTAATAGGAAGATGAACGGCTTCAATATTAAGAGAATGAACATCGTTGGATAATAGACTATATGAGCAATTTTTTTCAGGAAATGCCGCTGCAATCGACTTAGGCATCACTTCCGCAAAAATAATAATTAAGACCGTTAACAAGGCTGTAGTTATGCCTATATTCCAACTGTATTCAAGTGCCACAATCGTAACCAATGAAGGAAGTACAATGTTTGGTACATTGTTTGCAATTAATATACCTGGTATAAACAAATCAGGGTTGTTGACCAGCTTTAATAAGCGTGCCGCTTTTTTATCCCCATTTGTCGCTTTTAGTTGCAGCTTCATTTCATTTGTTGCCGTCAACGCTGTTTCGCTTCCAGAAAAATAACTGGAGGCGATAAATAATAAAATGATGGCAATAATTAATATGGCCAATCCTTTTCACCTACTCTAAGTTTATTGTTTTTTATGGTTTCAATAATTATTCCCATACTTAAATTATATCAAACGGCACGGAGATCCCAAAAAGTTGATATTGTTGTTCCAGTTGGTCGAATAATTTCAAATTCCAATGATAGCATAGGAGCGAATCAACTTATGCCAAAATATACTTTCTGATTCTATTACATCTATTAAGCTAGTGTAAGAAGGCCTTTGAATAATGTAGGCCGTTTTAACCTTTTTATTAGGATTAACAACTGTTAGCAGGAATCGTTGAGCGGTGCAAAGAAGTTTGTTTTTGAGGAGGAGGACTATTTGGATTTGGATAAAGAGAAACGATGGTATCACGCTCGCCCTTGATTCTTGGAGAATTGTTACAAGGCAGCACCATTACACAGGAAATGGATATCGCTCGTATTTTCTCACACAAGCCCTCGCTCGTCGCAATTGGAGAGTGCGGAACTATTTTTCATAATGGCACGATGAATGGGTACCTCTACGTCATTGATGAAACAATCCTACCCTCCGATATTTACTCGCATCCAACAACTACGATGAAGCCTGGTGTAGAGTGGCTTCTTCGTAAACCTTTAAAATTGAGAAAAATAGCTGAAACGGAACCCATTCTTAAGGAATTGATGTCTGAAGAGGACTCGAACTCCCTGTTGAGGTCACATCGACAGTAGGCTTAACGAACACACATTGTAGGTGAAAAATTAATAAACTATGCTCCTTCGTACGATAGGGTTACTTTACGCCTATTTTCTGAAAATATTTTCGCTTCCACCGCAAAGCTGTCGATTCCGAATCGTGGCTCAAACAGACAAGAACCACCCGATCTTGCCGTAAACTATCACGGTAAATTTTTCTTCTTTTTTTGGCTGCCCGATTAGTCTTTATAGGGGTAGCTAAGGAATACATCAAATCATTTTTCTAATACAATTTATTTGGTAAATAGTCTTTAGTTAAATTTAATTTGTATCAATTAAGCAAAAGTCGCTTCGAGAGTTATCTTTTCACAAAAGGAAAGGATGGGCGCAATGATTGAGGCACTATCTCGATATTATGAAATCAAAATACTTGAATTATTATTTAAACAGAATGTTTTATCTTGTCTAAAAACCTTTATTCCGTTATAGTAATATTGTATTTTGATAATGAGTACGAGGAGGATGTAAATGAAATCAACGAGGCATTTGTTTATGTTCATGCTACTAATACTATCTGTTTTCATCATTGGCTGCGCCAGTGAGCCGAGCGAGTCTGATGTGGAGGATAGTAATGACGACGCAGCTGGTGAAGGGACGGAAGATAGCACGGGAGGGGATTTAATTATTTCCAGCCTTTCGGAAGCGGTTTCACTCGATGTTCATGGTTCGAACGATACATATTCAAGCAATGTCGCATCTAATATCTACGAAACTCTTATTTCTTCAGACGAAAACCTTGAACTTCAACCCGGACTCGCCTTGTCGTGGGAGCAGCTTGAAGATACAGTTTGGGAGTTCAAACTACGAGAAGGGGTTACATTCCATGACGGGTCAGATTTTAACGCCGACGTCGTAAAAGCGAATATTGAGCGGGTGCTTGACCCAGAGATCGGGTCTCAACGTGCCTTCCTTTACGATATGATCAGCGATGTAAACGTGATCGACGAGTATACGGTTCAGTTGATTACAGAATATCCATTCGCTCCACTCCCTGCTCACATTGCTCACGACGGTGGCGGCATCATGAGCGCTGAAATGATTCAGAAGGATTATGATGCAATGGAAGAGGGAGCCAATCCAGGAACGGTCATTAATGAGAAACCAATTGGAACCGGTTATTTTAAATTCGACGAATGGCAATCTGGTCAATACATTCGCTTATCGCGAAACGATGATTATTGGGGAGAACCAGCAAAGCTTGATACGGTGACCTTTAAGGTCGTTCCGGAGGATCTAACACGGATCGCCGAGCTCGAAACGGGCGATACTCATATTTCCGACCCATTGAACCCCAATGATTTCGAGCGCGTGAATCAAACAGACGGATTATTTGTGGATGCAACAGAAAGTGTTGCATTAATATATCTTGGTTTCAACACGGAGAAGGAACCGTTTGACGATCCGCGCGTGCGAAAGGCGTTTTTCATGGCGGTCAACAAAGAAGAAATAGTGGAAGGCATTTACAACGGGATCGGACTGACAGCAAAAAGCCCGCTAGCACCTAAGGTCTTCGGCTATGATGATAATATTTCTGAAATTGAATACGATCCAGAAGCGGCGAAAGAGCTTTTAGCTGAAGCTGGCTATGAAGACGGCTTATCAGTCACTTTTTGGACGAGCGATGAACGAGAGAGGGAGGACATTGCCGCTTACGTTCAAGCATCGCTTGAAGAAATTGGCGTCGATGCTAGTATTCAAGTGTCAGAATGGGGAGCTTTTCTTGACCAAACAGCAAACGGTGAACATGAAATGTTTATTTTGAGCTGGTCAACTGTTACTGGAGATGCTGATTATGGGCTATACTCTTTATTCCATTCCTCTAACGTCGGAGCATCCGGAAACCGTACATTCACTAAAGATGACAGTCTTGACGAGATTTTGGCTCAAGCACGCCGAAGTGTAGACGAAGACGAGCGTCTTGAATTATACAAAGAGGCGCAAAATGCACTTGCCGATGAAGCAATTATTTTGCCAATTATCCATCAGGATTATTTACTCGGCGTGAACGAAAGCGTCAAGGGACTTTGGCAGCACCCGACTAGGAAGCTAAGGCTTCATGATGTAACGCTCGAATAGTTAAAGGGTATGACTGAAGTAGACAATGACACTACGGTAACAAGCAGAAAATCGGGTAGCAGTCCAATATAACTTGATAACCATACCCCTTTTAAGCGTGTCTGTTCAAGACCTTATACGGTTTTTGAACAGACACGCTTCTATTCACTGTCCCGACAGTTTAAAATGACTATGCGTATGCTTCAACAAAGACTTAGGTCAGTTCTACCCTTTAATTCCTGTAAAGGTAATGCCGCGAATAAATGTTTTTTTGCATGAAGAAAAACAGAACGATAATCGGCAAGGTCATCATCGTCGAAACGGCCATCATCATATTCCACTCCGTACCACGTTGATTTTGGAATTGCTGAAGCCCTAACGATAGCGTATAAGAGCCTTCATTTGTTAAATAAATGAGCGGTCCAAGAAAATCGGTCCAAGCTGCCATAAATTGAAACAATGCGATTGCCAGTACAGCCGGCTTGGCGAGCGGAAACATAATCTGCCAATAAATTCGCCATTCACTCGCTCCGTCAATGCGTGCTGCTTCACGCAACGTATCGGGTAACCCTTTAAAGAATTGACGCAGCAAGAAAATTGAGAACGGAATCCCGAAAAATGCCGGAACAATTAACGGTAGCGGTGTTCCGACCCAGCCTAATTTATTAAACAGCAAAAAAAAGTGGAACCATCGTAACCTGGCCGGGGATCATCATAACTCCAATCGTAATCACAAATAGAACATTTCGGCCACGCCACCTTAATTTGGCAAAACTATAGGCAACCATCGGGCACGAAATCACCACGCCGAGCGTGCTTAATACAGTAATTACTGACGTATTGAACGTATACTGCCAAAATGGGATATACTCCATTGACTTCAAATAGTTTCCCCATTCAAACGGATTTGGGATGAGCTCAGGCGGGAAAGTGAAAACTTGCGAGATCGGCTTCAGCGATGTTGAGACCATCCAAATGAACGGAACGAGAAAAAAAACAGAAGCAATAATTAAAAAGAAATGTGCCAGAAATTTTTGTATTCGTCTTTTCAATAGCGGCTCCATATAACCTCTCCCTACTCACCTTGATAATGAACCCAGCGCTTTGACGACCAGAATATTAAAGCCGTAAGCGCCATTATAATAATAAAGAGAATCCAGCCATCGCAGACGCATAGCCCATTCGAAAATAGCTGAACGCGTTGTCATACAAATACATGACATAAAACGTTAAAGAATTAGCCGGGCTTCCTGATCCGTTTGTCATCGCATAAGGAAGCGTGAATTGCTGAAAAGCACCGATAAATCCCATCACAAGATTAAAAAAAGATGACCGGTGTTAACAGCGGCAACGTAATTTTAAATGTTTTCTGAAACCAGTTTGCCCCATCGACTTCTGCCGCCTCATAATACTCAGTCGAAATATCTCCTAAGCCTGCCAAATAAATAATGACAGCTTGACCCAGCCCCCAAAGCGACATCAAAATAAGGGACGGCTTCGACCAAGCCTCGCTTCCGAGCACGGTGGACCTTGGATTCCTATTAAATCGAGAAACCCATTTACGAGGCCATATTGAGGGTTGAGCATCCATACCCACAGCACGGCAATGGCTACGTGAGGCACAAGTGTCGGCAAGAAAAAAATCGTTCGGTAGACGGCCATGCCCTTCACTCTTAAATTCAATATCATGGCCAAGGCGACGCCAAAAATTATGCTAAGCGGCACGAAAAATACAGCAAAATAAACCGTGTTGTAAATCGATACCCAAAATAAATCGTCTTGAAAGAGCGCTTTGTAATTTGCTAGCCCGACGAACTCAGCAGGCTGTAAAACACTGTAGTTGGTAAAGCTGAAATAGATCGATGAAAAAAGCGGAAATGCAAAGAAAATAAGCAGACCGATAATCCAAGGAGTTGCAAACAACCAGCCCGCCATATTTTCTTTTACATTAAGCTTTTTTTTCTTATCCGTTTTCGGTACGGATGGACCTGTACGAATCGGTGATTCCTGTTCCATATTTCCCCTCCTCATCATCGTAAGGATCAAGGGGGAGCCTCCCCCTCGGATCAGCTCTTAATTCAATGCGTCATTCACCCGTTTAGTAACAGCATCCAATAGTTCCTGCGGGGTACCGTTGCCATGGACTGCGTTATCCCTTGCACTGTCTAATTCATTCCACAGTAGCTGTCCTTCGGAAATCACTGGCCGATGCCTGGAATCTGGTAAAATATCAATAAATTCCTTATAAATCGGATCGTCGGTAAACAGCTCTTCATTAACGGACTCTAAAACCGAGAAGTCACCAGAAATTTCGCTGTAAATCTTTTGCCCTTCCTCCCCGACAAAAAAACTTCATAAATTCCCAAGCTTCTTCTGGATGGTTCGAGCCTTCAGGCATAATTAAAGAATGTCCACCTGACCACGTTGTAAAATCGTCACCTGTCGGTGTCGGAATCGGCGCAACACCGAAGTTCAAATCAGGCTTATGTCGCTCAATAAGCGAAACCGAAAATGGACCATCGACCTTCATACTGTATTGCCCGTTTAAAAACGGATCCATTTCGTCACTGCCTTGGGATGTCGAAAAGCTCGTAATGTTTTCGATTTTATATTTTTGCGCGAAGTCCACCATCCATTCTAAGGCTTCGACGATTTTTGGATCATTTGCTGTTACTTCTCCGCTTTCTTCATCATAAAATTCTCCACCGAAGGCCCAGCCTCATGAATAGAGCCATCCTTGAGAAATCCACGGGATTAAGCCGAGTCGCTCAATCCGATTGCCGTCAATAATTGTTAACAGATCAGCTGCTTCTTCCAGCTCTGCAATCGTAGTCGGTGGATTATCGGGATCAAGTCCTACCTCCGAAAAGTGATCCTTATTGTAAAAGAGCAAGCGTGAATCCGTTGTCAAAGGTACTGCATATAAGTCGTCCTCATATGACGATTCGTCCCACGTATATTCATAAAAATCTTCCCTAGAAATTCCGTCGCGTTCTGCATATTCAGTTAACGAAGTCAGTGAGCCTTGATTAGCCCAAGAACCGACCTTAAACCGATCAAAGAACACGAGATCGGGAGCGTTTCCACCAGCGATTGCCGTCAATAGTCGCTCATCTGCACCTTCATCCGAAACGGAATAAGTAGCTCAACGACGATTTCCGACTGGCTTTCGTTAAAAGCATCAACAACTGCTTCAATCCCTTCCTGTGATAAACCGGTTGAACCGTGCCAAAAAAATAACCTTCGTTCCATCCGCGTCAGAACTACTGGAATCAGAGCACCCGACCACGACAAGCAGCAGGAACAACAGACTCGAAATCATTCCCTTTTTCATTTTTCAGCCTCCTATCAAATAATTGTTACAGCAGTTAGTTCGAAGCCAGTGAATCAGATATCCCCCCTTCCACAGATCAGTAAGCGCTTCCACCTTGAATAAGAAAAATTTATTTATTCATCAGTGGAGGCAAGTCCACTGATGTTTTACACTCGTATTTGTGCCGTCGTTTGCTTAACAACGAGCCTCGGTTCAAAAATCACTTTGTGGTACTTTCCGTGTTCGATTTTGTTTCTCATAATATCCAATAAAATTCTTGCACCGTTTCTCCCCATGTCCTGCTCTGATTGAGATATATGTGTAAAGGTTTCAAAACGATCATAATCAGAAACCGGATTGTCAAACGTGACAATCGATAAGTCTTCTGGAATTGATAGCCCGAGCTTTTCGGCAAGGGCATAAATTTGAACGCCTAGACTCGAATGCAATGCAATAATAGCTGTTGCTTTCCGACTCGAAAGAAAACGCGAAAACGTTTCTGACATATTCCTTCGTGTCCGCTAATCTTGTATTCCGTCAATATCAATTGCGGATCGATCAGCCCGCCTTTTTCTTTCAAGCCTTCCATATATCCCGAAACCCTGTCGGTGACCGTCATCGTCGGCAAAGGCGAATCGGATATAATTGCAATTTCCCTGTGCCCTAACTCCCATAAATATTCAAGTGCTATTTTTGCGCCTTGGAACCCGTCCGATCCGACAAAGTGAGTTTCAATACCAGCTAATGGGCGATCGATAAGCACGAGCGGGAACTGGTTCATTTTCAACGCAAGCAGTTCTTCATTATGGATTTGGGCATCTACCGGAAAAATGATCAGCCCATCAACGCCGCTTTGCAGTAAGTCACGTATCATTTCCGCTTCGCTCTGCTTAGAGTTCCCGCTCGTTGCCATCAACAAGCTTATCCCTTCTTGGTGCAGCACTTCTTGAACGCCAGTCAGCACCCTCAACATAAACAAATCGGTGACGTATGGAACAATCATCCCTACCTTTTTCGGTATATTTTTAACCTTCTGCTCAGTTCTCTCCTGGGCTTTAAGCCTGCTTCCCTCACTGACAAAGGTTCCACGGCCGCGCACTCTATAAATCAGCCCTTCATTCGCTAATTCAGCCAGTGCCTTTACGACCGTAATGCGACTCACACCAAAGCTTTCCATAATCTCGCTTTCCGTAGGGATTTGCTCATTAGATTGAAGCTTATTTTCTGCAATTAGTTCCTTGAAGTGATCACGAATTTGTAAATATAAAGGTTGCTTTTCTTTTGACATCTTTTATCCCACCCATCCTAGTTTTGTTCTATTATAGAGGATGTTCAAAAAGTCCGCTCTTAGCAATAGCTGTAAGAAATAAAGCCTTGACTACTTGCTGCAGTCAACCGTCAAGCTGATTGACGATAAGCTTTTATGCGGATGAATACTGTTGATTGAACGAGTTACTTTCTAACCTCTATTCTGAACAGGTAGGATAACCAGATGTCAGAAACGATATTCTAATTAGGATATTGCCTTTTATTTAAATGCTCAGTGCTTAAACACATATTTGATCGTCTTAATCTCGAATGGAGTAAAAGAAATCGGTTCTTCTTCGTGTAAGCTTTTAGAATCGAGTCGTTTCTCCAGTAGATTCGTTTCGTATATTTCCTCAGTTGCGAATGCTAGTTTTACTGATGCCTCTGAATGGCTCCCGGCAGCTTCATACAAACGAATGATTAAAGCGTGCTCATCCTCTGCCTTCTTAATGGATTCAATCATGACACCGTCTCCGCTCAGTTCGATGAGCGACTGGCTCTTAGGTTGTACCTCAGAGTTAGCTATTGACTCTGGCAATTGGTAAACAGGAACATTCAGTTCGTAGCCGCGCTTATACACTTCCGCCTTGTTAAAATCGCCGTGATGAGGGTAAAGGCTATAAACAAATTCGTGCTCAGCCTGATCTGCCTCTGGATCGGGATATTGCGGACTCCTTAATAAATTTATATCGAGCACATTCCCCTGAGCCCTGTGCCCGTATTTGCTATCATTCAAAAGCGCGGCCCCATAACCGGGCTCAGACAAATCGATCCAATGATGGGCGCAGATCTCATCCTTGGCAAAGTCCCAGAGCGTATTGCGATGCGTCGGACGTTTCAAATACCCAAATTGAATCTCACTTGTCACTTGATCCGCCCTTACATTAAACGGAAATGAGCTACGTAACATTTTCCTAGATTCCTTCCAATCAACCTTTGTTTGGAAATCGATACGCCGACTGGAAAGAGTCAGGACGACCGATTGTTGAATCACGGAATTTCCAAACGTAAACTGATGCACAATCGTCGCATACGGCCCTTCGACTCGACACTTCACATCAACAAGCTTCGGAGCTTCCGACTTCATTTGTCGATAGTCTCCTGGAAAATCCCAAGCGTCACCATGATCGTGATAAATCGTTAATTGATTGGCCGCTTCGCCACTTGCAATTGTTTCACGCTTGTTCTCTTTGTCATATATTGAGGCAATCGTCCCGTTTTCGTTAAAACGAATGAGCAGGAGATCATTCTCAAGCAAATCTTTTTCGGCTCGTAATAACGCTTGCTGAGGAAGGGTTCTTGCAGCGCTTTCATCAACAGCGAGGTACCCCATTGCTGGAATCGTAATCTGCTTCCAGCCTGTTGAGCTTTCGAGCCATTCACTTCTATCCCAAGGTAACGAATTAAAGACAATCGTTCCTTCTAAATGAAGTGCTTTACTTAACGCTACATAATATTCCTTCGTTAACGCTTGCACCTTCTCATACAGCTGCTCATAGCGCTCCAGCGATTCATCATATACTCGTTTAATGGATGAACCCGGCAAAATATCATGAAATTGATAAAGGAGAACCTCTTTCCAGATGTCATCCAGCTGGTCCTTCGGATATTCTTTTCCTCCGTATACGAGCGCCATTGAGGCAGCAAATTCCAGCTCCCGGAGCGACTTTTCCATGAGGCGATTGTATTTTTTATTGCGTCCTTGCGACGTCAATGTTCCTTGATGCTTTTCGAGATAAAGCTCGCCGGTCCACGTTTTATACTTCTCCGCTGATTGGCTTAGCTTTTCAAAAAAAATGGATCGAATGCTCCTGTACGACTGGAGCCAGTCCAAGTAAATTATCGACTCGCTTCAGCCTCTCGAGATGCTCCTCACCCGGACCGCCTCCACCATCGCCGATTCCAAACAGCATCAAGCTGTTTTCTGAGACATTTTTATCGTGATATTCTCGTTCAATTTTTTTAATCGAGCGCGGTGCAGCGGGTCCATTATACGTATCCTCTGGAGGTAAATGCGTCAGCACACGACTGCCGTCAATCCCTTCCCAATGAAAGGTATGGTGTGGGTGATCATTATACTCACTCCACGACAGCTTCTGTGTCATCACATAGTCAATTTCCGCTTTTTTTCAAAATTTGCGGTAAGCTCGCACTGTAACCAAAAATATCAGGCACCCAAAGCGTGCGAACGTCTATATTAAATTCTTCACTGAAAAAACGCTTCCCGTACAATACTTGGCGAATGAGCGCCTCTCCCCCGGCTACATTCGAATCGGGCTCAACCCACATGCCGCCCTGTACTTCCCAACGTCCTTCTTCGATTCGTTCTTTGATTTGCTCATACAACTTCGGGTATGAATCCTTCATCCATTGGAATAGCTGGGGCTGACTCGCACCAAAAGTATAATCCGGATACTTTTCCATATTGCGTAGAACGGTGGAAAACGTTCTGGCGCCTTTGCGGAGCGTTTCACGTATCGGCCAGAGCCAAGCTAAATCGATATGGGCGTGTCCGATCGCGCTAATCGTTAAGTCCGTGTCACCATTTTGCTTTGATAAAGGGATGGATAAGAGCTCTCTTGCTTTTTTAATCGATTCGCTCGACCAATCCACTAGATTAAGAGAGGCATCATACAGAGCTTGCAATACCCGTGCCCTTCTTACCGAATCCTCCTCCAAATTCTCTGCTAGCTCCAGCAGCACTTCAAAGTCATAGTAGAGATTTCTCGTTTCTTCATCACAAATGGCGATATCGGCTTCCTTCAAGGTGCCGCTTCGAAAGCGGCCAAACAAATCGTTACAGCCTGCATCGGCCCACAGATCGACCTTTTCCTGACCTGTTGCTCCTGATGAAATTTCGACGACACGCTTCCCTGGCTTTCCTAACGAGAAATCGAATTCAGAATTAACATTCGTCAATCCTTGCCGCGGTGTGCCTTCTTCATCGACCAGACACAGTTCTCCATTCACATCAATGAGCAGAACGAGCTTCTTTCCTTTCGCGCTTGCAGGGACGTCACCGGTAAAATGAAACCAAGCACAGTCCCAAAGGTTGCCCCACCTATCTCCTGCACTTAAATGGATGTGCTCTCCTGACATACGCTCATCAAATGATACAGGCTCCTTCGTCATCCAAGCCTCTACTTCCAGCGGCTGAATTTTTTGATATATCCTTTCGGCAATTACTGCCTTCATATGCATCAGCTTATCGATTCGTATCGTCTCGTATGGCATATTAGATCCCTCCAATTGAAAAGCCATATAAGCTATATCAAATATACTTATATTTAGTATGTTAAATATATCATTTTTCCGTTTTTTTTGCAAGAAAAATTTTAAAATTATTAAAAAAATCGCTTGTCGATAAAGTAGAAGATCGTCAATTCTTTTTACAACGGTAAGCAATGAAAAGAGGGGGATTGTTCAGCATAAATAAGCAGCAGCATAGAGCGTGGCGGTGTGCGAAAGCAATCGACCAATGCGGTTCGATTTGGACAGATGTATTTAAGCTAGTAGGAGAGGATTTTTAAATGCAAAATTGCCTTAGTCCATGAAAACCTATCCCTTACTATAAAAAAACGCCTCGAGTAGTTACATTTATACAATACAAAAAAGAGCTGTCGAGACAGCTCTTGAGTCCTTCAGTTTTCACGATATTTTTTTTCTACTGCTTACCCACTTGCGGTCTACGCAAGGAGTCGAAGCGTATGAAATTTAGCAAATCCTCATTCGTCAGCACTTTTTACTGCTTTATTAACAATGGCAACGAGCTCGTCACTATACATTTTTAAGCCGATTTCGTTTATTAAGGAATCGTTAAACATATACTCACCAATAGCCCCTTGAATCATATTGGCCATGACGTCTACATGGAAAGCGCCAAATTCTCCGCGCTCTTGGCCATCGTGCAGGATTTGTTGAAGCTCATCCATGATCGGATCTCTACCATTATCATTAAACTTATAGTACGGAACACTATCGGGTGTTCTCGCATTAAAGATAATTTCTACTAAAGCCGCGTTATGTGCAGGGTGAGCATCTTGGTAAGCCAAGCTTGCAGCAATAAAAGCATTTAACCGCTTATATGGAGTAGGTTCTTGATGTACTCTCTTTAAAATATATGACGTTGATCGCTCTAATAGCTTCATTAGTAGATGGTTCATTAAATCGTTTTTATCTGCAAAATGGTAAGAAATTAGCGCTGTACTAATTCCCGCTCTTTTAGCGATCTGTGCTAAGCTAGCTTTTACATAACCAATTTCGTCAAGCGTCTTAATCGCTGCCTCAATAATCTGTTCACGCCTCGCTCCAGCGATAAACGATTGTTTGCCTTCGTTCTTCTGGTCATCCTTCATTTATTCTCACCCCTGAACGCTCCTTACATACTGTCGTTTATCTTCATCACGAACAACGACGCCAAGATTAATCAAATCTTTACGCAATGCCGTAGCTTCTTCCTGTTTATCATTTTTCAAAGCCCGCTCTCGCGCGTACAGGAGAGTATTGACGTGTCTGGAAAAGTCAGGATGGTCAACTACCCAACGGAAATACTGATTCTCAAAGGGGTCTTGCTCTACCCAAGGATAACGGTGCTGCTTGAACGCCTCTGCCGTTAACCCCTTTTTCGAATCTAGCTGCCCCCGGTACAGCTCAACGCCATCGGTCCCAAGCAAAACGAGTTGTTTGTCTTCGACAAAAATAGCTGAAATATCTTTCCTTAGAATCGTCCTAACCTTCTCTTTGGAACTTAACTGCACTTCCTGATCGGAGATAGAAACCTTTAACGATTCGCTGAAGGCGTAAAGAGTAAAGAAAATTCCAGCGAGTAAGCCCACGAGCATTGCTATGAGCGAAACCCAATAGGAATCCAATGCTGCAATCCATTCGATCAGTTGGTCGAATGGAATAAACGGCAACTTCGTGGCCCATTCGGCTATGGTAGGCAAGAACCAACCAAGCAACGCCCCGAGGATTGGCGGAATAAGGATAATGAGCATCTTCTCACCTTTGGACAAACCAAGAACTGTTTCGTCGTTCAATATCTCTCACCTCTTATCATTATGATATGTTGCGCAACAATTTGATTGATCGATTAATTTATTATTTGATTGACCAATCAAATAATATCATATAAATCGTGCGCAGTCAATGAACGACATGATTCCAGTCGTTTACACTTCAACAATTTTTCTTCAATTGGTGAAAACTTGCAAGAATAAGACGATTGTCGAATATTGGAATTTTTTTCGTAGAGCGGAAGCCTTAGGTTAACAAGGAATGATGTGCCTGGGAGGAAGCGTTGCAGTTTGGGGTTCTCAGCTTTTGTCGAACATAATTGTGGAATAAAATATAACAATTTTCGCCAGTGGGGTAACGATCCACGTTAGACTATGGGAAATCCATTTTACATGTTGAAAAGGAGTGCCAAATGCCTATAAAAGGAAAAGTGTACCTTGTTGGTGCAGGTCCTGGTGACGCAGATCTGTTGACTGTGAAAGCACGAAAGCTGTTAAAGGAAGCAGATGTTGTTATTTTTGACAGGCTTGTCAACCCGGCGATCATCATAGGAATAAGCGATCATGCCAAGTTGGTGTATGCCGGCAAGCAACCGCGCAATCATGTGTTATGCCAAGGCGATATCCAAACAGAAATGCTTGTCCACGCAAAAAAAAGGGAAATGTGTCGTTCGCTTAAAAGGGGGCGATCCTGCCGTGTTCGGCAGGGTAGGAGAGGAAGCTGCCTACTTGAAAGCCCATAACATTCCCTTTGAGATTGTTCCTGGAGTGACAGCAGGTACAGCTGCTTCGATTTATGCGGGGGTACCGGCGACTCATAGAGCATATTCAAGCTCGTTTGCAGTCGTGACAGCCCATGAAGACAGGAATGAGAAACAGGAAAATCTTGATTGGCACGCTCTTGCTCAATCGGTTGATACGCTAATGATTTATATGGGCATGAAACAACTGGCCGCCATTGCCGACCGGCTAATAAAACACGGAAAACCAGTCAGTACGCCTGTGCTCGTTGTCGAGTGGGGTACATATAGCAGGCAGCGGTCAGTTGAAGGAACACTTGGGACGATTGTTGCTAATGTCAACATCGCAAACTTAGCGAACCCTGCTGTAATTTTAATCGGCGATGTTGTCTCCGTCCGTGCTTCTGTAACATGGTTTGAAAACAAGCCGCTTTCAGGCACTGGGATATTATCGCTAAGAAAGGCTACGGAAGTTATGGAGACGCTACGGGAGAAAGGAGCGGATGTTTTTACTGCTCCCCTTCGACAAAACAAGCGACGGACGGTTACTGATGTGGACATCTCTACGGCTCTTCAAGCTAGCAAAAATCAAACAATTCCATTTTTTTTCCAAGTGGGTGTTGTCCGCTTTCTTAGCAAAGCTTGGCGAGAAAGGCTATGATATCCGTTCAGTAAAGGGGCAACTTATGGCGGGAACTCGGGAGGTAGAACAAGCAGGACGTTCTTTCGGTTTGCAATTGGCGCGTTATTCAAAAAAAGTCTACTCTTTCTCCAGTTGTGATCGGTACAGATGCGATTAACAAGCGAGTTTTGCCGCAAAAAATAACGGTTGCTATCCGCCGCTTCTTGAAGAAGGACACTTAACTCACGCGTTTTGTGAAACAGAGCAAGAAATCGACGATTTGCGAATCGTATTGTCAGAATGTGCAAATGGGGTTGTATTGCCTATCTTGACGACAAGCTATCAAGTTCAAGCGTATGCTAAGTCCCTTTCCATGTACGCTTCCGTCGTTTTGCAAGACCAGCCGCTGGACCAGTCAATGTTTCAAGTGAGATAAATTGTATTTAAACAAAGGAGTTTTGAATTGTGAACAAAGAAAAAAATTGTTCTAATTGGCAACGGTATGGCGGGCATCCGTACACTCGAAGAAATAATGAAGCGTGAGCCTAACCGTTTTCAATTCACAGTTTTCGGCGCAGAGTCCCATCCAAACTACAATCGGATTTTGTTGTCGTCTTTCCTTCAAGGAGATGCAAGCGTAAACGACATTGTCTTAAACGACTATGCTTGGTATGAAGCTAACCAAATTGAATTGTTTACAGGAGATACGGTCGTACGAGTTAATTGTAGCAAAAAAGAAGTATGGAGCGCCAATGGCATTAAACGTTCCTATGACCGGTTAATCTTTGCGACAGGCTCAGATCCGTTTATGCTCCCTTTGCCTGGCGCAGATAAAGAAGGCGTTATTGCCTTTCGCAACATTTCAGATTGCAAATTGATGATCGAGGCAGCGAAATCTTATAAAAAAGCCGTCGTTATTGGTGGAGGACTATTAGGGCTTGAAGCTGCTAGAGGCCTTTTGAACTTAAAGATGGATGTTGATGTCGTCCATATAGCCGATCATTTAATGGATCGCCAACTGGACTCAGAGGCTGGAGATATGTTGAAGGCTGAACTTGAACAGCAGGGGATGCGGTTTCATTTAAATAAGAAAACCGTCAAAATAAATGGGCACAAGCGCGTTACGAGCATTTCCTTCAGTGATCAAACTAGCTTAAAAGCCGATCTTGTCGTCATGGCTGTAGGCGTTCGCCCGAATGTTCAATTGGCTAGGGAATCAGGCTGGAAGTCAATCAAGCAATCGTCGTCAATGACCATTTGGAAACGAGTGAAAAAGACATTTATGCAGTCGGAGAATGTGCCGAACATCGTGGCGTCGTTTATGGACTAGTCGCGCCTCTGTATGAACAAGGCAAAGCGCTTGCTGAACACGTATGTGCAAAAAAATAACAACGAGACCACCGGCTATGAAGGTTCCATCGTTTTTACTAAATTAAAAGTTTCAGGCGTAAATGTATTTTCGGCAGGCGAGTTTCGGGAGGAAGATGATACGAACTCGATTCGTTTGCATGACGAATTTGGCGGGGTATACAAAAAGCTTGTTGTCAGAAATAACAAAATTGCAGGTGCTGTCTTATTTGGCGATACGAATGACACGAATCGAGTTCTTTCCTTAATCCGATCCGGCGAAGACATTTCAGTCATGAATAAAGCGTCACTTTTGTTGTCTGAGTCAAATGACAACGATACATCTGTAGTAGCAGCAATGGGAGACGAGGAAACGATTTGCGGTTGTAACGGCGTAAGTAAAGGAGAGATTGTCTGTGCGATTAAAGAGCAAGGGCTTTCTACAGTCGCCGAAATCAGACAAAGTACGAATGCTTCAAGGTCTTGTGGCGGCTGTAAGCCGGAAGTAGCCGAACTACTGGCCCTCGAAACAGGGACAGATGTAGCAGCAAAACCAGATCCACTTTGCGGCTGTACCGAATTGACTCACGAAGCTGTCGTTGCCTCGATCCGCGAGATGGGATTATCCTATGTCCGTGAAGTAATGAATGTGCTTGGGTGGAAATCGGCAGAAGCTGTTCAAAATGCCGCCCTGCTCTCAATTACTATTTAGGCCTCATTAGCCCGCTTGATTACACAGATGATGCTAATTCACGATTTGTCAATGAAAGTTCATGCGAATATCCAGAAAGACGGCACGTTCTCGGTTGTTCCGCGAATGTACGGCGGCGTAACCAATCCAGAACAACTAAGGAAAATTGCCGATGTTGCTGAAAAATATAATGTGCCGTTGTTAAAAGTAACCGGCGGTCAGCGCATTGATTTGCTCGGCGTGGAAAAAGAAAATTTGCCTAATGTATGGCGCGATTTAGATATGCGGTCTGGCTACGCGTACGGCAAAACATTGCGGACAGTCAAAACATGCGTCGGCCAAGATTTCTGCCGCTTTGGCACACAAGACTCTATCAGCCTTGGAATTGAAATTGAAAAAAAATACGAGGGCCTAAATACTCCCCACAAAGTAAAAATGGCAGTTTCAGCTTGTCCGCGCAATTGTGCTGAATCAGGAATAAAAGATGTCGGGATTCTAGGCTAGAAGGGGCATGGGAAATATACGTCGGTGGAAATGGAGGTGTTGATTTAAGAAGCGGTGAGCTACTTTGCAAAGTGGAAACGAGAGAAGAAGTGATCGAAACGATCAGCGCGTTCTTGCAATACTACCGGGAACAAGCCACCTATTTAGAGCGAACTTCCCATTGGGTTGCACGAGTCGGGCTTGAGTCCATTAAAAAGGCGATTTTCGATGATCAAGTGGAACGAGCAGCGCTAGTCGAACGGATGGAAATCGCTCTATCTAGACACCAAGATCCTTGGGCGGCGATTGTTGAGAACGAAGAGAGGCAAATTCAATTGTTTGAAAAGAAAAAAAATTGCTGTTAAACATGGAGGAGGCGTGTAATGGCATTCGTGAAAGCCCCTAAAAAAAGTGTTTGTCGCCAGACGTGATGAGTTGACTGTAGGCTTAGGCAAGAAAGTCGAAATCGAGGGAAGGGAGAGAGCCTTATTTTTGAAAGAGGATGGCTCCGTTCGCATCCTTGACAACAAATGTCCTCATAAAGGCGGACCCCTCTCTGAAGGAATTGTTAGCGGCAATTATGTCTACTGCCCACTGCACGATTGGAAAATTTGCATGAAAACGGGCAGCGCACAAGGTGGAGACCAAGGTAACGTAGCATGCTTTGACGTGAAAGTTGAGGGCGACAATATTTATGTATTTATTTAATGCTTGCTAAAAGGAGGGATTGGATGAGCCGGGAGTCGAACATACAACGCCTTGTCTTTATTGGTAATGGCATGGCTGGCGTCCGCACGGTTGAGGAAGTGTTAAAGCTTACTCCACGCCAGTTTGCCATCACGATTTTGTCAGAAGAAGACCGCCCGAGCTATAACCGCATCTTACTTTCCTCTGTTTTGCAAGGGGAGCAGACACTTCAAAGCATCGATATCCATCCTCTAGAATGGTATGTTGACCATGGCATTGAGCTGAGGTTAGGTGAGAAAGCGACCAGTATTGATACCGTCGCCAAGAAGGTCTATACAGACAAAGGAGAATTTGCATATGACAAGCTAGTGATCGCTACTGGTTCGGATCCTTTTGTCGTTCCAGTGCCAGGGGTGGAGAAAGAAGGCGTATTTGTTTTTCGCACAATCCGTGATTGCGAACACTTGGCTGAATGGGCTACTCGTTCCCAGAAAGCGGCTGTCATTGGTGGAGGTTTGCTTGGTCTCGAAGCCGCCCAAGGGCTGGCTCATTTAGGCCTCGACGTAAGCGTTATTCATCTATCTGACCGAATTATGGAGCGTCAGCTCGACGAAACCGCAGCCCGGCTGTTAAAACAGAGCCTTGAAAGCAAAGGGGTTCGCTTTTTACTACAAAAACAAACAGCGGAAATCATGGGCGAGGAACGGGTAACAGGCCTTCGTTTTCAAGATGGGACGTCTCTTTCCGCTGATTTTGTTGTTATGGCAGCCGGAGTCCGGCCGAACATTGCCATTGCCAAGAAAAGCAAAATTCCAACAAATCGGGGAATTGTCGTTGACGACCGCCTCTGCACTGACGTTTCGGGTGTGTATGCCGTAGGAGAATGTGCCGAACATAAAGGAATTATTTATGGGTTAGTCGCGCCCTTATATGAGCAAGCAAAAGTGCTTGCCCGTGAGCTTTGTGAACAGCCTGGGCTGTATTATAACGGCACTGTATTAGCCACGCAATTAAAAATATCAGGTGTGAACGTTTTTTTCTGCAGGCGACACAACAAGTTCTCGCTCTTGTACTGTTTTGACAACTTTAAATGAAATCACAGATCAATACAAGATGCTCCTTTTTAAAGGGAATTGTCTCACTGGGGCAGTATTGTTTGGCGATACGCGTCAAAGCGGTCAGCTTTTGCAGTTGATCCAGGCAAACACACCTTTGTCACATGAGGAGAAAACACGGCTGCTAACAGAAGATGAAACTGCGTTCAAACGAGAGCTAGCCTCTCAGCCAGCTTCTCATCTAATTTGCAGTTGTAATGCTGTATCAAAGGGCGACATTATTAAAGCGATGGCAGCCGGACAGAACACAGTCGGAAAGGTAAAAGCAGAAACGAAAGCTGCAAGCTCGTGCGGTGGATGCGAGGCGAGAGTTACCGCTATGTTAGAAAGCTTTAACAATGAGCCATTTCAATCAATTGTCGATTTAGCTGAATGGAAACCGTTGTGCAGGTGCACTTCGTTAACCGAACAACAAGTCGCACGATCAATCGTCCAAAAAAAGGCTCGTTACGTTTTCTGAAATTAGCCAAATACTAGGCTGGAAAAACAAAGACGGGTGCCAAGTCTGCCGAGAAGCGGCCGCTTATTATGCCGGCCTGTTCTTTCCAGAGATAGCTCCAAAGGAGCTGAATGCAAGTCAAGAAAGCAATGGCAGTTATACGATTACACCACCCCACATAGCAGGCAGCATGAGAGCCGAACAGTTTGAGCAATTTGCTCTAGTAGCAAATCAATTGCAATTGCGAAGGCTCGATTTTCATCAACCAATCAATTGCAACTGCGAGGACTGACAGAAAAGCAATTGCCTTATGCTTTTGAAAAACTAGATATGTCGCCTGCCGTTTTTGCGGGCAAGCGTTTGCGGGTTGGCATCGACGAAATCCAGTATAGCTGGCCAGAAGGAAGGCACTTAGCTGAAAAGCTACTCGATTTGTTCCACTTTGTGCAGCTTCCTGCGGAAACAGAAGTGTCCTTTACAGGAGCTGACCATCGTCGCCAGTTCACTGATATTAGTCTTTCCCAATCGCCATTAAACTGGGAAGTAGTAATTGCTTCAGAGTTATTTTGCACGAACGATTCTCTGGAGATGGCCTTTCAAGTTATTTGCGCTTTGCTGCAATACTTTAGGCAATCAGCACATTACAATGAAAATGTCCGTTCTTGGCTCGCGCGCAAAGGCGTTATTCATGTTCGCGAAGTCGTGTTCGATCCTGATCGTCAGGGAAAATTGAATAAACAGTTAGCTGAAACAGCGGCACTTAGCCGCAAGCTTATAGAACGAATTCCAGTGAACTAAAGAGATAAAAACTTGAGTGGAGGGATCGTACTCTGATGCAATCACATTTGCAGGAAAAAAGGCTCCCGCCTGAGCGTGAAATCGTCTATGACAGCCAATGCCCTTTTTGCAGTGTACAATGCAACATGCACTTAATTGAGCGCAAGCATGGAAACGAAGTATCGTACGAGGTTCTTGGTAAAGATAATCCTACATCCAAAGGCCGTTTATGTGTGAAAGGGCTGAAGGCACATCAACACGTGTTTCACACCAATCGGCTTACACAGCCTTTGGCCAAGGTAAATGGCAATTGGATTCCGGTTAGTTGGGATGAAGCATTGGAACAAATCGCACAAAACATTAGCGCTATTCAACAAGAAGATGGACACGATGCAGTGGCCGTATATGGAAGCGCCTCGATTACAAATGAAGAAGCTTATTTGCTTGGGAAATTTGCTCGGGTTGCATTGAAAACAAGACACATTGACTATAACGGACGACTCTGCATGTCAGCTGCTGCTTCGGCTGCTACCACGGCGTTTGGAATTGATAGAGGCATAACCAATTCACTTGAGGAAATTCTATTTGCAGAATGTTTAATGTTCGTAGGAACCAATTTGGCTGAGTGTCAACCGACGCTGATACCTTATATTGAAGATGCGAAAAAAAACGGTGCTTTCCTCATTGTAATTGATCCGAGGGAAACGGCAACAGCGCGGCTGGCCAATTTGCACCTAAAGCTAAAACCTGGTACCGATGCGGCATTGGCAAATGGGTTATTGAAATGCATTTTGGAAGGTGGCTACGAAGACTCCACATTCCTCCAGGAACGAGTTGAAGGGTTTGAGCAAGTAAAAGCCCATATTGCCAAGCTCGATCTCGGAATAATTGCTGAGCAAACAGGCATCTGCCACGAAACCATTGCAATGGTTGCAGAAAAGTTTGCCAAGGCAAGAACAGGAATGATTTTTACCGCAAGGGGGGTTGAACAGCAAACAAATGGATCAATGGCTGTCCATAATTTCCTGAATGTTCTCATGGTTACAGGAAAGCTAGGCAAACCTTCCTGTGGATTTGCAGCAATTACTGGACAAAGTAACGGCCAAGGTGCGAGGGAACATGGCCAAAAAGCGGATCAGCTTCCAGGGTATCGTTCAATTGAAAATGAAGAACATCGCGCTCATATTGCCGACATTTGGGACATATCGCCTGAACAAATGCCAAGGAAGGGTGTATCTGCCTTTGAAATAATGGAAAAAGCAGACAAGAGAGAAATTACAGGAATGGTCTTAATGTGTTCTAATCCGGTTGTATCCTATCCAAAAGCAGATTTTGTCGAGAAAGCCTTAAAAAAAGCTGAAGTTTCTTGTCGCTGTAGACTTGTTTGTTTCTGAAACAGCACAGCTCGCCGACTTGATCTTGCCGTCTACTTCTTTTTTTGGAAGACGAAGGTACGATAACAAATGTAGAAGGCAGAGTGACGTTGCGTGAAGCCAGCATGGAACCTTATGGCGGAGCTCGCATGATTGGCAAATTATCTGTAACATTGCTTCTGTTCTTGGCAAAGGAGATTATTTTTCCTATGCCTGTGCTGAAGACATCTTTGCTGAATTAAGAAGGGCCAGCAAAGGAGGGGTTGCCGATTACTACGGTATAACCTATGAGCGGCTTAGGAAAGAAAAGGGGATTTTTTGGCCGTGCCTAATCTGGCTCACCCGGGGACTCCAATGTTATTTGCGGATTGTTTTTATCGTTCAAACAAAAAAGCGCTTATGACCGTTGTTCCAAATGTGCCGTCTGTTCCAAAAGAAGAACCGAATCGCGATTATCCCCTTTATTTAACAACGGGCAGGGTGCTTGCCCACTATTTGACTGGTGTACAGACAAGAAATAGCGCTGCCCTTATGGCAAGAAACTTTGAGTCTTTTGCAGAGATTCATCCAGAAACGGCTAAAAAGCACGGAATCGCTGATCAAACTCTGATCAAGCTGACTACTAAACTAGGCAGTATGATCGTCCGTTGCCGCTGTACGGATACGATTCGCGAGGACACAATCTTTGTACCCTTTCACTGGAGCGGCAAGCAAAACGTCAATCGACTGATAACAGGTGATTTAGACCCTGATTGTCACATGCCGGCCTTTAAAGTAAGTGCAGTAAGCGCGGAGCCGTTAGGCGGAGCAAATGGAAGGAGTGTTGGAAAATGAAACTTTCTGAATTGCGCAAAAGCGGTCATGCGCCTTCGTTGTTTTCCGCTTTTTTATACTTTGATGTAAGCTTCATGATTTGGGTATTGCTTGGTGCTCTTGGAGCGTACATTACCGCTGATTTTGGCTTAACTGCTTCACAAATTGGGTTCATCGTCGGTATCCCGATTTTTGCAGGCTCTGTTTTTCGCATCCTCGTTGGTATTCTGACGGATCGTTATGGGCCAAAAAAAAGACTAGCATAGCAGGGATGATTGTAACGATGGTGCCGTTGTTATGGGGATGGTTGTTCGGCACGAGCGTGTCCGAATTGATGGCGATTGGGTTGCTGCTCGGCGTTGCTGGGGCTAGTTTTTCCGCTTCGTTGCCAATGGCCAGCCGTTGGTACCCGCCCCATTTGCAAGGGGTGGCAATGGGAATTGCAGGGGCCGGGAATAGCGGTACCTTATTTGCCACATTGTTCGGACCAAGGCTAGCGGAAGTTGTCGGTTGGAATGGCGTGATGGGCTAGCACTCATCCCTCTCTCCCTTGTGCTGCTCTCTTATGCCTTATGGCAAAGGAACCGCCAAACCAGCCAGCTCCGAAGCCGTTAAAAGAGTACTTGCGTGTATTTAAAGAGCGGGATACATGGTACTTTAGCTTACTTTACAGCGTTACATTTGGCGGATTTGTAGGATTGTCAAGCTTTTTAAGCTATTTCTTTGTCGACCAGTACGCTGTTTCAGGCGTAAGGGCAGGAGAATTTGTAACACTCGTCGTTGCTGCCGGCAGCTTGTTGCGCCCCGTAGGCGGTTTAATTGCTGATAAAATTGGCGGCGCCCGCTTGCTTATTGTGCTCTTTATTGGCGTTGCGCTTTCAATGTTTGCTGTTAGCTTTCTTCCGGCTATTGTTTTCGCTCTCACCGCGTTATTCATAGGTATGGGCTGCCTCGGCATGGGCAACGGCGCTGTTTTTCAACTTGTGCCTCAGCGTTTCCACAAAGAAATCGGCATGGTAACTGGCATTGTAGGGGCAGCTGGAGGTGTCGGAGGCTTTTTCCTGCCAAATATACTCGGTTTGTTTAAGGATTTAACAGGAACTTATGCAAGCGGGTTTATTCTATTCGCGCTTTCTGCCTGTTTGGCTCTTGGACTATTGCTGTTTGTACAGCACTCATGGAAGAAGGCATGGACGACGCCAAAGCAGACGACATCCGTCTAAAAGGGTGAGTTCTAGCTGTTTGCGATCCTGCCGAAAAGAAGGCGATAGGCACGGAAAGATAAAAATGGGGTCTGCCCTAAAGGTTTGTAACTGACCTGATGAGCAGGCTTTTGTTGGTTATCCTAAAGAGTTAAACTCCATAGCGAGAAGGCCGAAAACTTTACGGGTTTCGAAAAACGGACGTGGAAAGCGTATTTGATCATGTCGACCAAAACCTTTGTTTTCAGCGCTACCATCTACGAGGCCTCGATAAAGTCAATTTCGGGTTCGGTTGGGCGCCCTGGCCCACAAAAAACGAGTAGTGGCAACGAGCAAACGCGCTAAAAGAAACAGGCCGTATAGAAACGGCCCTTTGGGTCAGCCCCTTTCGAATCGCTATTCATCCAATGCTTCTGCCTGCTTTTCTATCCGATCATTCAACGAATGATAGACTTGTTCAGTAATCTCATCGCGAGCCGCTTCGCTATAAATTCGCTCAACCTCGTCATTCATGCGTTTCGCTTCCAGTAAGTAATCGATCCCGATTTTCATAAAAGATTTGTAGCTCTCAGTCAATTCGGAAATCTCTCGTACGTATCTTTCGTCAGTTCCCGGTGCCACGGTTAGTTCATAGAGGTCAATGATTTCGTCGCCTTCCCTTTCCGGAAATATTCGTGCGGATTCGTACTATCAAACACACAGAACTTTAGCTCCCTAACCAACACCATATCGATACTTTCCGGGTCAAAGCCGCAATGATACATTTCGACATCAAAGCCACGACTTTCAGCGGCTGCGGCAATTTTTTTTGAGTAAGGTCGATTTACCAGTTCCTGCACGCCCTTTAATAAAGTATCTATGCTCAAGCCCTGCCGTGATGTTCGGAATATAGTCCACCACTCCTTGTGGCGTCGAAGCACCTAAAAACCGATGCTTTACTGCTGGAGTTCTCCCGGCGTCCTCCTCGTCAGCAAACAAACGCGTTATCAGCTGTTCAGCGACTTGATCCGCCTTGTCAAAGTCCATATTTGTAATGTAAATATCCTCTAAGCCATCGTGGACGCTCAAGCCCGTTTTAAAGGAACGATGTGCTGCTTGGACGACTTGCTCAGTTCTTTCTCGTTCCTCCGTGATTGTATCTTTCTTTGCATCAATGTAGCTTGTATCCAGTATGCATTCAGTATTTACCTCTTCCCCTTCCGCATCAAACTGCTCAAGCAGATGCGGTGCATTCCCATAAATACCAACCTTTAAACGAGGAATAATGACCCCGTCGACCGTGTCATTATCGGACGAGCCATGAATCCATTCGAGATCAAATCCTTTATTTTTCCACTCTTCTCCCAGCTTCTTGATCAGTTTCGATTTCACTGTAGTAGATGGACCATGAAGTCTGAAAATATGTTCTAGCCCTTGAAAATTGGATGCATACAATGGATAAAAGCTTTTAGCTGTATGATTCCCCGCAAAATAGTGAAGAACGTTTCCCATCGTCTTTACACTCCCTCCAAAGTAAATGTGCTTTATTAAGCAGGTTATGCAAAAAATGGGCGATAGGTGAGTGTCTAGATTCAAAAATCCTTTTTAATCGGAGAGTTTTTCAAAGGCGCCCTTTCGCCTCCTAGTTAACTACTTTTTAATCAGATGATCGGGCTTATTCGACTATATAAAAAGCAGCCTCCTGCAGGAAGCTGCTCACGTTTTTTACTTTATATAGCTTTATGGTCTTGATCCTCTTTAAATACGACCGCTTTTGTAGTCCAAATCCGGGAACGCCAGCGATAGAGCATTAGGCCTGCTCTTAGCCATTCATCAATGATAAAGGCGAGCCAAATACCGGCCAGACCGAGGGCAAACACGATCCCGAAATAATAAGCGAGGGGAAGACTGATCACCCACATAACGATGATTCCGACGAGTACTGGGTACTTGACATCACCGCTTCCATTTAAGGAGCCGATCATGACGATGTTCGTTGTTCTCGCCCCCTCAAGTAAAATTGTTAATAGAAAAAGCGTTTTCGAAAGTGCAATAACATCCGGATCGTTGGTCAGGAGCGAAATAATCGGCTCTGCAAACAGGTAGAGAATTGTACTTAAACCAAAGGCAAATACTAGCCCGATCTTCCAACTACGAATCCCTTGTTTGTAAGCCTCATCTGCTCTTCTTCCACCGACTAAATGCCCGACCAATATCGCCGTTGCCTGTCCAATCGCGATCGAAAACAATGTAATAAATTGCCCTATATTTTGTGTATATACCTTTGTCGTAAGCTCTGCCGTCCCCATCATAGCAACAAACATCGTAATGAATACTTGAGCCCCGGCGTAGGAAAGCGGTTCACCTGAAGACGGAATGCCCATGACAAGAATCGTTTTTGCATAACGCCATTTCACCTCGCCAATTGAACGGACATTGACAGAAAAGCCAATGTAGTGCTTGAGTAAATAAAAAGCAATCAGCATTCCGATCGAATTGGCAATCACTGTCGAGATCGCCACTCCTGTTACACCTAGCACAGGTATGCCGAATGGCCCGAATAGAAAGAGATAGTTTCCGATAATGCTTATAATATTTATGCCGACCGGTACAAACAGTGTTTCCTTCACATAACCATGACTTCGCAGAATAGCCAGAATGGTCGTGGTCAGCGCCACAAGCACAGAGGTTCCGCCAATAATGAGCAAATATGGACTGCCAATGGCAACTAAAGAGTCCTCTAGACCCATCCAAGCCAAAAAGTCTTTTGCAAAAAAAAGAAAAAGACAACGCCCACAACGATCCCGATGAGCACAGCCAAATTCAATGCGGTTTGAATCACTTCCTGAAGGTCATTTTTTTCTCTTTGCCCCTAGCAATTGAGCGACGAAGATCTGCGTCCCAATGGAAACAAAGCCAAAAATAAAAAAACATTACCATGACAATTTGCAGGGAAACCCCAACAGCAGCAACAGCCTTTTCACTATATTGGCTTAGCATAAAAACATCGATGTTACCCATAACCACTCGCAAAAAAATGCTCGATAAAAATCGGCCAAGCCAAGGCAAGCATCCCAGCACGGGCCACATCTCGCTTCTGTGTATGTTGTAAGCTCATATTCTCCAGCGAAAACAAAGCATTCCTGCCCCGTCGTCGCTCCTCCTCTCCGCTTAATACCTAGAACATCATAACAGGTTAATGGAAAAAGTAAATAGAGTTTTGCTAAAAAAAATTGTAAATGGTTTGTTCAACCCGAGCGTTTTTCAGCAGCTCTCATTCCATCGTGCGACCCGATAGTAGAAATAACGATTCTCATTTCACTTACGATCGGCAAGGCCATTGAATGCTGCACAGTAGATACGCCATGAACAGCGTTCCTCCACAGCTAAAAAAATACGTTCGTACCATGTCGTCCGGGTCGAGAACCTATTATTCTGTTCCTCCTATAGCTGCGCTGACCTCCCAAATATGGCCATCTAGATCAAGAAAGCTCCCGGCATATCCCCATTCATTTGCTGAACCTTGTTGGAGGATAGTCCCCCCCGCACATTCAGCCTGAGTAAGAATTTCATCGACTTCTTCCTTGTTAGCAGCGGTATGGCTTAACATAATCTCGGCCGAGCTCGGAGCAACGGTACGTTGGTCGGCTATTCTCGCGATTTCTGCACGTGGGAACAGCACGAGCGACATCTCACTGTCGAGAAAAAAAGCGACATGATCTTCGCCAGCGACAACTTGTTCATCGTCTAGCTCCAGCATGTAGCGATAAAAGCGAACAGATTTCTCCAGGTCTTCCACTCCAAGAGTGACAATATCAATTTTCGGTTTCATCGTATATCTCTCCTTCGCTTGTTTTATTCATAGATTCTACGAGGTCGATTCTATTGAACGTGAAATAGGCCGTCCCCTGTTCTATGTCTGAACCTGGAAAGGCAAGATTAGCAGGAATTTGTTTTCCAGATTCGTTCGTTTTAAAGATCGAGAGCCGCTCTATTTCGGCACGAAAACACGTCTAGATCGCAATGTTACCCGTACAAAAACGTACCTTGTTTATTATTGACACATTCACACTGAATGTTCAGCTATTTCTCCGTTCACTGTTACTTTTTCCCCCAATTCCTTTCTTATTACCGTTCCGGAGAATAGTGTGTTCAAGCATTAGTGGTTTGCGACATGTCCTTCACGCATATGCTTGCTATTTTATCATACTAGTTTACCGTATTCTCCCGCTTTGTTTTAGTTGTTCCATTCGGTAATTGATAGATCTCCTCTTATTTTAAATAATCCCCATCTATTTTTACTGCCCGCTCATCCTCGACAAATTGTAAACGATAAAATAAGAGAGAGGAAGGGCACCCACGAATGGCTGCCCTGTATATAGCCCTCTGCTCCTCCTTCTTAGACGCTGCAACCTATTGCTCCTTTGTCAGTCTCTTCTTTTCTGTTCGATCGATCTGGGTAATCTTAGAGTTGTGAATCGTGATCAGCACTGAACCGTATTCAATTTCTTTCAGAGCTTTAAGGATATGTTCCACTTTATCATCATATTGTTGATTCATTGGGACTTCCTCCTTAAAATGATCAATTTCATTTATTTATGATAGGATTTATATTTCTTATCATAAAAGAACAGCTTAAATGGAAAAGTCTTCAGGAAGAAACACTTTCACGTGAGACGGGGATGCATAAACGAGTTCACCGACTCGTAAATCCAATTCCTCGTATCGCTCCTTGCTAATTTCAGCCTCGATACACTCTTCGTTGTGACAGGCAATTAACTCAAGATTGACAATTGGCCCGACAATATGGACGCGACTAATCGTTGCTTCTATTGCCCCTTTACTCGGAGACTGTCGTTCGATCCTAATATGATGAGGACGATAATAGGCTGTAGCTACTGAGTTCTCTCTATTCTCATATTCCGGAGTTTCGACTTCGAGGTTGCCATAAGTCACCTTTCCGTCCTTTATTCTCCCTTTAAACAAGTTCACTTGGCCGAGGAAGTGATACACAAATGGAGTTTGAGGGCGCTCATAAACCTCTTCTGGCGTACCCGTCTGCTCGATTCCCCCGTCACTCATAATCACCACACGATCCGCAACGTCCATCGCTTCTTCTTGGTCGTGGGTGACGAACACACTAGTCACTTGAATGTTATGATGCAATCGCCTCAGCCATCGCCTTAAATCCTTTCTAACTTTCGCATCGAGTGCCCCAAACGGTTCGTCCAGAAGCAACACCTTTGGCTCGACAGCGAGTGCTCTCGCAAGCGCGATCCGTTGCCGCTGTCCTCCCGATAACTGAGCTGGATAGCGTTCAGCGAGTCCTTCCATTTTGACCAGCTTCAACAGCTCCTCAACCTTCTTATTCGTCGCCGCTTTGGAAGGTCGTGTTTTTCGTGGGCGTACGCGTAAGCCAAATGCAATATTATCAAAAACGGTTAAGTGCTTAAAGAGGGCGTAATGCTGAAAGACAAAGCCAACCTGCCTCTCTTTTGGAGCACTGTTTGTTATGTCGTGCTCATCAAAGAGAATCGTCCCCTGATTCGCCGCTTCTAGCCCAGCTATAATACGAAGCAGGGAGGTCTTTCCTGATCCCGACGGTCCTAGTAAAGCGACGAGCTCCCCTGTTTGTATATCCAAATTGATATTGCGAAGTGCCGTATAGGAGCCGAACGATTTGGTGACATTTTTTATTTGTATACTCATTGCATAACCCTCCGGATTTCCACTCAATTATATTTTTCAACACTAGTGTAATAAGGGCGAGAATCGACATTAATGACGCAACAGCAAAAGAGGCGGCGAATTGATACTCATTGTATAAAATTTCTACATGTAAAGGCATTGTGTTCGTTAACCCACGAATGTGGCCAGAAACAACCGAAACTGCACCGAATTCACCAATTGTACGAGCATTACAAAGAATCAATCCATAGAACAACCCCCACTTCATGCTCGGAAGGGAGATTTTGAAAAATGTTTTCCACCCTCCTGCTCCCAAGGTAAGAGCAGCCTCCTCTTCAGCTGTTCCTTGCGCCTGCAGTAACGGAATGAGCTCTCTGGCCACAAATGGAAGGGTGACAAATATGGAAGCGAGCACGATTCCAGGGGCCGCAAAAATAATTTGGATATTGTGCTGAAGTAGCCACGGTCCAAACAGTCCATGGGCGCTAAACAGCAGGACAAAAACGAGGCCAGCAATCACAGGCGAAACCGCAAATGGCAGGTCAATGAATGTAGCAACATGCTTTTTCCCTTAAATTCAAATTTTGCAATCGCCCAGGCAGCTGCAACCCCAAACAGAAGATTCAAGGGAACGACAATGGCTACAACAAAGAGCGTTAATCGAATCGCTGCCAGCGCATCGGCTTCTGTAATAGAAGCTATATACAGGCTGAGACCTTGTTCAAACGCTTTTGCAAAAATCGTGACGAGTGGTAAGATGAGCACGAAAAAAAGAAACAGCAATGCAGTAAAAATAAATAGCGCGCGAACAACTCGCGATTCTCCGTTATTGTATTTGCTTGCTCCAGGCAGATTGCCTGATTTTCCAGTTTGAAGCGGAGCGTTTTCGGCCAACAGGGCACCTCCTAGTCGCTACTATGGCGTTTATTGGTCCACCATTGCAACAAATTAATGAGCAACAGCATTAGGAAGGAAACGACGAGCATCACAGCTGCAATCGCAGTTGCTCCTACGTAATCGTATTGCTCTAGCTTTGTCATTATTAAAAGTGGCGCAATTTCTGTTTTCATCGGCATATTGCCAGAAATAAAGACGACCGAGCGTATTCCCAAGTGCGCGGGCAAAGGCAAGGGCAAAACCTGTCAGTAAAGCAGGGGTAATCTCAGGAAAAATGATCTTGATGAAAGTTTGCCAGCGATTGGCACCAAGCTTACCGCAGCTTCCTCCACTTCTTTTTCAAGGTTTTGCAAGACGGGCTGAACCATTCTCACGACAAACGGCAAACCAATAAACGTTAACGCAATGACTATTCCTAAAGGAGTAAAAGCAGCCTGAACGCCAATGATATTAAGAAACTGTCCGACCCAGCCATTCGGTGCATACAAAGTAGTTAACGCAATACCGGCAACTGCCGTCGGCAATGCAAATGGAAGATCGACCAAGCCGTCGAGCAGTCGCTTGCCTGGAAATTCATACCGCACGAGCACCCAGCTAATTAATAACCCAAAAACAGCATTAATTAGCGCTGCGGTAAATGCTGTGCTAAAGCTGAGCCTATATGAAGCTATGACGCGCGGCTCAGTCACCGGTTCCCAAAATTCGCCCCAATCCATGACCATTGAGTGAATAAAAATCATTGATAAAGGAAGCAGGATGATAAAGCCAAGATACATGACCGTAAAGCCTAGCGATAAACCGAAACCCGGAATGATACTATGCTGCTTCCATTTAAACACATAACTCTTCTCCATCTGCTTTCCTCCTGGTAAGGCCTAAAAATCGATGGTTTTTTTAAAAAAAATTAAGGAGAACGACTTTGATTCACGACCATTGACAGGCTGCTCCTCCATGATTATCTCTTATTGCGGTTGATATATTTGATCAAAGAGCCCACCGTCATTAAAATGCTTCTCCTGAGCTGCCTGCCATCCTCCGAAAACATCGTCTATTGTAAAAAGGTTGATTTCCGGAAAGAAGTCAGCATAACGATTCAAAATTTCTTCGTTGCGCGGGCGATAATAATGCTGAGCCGCCAACTCCTGGCCTTTTTCAGTCGAAAGAAAATTGAGATAAGCCTCCGCCACTTCTCTAGTTCCCTTCCTGTCAACAATTTCGTCGACAACGGTCACAGGTGGTTCAGCTAATATGCTAATTGAAGGGACAATGATTTCAAATTCATCCTCACCAAGCTCATAAAGCGCTAAAAATGCTTCATTCTCCCACGAAAGAAAAACATCGCCAATGCCGCGTTCGACAAACGTTGTTGTAGCACCACGAGCGCCAGAATCTAGAACAGGCACATTGACATACAGCTGACTGACAAATTCCTGCGCTTTCTCTTCATCCTGCCCGTACTCTTCAAGCGCATAGCCCCAGGCCGCGAGGTAATTCCAGCGAGCACCGCCAGAGGTTTTTGGGTTCGGAGTGATGACAGATACCCCTTCTTGCACGAGATCGTCCCAGTCTTGGATGTCTTTCGGATTCCCTTTTCTTACGAGAAACACAATCGTCGACGTATAAGGCGCTGAATTGTTTTCCAAACGTCCTTGCCAATTTTCCGGGATTAGTCCCCTTGTTTCATGAAGCATATCAACGTCATAGGCGAGCGCTAGAGTGACGACATCTGCTTCTAATCCATCAATCACCGCTCGCGCCTGCTTCCCGGAACCACCGTGAGATTGCTGAATGGTGACTGATTGACCCGTTTCTTCTTGCCAATAGCTCGCAAATTCCTGATTAAAGTCTTGATAAAATTCGCGAGTCGGGTCGTAAGAAACATTTAATAATTCAACAGAACCAGACGATTCCCTCTCTCGCTTCAACTCGTCGGTTTGGTCAGAGACGGTTTTTTGAGCGCAAGCAGCTAGTAGCAGGACGGAAAGCGTCATGATACTTATCCATTTTTTCATGTTCAGATCTTCCTTTATCCTTCATTTTTTTGAAAATGCCCGTAGAAACGGAAAATAGAAATAAAAAAAAGCCCTTTTCTAATTTAAGAAAGAGGACCTCCGGTTGACCGGTCGGTTATATATACGTTCAGAGCGAATATGGGACCACCCCCATGCAACAGCCATCGATCATGACTCGTTTTTTATTATCTTATTTATATTATTCCAATATGTCAACTATGTTTTAAAATTTATTTTAACGAGGACAATCGTTATAAAGAAAGAAGATCCTGTGATAGGATAAAATGGAGCTAATATCCTGATTAAAATGAGGTGTAAAATGACCACGCATAAAATCATCATCGCAGGGTGCGGTGGCATGTCCAATATTTGGTTTGATTACGCCATCGCCCGGGAAAATGCCGAAGTTGTAGGTGTCGTTGATATTTTCGAAGAAAACGCACGGAGCATGCTTCAGAAAAAAAGAGCTGGATGTACCTGTATTCACCGACTTAGCAACGCGCTTTCAGCAACCGAAGCTAACCTTGTATTTGATGTGACAATCCCATCCAGTCATAAGCAAATTGTCAGCACTGGACTAAAAGCGGGCTGTCATGTATTCGGCGAGAAGCCGATGGCGGAGTCACTCGAAGACGCCGAAGAAATAGTCGCCATCGCTAAGAGCACGGGAAAACGTTACTCCGTCTTACAAAATCGCCGCTACGGGAAGGAAATTCGTGCCTTCCAATCCTTTTTAAAGAGCGGTGCTCTAGGCGAATCGGCTCGATCCACGCTGATTTTTTTCTCGGTCCTCATTTTGGCGGCTTCCGCGACGAGATGGACCATCCGTTAATTGTTGATATGGCGATTCATACGTTCGACCAAGCTCGTTTTATATCAGGAACCGATCCGATTTCTGTATACTGTCACGAATATAATCCGCCTGGCTCCTGGTATAAAGGAAATGCCGCAGCTATTTGTATATTCGAAATGAGCGATGGCTCCGTCTTTACTTATCGCGGCTCTTGGGCGGCTGAAGGGCAAAATACGTCATGGGAATCTGCGTGGCGGGTAACGGGAAGCGAAGGGACAGCATTATGGGATGCTTTGACTCTTTGTCAGCAGAAGTCATAGACGAGTCAAAGCCTGCCGAATTCGTAAGCGCAACAAAGTCAATTGAGCTTCCTATCGCATGGAGCGGTAACGCTGGTCACTACGGCTGTCTTGATGAAATGTTCACAGCACTTGAAGAAGGGCGGTTCGCTGAAACAGATTGCATCGACAATATTAAAAGTATGAAGATGGTCTTTGGCGCAATCGAAAGCGCGCGCTCAATGAAAAAGGTGTACCTGTAATCATTTTGTCGCTCATCATACATACAGGATGGGCGACAAATACCTTTACGCAAAAACCCGCTTTACTGCCTTTACCACTTCATTCACTACGACTGGAATCAGCGATAAGCCGATAATAAACATCCAGTCCTGCCACACTAAAGCTTTAATTGTAAACAAGTCATGAAAGAGCGGAAACTGAACAATCGAAACTTGAATAATGAGACCGATGACAATTGCCCAAAAAAAAGTAAACGATTAGAAAAGAATCCGATCTGCAATATAGATTTCCTCTCGCTTCTTAAATTAAGCGTATGGAACAATTGCGTGATACTTAATGTCATAAATGCCATTGTCTGGGCATGAATGAGGCATCGTTTCCAATTTCGTGCAAATTCATTGTAAATAGAGAAACTCCACCAGTATACACTTTCAAGCCTTCCATGAAAGCGATCAGCGTTAATAGGCCAATTAACAGCCCATTCCATAAACTGAAGAACACATTATCCTTTGAAAAGATTTTTTCCTTCGCTTCACGCGGCTTCTCATTCATGACATCCGGATCCTCGGGATCGACTCCGAGTGAAATCGCCGGCATGGTATCCGTTACAAGGTTGACCCAAAGAATATGAACGGCGGACAACGGCGCTGGCCATCCCATTAAAATCCCGACAAATAAAGCAACAATTTCTCCTAAATTACAGGACAATAAAAATAAAATTGACTTCTTAATATTTTTGTAGATGTTCCGCCTTCCTCAACTGCAGCCGTAATCGTTGAGAAATTGTCATCTGTTAACACGACATCCGCTGCCCCTTTAGCAACATCTGTTCCGGTTATTCCCATCGCCACACCGACGTCTGCCTGCTTTAACGATGGTGCATCATTCACGCCATCGCCGGTCATTGAAACGATTTGTTTACGGTCTTTGAGCGCCTTCACTATTCTCACTTTATGCTCTGGAGATACGCGGGCAAATACGTGTACTGTATCAACGAGTTCGTCAAGCCTCTTATCGCTCATTCCATTCAGTTCCACCCCCGTCAACGTTTCGTCTTCATGAGAGGCAATCTGCAATTCCTTTGCTATTGCAAGAGCTGTTTTTTGATGATCGCCGGTAATCATTACAACGCGAATGCCTGCTCTTTTACATTGCTCTATTGACGCTTTAGCTTCTTTACGCGGAGGATCGATCATTCCTGTTAAACCGAGGAAAATTAAATTTCTTCTACATGCTCATCGAGCGTGTCGCTTACGGTAATTTGTTTATATGCAACAGCTAATACTCTTAAAGCTTTGGATGACATCGCATCGGCTTGCTCCTGTATTTTATCTCGTTCGGTCGGTGTAATTGCTTGAAGCCTTCCATTTTTCTCAATACTAGTTACGTCTGGCAGAATACTTCTAATGCCCCCTTTACATATACGATCCTCCCTTCCTCCGTTTTATGAACAGTGGACATTTTTTTCCGTTTGGAGTCAAACGCTATTTCGTATAGGCGCGGTCGATTTTGCTCAGCTTCGCTTTTAGACAGACCTAGCTGCTGGGCGGCTTCGAGCAGAGCAATTTCAGTAGGGTCACCGGATGGCTTACTTCCGTTTATCGACGCATCGTTACATAGCGCCAATGCATGTACGAATGTATTGGCCGTAGGGTTTTCACTCGTAACTGACGCAATGGACGAGTAGCTATCGTTTAAAAAAACATGGGTTACAGTCATTTTATTCTCGGTTAACGTTCCTGTCTTATCCGTACAAATGACACTGACAGCTCCGAGCGTTTCTACAGCTGGAAGCTTACGGATTACGGCATTTTGTTTAATCATGCGTTGGACACCGAGCGCGAGAACAATTGTCACAATTGCGGGCAGACCCTCAGGAATAGCGGCTACTGCCAAACTGACTGCAATTAAAAACATATCCAATAATTCTCGTCCTTGAGCCAATCCGATTAAAAAAAATAATGACCGAGATTCCGACTGCCCCAATTCCGAGAATCTTTCCAACGTCAGCTAATCTTTTTTGGAGCGGTGACATTTCTCTTTCCTGAGTATCGAGCATTTTCGCTATTTTCCCGATTTCGGTAGCCATTCCTGTTCGAACGACAATCCCCGCTCCCCTTCCATAGGCAACCAATGTTACATAAATGCCATGTTTTTCTGATCGCCAATCGGCGCTTCCGCCTCAGACTCCCAAGCTGAATCTTTATCAACTGCCGTCGATTCCCCTGTTAGTGAAGATTCCTCTATTTTTAATTGAGAGGTTTCGACCAGTCTGACATCTGCAGGAACATACCTTCCCGCATTAAGGCTAATGAGATCGCCAACGACAACTTCCTCGGAAGGGATTTCTTGAAAGCTTCCGTCTCGTTTGACGATCGCTTTGGGCGTCGACATTTTCTTTAGTTCCTGCAACGCTTTTTCCGCCTTCGATTCCTGTACGACTCCGATGACGGCATTAAGAACGATGACAAGACCGATGATGACCGCATCGCTTATTTCGCCAACGATGGCTGAAATAACCGCCGCTGCTATTAAGATGTAGATCAACACACTATTAATTTGGTCCCAAATTAATCTGACAAAGGAAGTTTTCTTTGCTTCGTTAAAGCGGTTCGGCCCTTGCTCTCGTAATCGCTGCCTTGCTTCTTCTTGTGTTAAACCGGTGTCGACATTTGTACGGAGGCTTTCATTATCCAACATGATTTCACTTCTTTCTCCAATCGCTATAGAGGGTAAAAGAATGCAATAGCTAAAAGTCGTATCGTTACGCGTTTATCTAGGTTTCCCTACTTATCAATATTTACCCATAGCCTGAAGAAGTGGTCGTGGACGCCACGAAAATGGAATAAAATAGCGAGACTCCCCTTACCGCAACCAGTAAAGGGAGTCTCGGACGCTTATATTTTACTTAGCTTTCTGCTCGAGAGCAGAGCGTGAAGTCATGCTTCACCTTTATACCCTTGAGGTTCTGTTCCTGCCACCTCCAGGAGTCCTCGCACATTTCTTCGATCCCTCGGACCGCACTCCAGCCCAACTCTTGCTCTGCCTTAGAAGGGTCGGCGTAACAAACAGCGGCATCACCGGGCCTTGGCTGACTTACGCGATACGGGATCGAAACGCCTGACGCTTTTTCAAAAGCAGCGACCACTTGCCGTACGCTATAGCCTTTTCCCGTCCCAAGGTTAAACGCATTGACGCCTGTTGTATGGAAAAGCTTCTCAAGCGCCTTGACGTGTCCAATTGCTAAATCAACAACATGAATATAATCGCGTACCCCAGTTCCATCAACTGTTGCGTATTGATCGCCAAATATATTAAGCTGTTTTAGCTTACCTATCGCGACTTGAGTAATATAAGGCATCAAATTATTCGGAGTCCCGTTCGGATCCTCTCCAATCTGCCCGCTTTTATGAGCGCCGACCGGATTAAAATAACGTAAAAGCGCAATGCTCCAGTCTTGCTCAGCTCGGTACAAGTCTTTAAGAATATCTTCGATCATTAATTTCGTCCGTCCGTATGGATTTAACGTTTGTAGCGGAGCATCCTCGTCAATCGGTACCTGCTCCGGCATCCCGTACACGGTGGCAGATGAACTGAAAACGAGTCGATTGACGTTAAACTTCTGCATGACTTCACAGAGCACGAGCGTACACACAATATTTGTGTTGTAGTACAGCAGCGGCTGCTCGACCGATTCTCCGACAGCTTCAAGCCGGCGAAATGGATCACCGCCTCGATCGTGTTCTCGCGAAATACGTTTTCCAAGCCTGCCTGATCGCGTAGGTCGAGCCGGTACACCTTCACCGGTCTCCCGGTAATCTCGCTTACACGCTCGAGCGCTTGAGGCTTACTGTTTGCGAAGTTGTCAACAACAACAAGCTCGTAGCCTGCATGAATTAGCTCAACGCACGTGTGAGTACCAATATAGCCCGCTCCACCGGTAATTAAAATCGCCATTTATGACGCTCCTCCCATATCCAAACTTCGATTTCAAAGCTTAAACTTTTCTGCTAGCATCTAGAGCTGTAAGTTAATAAACAGATAGAACACGTGAAACAAATTCATTGTTCAACTGTCATTTTGCCAATCACTTGCTCCTGCCCTTCGACAGGAAAACCGGCAGAATCCGTTTCGACAGACACGATTTCATCGGCTACATCCATTCCTTCGATGACCCGTCCAAAAGCAGCGTAATCCCCGTCTAAATGATTAGAATCGGCGACAACGATAAAAAAACTGCGAACCAGCTGAGTCATAATCCGCCGTACGGGCCATTGAAACGACACCTCGTTCGTGGATTAAGTCGTTTTCAATACCGTTACTTGCGAATTCGCCTTCAATTGCGTGTCCCGGCCCGCCAGTGCCGTTCCCGTCCGGATCACCGCCTTGAATCATGAAACCCGGCAGGACACGGTGAAAGGTTAGTCCGTCATAAAATCCACTGTCAACGAGATCAACAAAGTTCTCAACGGTTTTCGGAGCAATATCCGGATAGAGCTCGATTTCAATCACGCCCCCATCCTCCATTTCCATCGTAACGATCGGATTGTCTCCTTCACTTTCTTCCGTATCGGCCAAATCACTCTCTGCTTTGCCTGCTTCCCCACTAGAGCTAGCATCATCCTCTGCTTGTCCACAGCCAGCAAGCAGCAATAGAAAAGCGGTAAGCACAGCTCCTAGTCGATTACTGAACGATTGCACGAATGTTCCATCCTTTCCCACTTTCAAAAAAAATGTCAAATACGATCCTCATTATACTACAGTTCAAAGTCGTTTCAAGGCGTGCATTTTTTTGAATGCTCGATAGCCGAATGGAAAATTCGCCTGAAAAATGCGGAGCGATCAACTTACGACGATGGCTCCGATTGTCGCCTCTGCCTCTCTTATAAACCAATGTTCTTCTTTAACCTTGATACGTTCCTTTATTTGGGAAATTATTTTTCACTAGTTGAATAAACTGATTAGAGAAGCCGTATTCGCACAATTTATTTATTTCAACAAATTGAACATCGCTAATCGGGTTCTTATCGAATTCGTTACTCGGTAATTTAACTTCTCCACCTATTTTTTTTCTAATTGAAATGTAACATGAAGGACTGCAGGAGAGGCATCAGGTACATCACAAACGTATAATAAGCCTTTAACTTCTACTTCTAAGCCTGTCTCCTCCAGCAACTCTCGACGAATGGATTGGTCTAACGCTTCACCTTGCTCCACCCTTCCACCCGGAAGAGACCAATCTCTGAGCGGATTGACTTTCTGTTCTACGACTAATAATTGATCGTCCTTAATCAAGATACCGGTCACTCTTATATGAATGAGATCACTCATAATACTGCCTCCCTAAACATCGATCGCTAGTAGTTTCGTCTATTATTTCTAAACAATCAATCTGATTACTCGTATTTTAGTGCAAACGAGTACTGCAATGGAACGCTATAAGTTCGGCTACTAACACTGACTCGTATTCGATAACGATATACTCGGTTAATCGCGTGACAATTCCTTTACTCATTATACTACAGCTCAAAGCCACTTCCAGAGATCCGTTTCCTTGTCTTGCCATGTCCAAACACGATTCGTTTACATTTGCGTTCATTGCACTAGACAGTACTTACCCCTTGGAAAACAGCAAACCCGTCCATTCCGGCACTCAATTTGGAACAAAAACAGAAAGCTGGTAAATAGCCAGTTTGAGTTAGCTACCTTTGACTGATCTTCCTACAGACGAAAACCAATTTGGCACGACTGTAGAATGGTCATAGATCAAGACTGCTTTTTTGTTAGCCTTATTTTTGAAAAAAAGGAGCGTGATTGAGTTGGCAAGTGCGTTGCAAGGCCTAAAAATAGTAGACTTGACTAGAGTTCTTGCCGGTCCGTATTGTTCGATGATTTTAGGCGATCTAGGTGCAGAGGTAATTAAAATCGAAGCTCCTGGCGGAAGCGATGAAACGAGGAAGTGGGGGCCGCCTTTCAAGAAAGGAGTGAGCGCTTATTATTTGTGCGCTAACCGCAACAAAAAAAGTATGACGCTCAATTTAAAAACGGAGACAGGGCAAGAAATCATTAAGAAGCTAGTCAAGCAAAGCGATGTGATTATTAATAATTTCAAAACCGGGACGATGGAGCGGCTTGGACTCGATTATCCGACGTTAAAAAAAGCTCAACCCTGCTATTATCGATTGTACGATTACAGGATTCGGAGAAACCGGTCCCTTTAAGGGCTTGCCAGGCTACGACTTTATTATTCAAGCGATGAGCGGGCTCATGAGCATAACTGGAGATGAGCATTCGGGACCGCAAAAGGTAGGCGTCGCCATCACTGATGTCCTAACCGGGTTATACGCTTGTATCGGCATCGAAGCGGCGCTGTTGGAGCGAGCGCATTCCGGAATCGGACAAAAGCTCGATATTTCTTTGTACGACACAGCTGTCAGCTCTCTTATTAATATTGGCAGTAATTATTTAATAGCTGGAACAACGCCGGAACGATTAGGCAATCAGCACGCGAATATCGTTCCGTATCAAACCTTCCGTACAAAGGATGGCGAAATCGTTATCGCAGTTGGAAACGACGCTCAGTTCGCTAGACTTTGCGGAGTGATTGGTCAACCGCTGCTAGCAGAAGACGTGCGATTCTTAACGAACCCTGATCGAGTGAAGCATCGCACTGAGCTAATCCCGTTAATCGAGCAAGCGCTTTTCACGAATACGACTGAGCAGTGGCTAAAGCTGTGCAAAGCTGAACAAATTCCGTGCGGTCCGATTCAAAGTCTTAACGATCTTGAAACCGATCCTCAGCTGCAAGCTAGGAATATGTTCATGACAACAAACCATCCAACAGCCGGTGAAGTGAAAATGATCGGTAGTCCGCTGAAGCTATCACGCACCCCCGTCGCCTTAAGCCAACACCCGCCAGATGCCGGCGAGCATACAGAAGAAATTATGGAAATGTTAGGATACAAAAAAAGAGACTATAGCGACGATGAGGGAGCAAAGAATGATCTAATTGAATCACCTGCCGACATGGAGAGCTTAAATCCTTAAAATTATTGCGATGAAAATATAAAGAAAGGGGTAGTTAGGTATGAATTTTGACTTTTCGGAAGAGCAAGCACTACTAAGAAAAATGGTAAGACATTTTGTTGACGAGAAAATTTCTCCTTATATAGCAGAATGGGATGAAAAAGGGTATTTTAATCAAGCTATAATTGAAGAGCTTGCAGACCTCGGCTTAATGGGTGTATGCATCCCCGAGAAATACGGCGGAAGCGGAATGGATTATAATTCCTTGGCCATTGTTTGCGAGGAGCTGGAGCGGGGAGATACAGCCTTTCGTACAGCCGTATCGGTCCATACTGGCTTAAATTGTATGACATTGCTGCAATGGGCAACGGAAGAGCAAAAGTTAAAATATTTAGTTCCCCAAGCAAAAGGGGAAAAGATCGGCGCATTCGGATTAACCGAGCCCGGAGCCGGCTCCGACGTCGCTGCCCTGAAAACTACAGCAAAAAAAAGAGGGAGCGCATTACCTCTTAAATGGGCAGAAAACGTGGATCTCGTTATGCGATGTCGCCGATCATTTTCTCGTTTTTGCTTACACCGATAAAGCAAAGAAGCATAACGGTATTTCCGCCTTCATTGTCGAGCGTACGCTCGATGGCTTCTCTTCGCAGGCGACGAAAGGCAAATTGGGTATTCGTGCTGGAAATACTGGAGAGCTGTTTTTTGACAATGTTCGCATTTCGCAAGACAATTTGCTTGGCGAAGAAGGAGAAGGCTTTAAAATAGCGATGTCCGCACTCGACAATGGACGATTCACTGTAGCCGCCGGAGCGTGTGGACAGATCATGGCATGCTTGGAAGCGAGCGTAAAATACTGTCATGAACGGGAGACATTTGGAAAGCCGATCGGCAAGCATCAGCTCGTTCAGCAAATGATTGCTAAAATGGAGGCAGGGCTACAAATGAGCCGCTTACTCGTTTACCGGGCTGGTGAGCTCAAAAACCAAGGGAAAAGGAATACGCGCGAAACATCACTCGCCAAGTGGCAGGCCTGCGACTTCGCAAATCAAGCCGCAGATAATGCCGTACAAATTCATGGGGCTTACGGCTACTCCAATGAATACCCGGTAGAACGTTACCTTAGAAATTCTAAAGCGCCGGTCATTTATGAAGGAACGCGTGAGATTCATACGATTATGCAGGCCGAATATGCGCTAGGCTATCGTCAGGATAAACCGCTAAAGCAAATGCTTCCAGCATGGTTTGGTGCCGATTCAAAAGACGGGTAAATCACAAGTAGCCGGAGAAACTCCCGGCTATTGAGCTAGTTAAACGCTCTCCTGTTCACGAATTTTTACCGCACTGTCCCTCATCAGTCCTTCTTTACGAATAAAATGGGAGCTATTCCTTTGCTGTTTCTTTCATAACTAGGCTATAGCTCCTCGGACGCTGAGCTTTCTTTCTTACCTGAGTAACTCCCCGAGCGTTAAAAGCCTTCTTTCATACCCTTTAGTGCACCTATCACTTCGACAGCATGCTTTTGCCAGTGTGAGACCTATCGCTTTCAAAGTAGTTGCAGCATTAGGAAAGATGGGGATTCGCTCTTATCGCTCACGTATGAGTAGTGCCGATTTTTTTTATGCTATTAGTGCATGAGGTCTTTGAACTTCGGCTTCGTACGTTCAGTCTATCGTCGTATTACAACTTGATTTCGATCTCTGTCCCATCACTACTTTTGATCTCAACGATCGTTAAGCCTTTATAATTCTTCAACGTTCTCAGTAATTCCCGAAGCTGCTTTCGTTCGATCGGGACAGGATATATTGAAGCTTCGGCTTCGCTCTCTCTATCGGTAGCCTGTTTACTAGCAATCATTCTCCAAAACGGCCGGGTCGTTACGACCCATCCCCCAGTCTGCAAAAGAGTATAAGGGAGGGGGACTACAAATGAACGTTCGTCTTTATGCTTCACCTTCACTTTGATCATGCTGCTCACTCAATAACGACAGACACTATATCGCCATCGGAGCTAGTTATATCGACAATTTGTCCCTCAAGCTCGTTTTCAATCGCATCCGTGATTAAATCAATATCGAGCGTTTCAATATCCTTTACATATTTTGAAGACTCTGGGATTTTTGAGGCAATACTAAGCCTGATTTCAAACCTATTTTTATTAAGCGCAATGGCAAATTAACATTTACCTTATCTCCATTCTCAGAAGAAATGCGTATTTTCAATGCTTTGTCTAAATAGGTGGATTCGTGGTTAACCGGTGTAATCCTTGCGTCTTCCTTCTCTTGTTCTTGCATGGCATTAATGAGCTCTGTCGCTTCTTCAGAGTTTATTTTGCCGTCTTGTACCATTGCTAAGATTCTTGAAATTTCTTCCTTCATCTGATCAATTCCTCCTTTATTCTCCCTTTAACATTTTTAATGCTTCCGCCGTTGTAATTTCACCTTTTTCCAGCATCGAAACAACCTTTTTTTTCATCGAATTCCTTTTTCTTTTCGGTATATCCGAGGGCAGCCACGACATCGTTCAGCTTACCTCTAACAGTCGGATAGGAAATACCCATTTCCTTTTCTACTTCCTTAATATTCCCACGACATTTTAGAAAAACTTCAATAAACTGGTATTGCTCTCGATTGAGCGAGGCTAGCTTCGACAGCTGAAAATCGTTTTCTATCGTTGTATGGCAATTGGCGCAATGGAGTCTAGTTACTTTCATCGTATGACTACACACTGGACATGCCGTAATGATCGGATATGTCATACGTCTCTCCTTTCGTTTGATTAATATTATGATACATAACAATTTAATTTATATCAACGTATTTTTTTTAAAATATTTAATTCAATACTTGATTATTTTAATTTCTTTTATTATTTTTTTTAATATTCACCTCATACCAAATGAACATTATAGAACGAGCTTTTATTTAGATGAAATGGATAACGATTAAATATTGTAAAGAATTGCTGTTATTAGGAGCGTCTTTGACTAGAGGTCTTTTTAAGATGCCTTGACAACGGAATAATGAAGTTTAAGTCTGCTTTTAAATGAATCAATTTCATCATTCAATGATTGAGTGTAAAATCGGAACACTATACTTTCCACTCTAGTGGTCGCTTTCCGCGGGCGGCTGGTAACCTTCGTCGGGCAAAGCCCTCCTAGTCTTACCGGGGCCTTTCCTTCCGCAGGAGTCGACCACCTGCCGTTCCAACCTTTACAATGGCCATTTAAAATAGCGAACCATTCTGTGTAAGTCGGCTAATGATCTTCGCATTTATTTCTGAAATAGGCATTTATGAAATTCACTCTAATATAAAAAAAAGCAGCAGAGTTTAAGGACGTGTAATTTTGTCCTTACCTACCGCTGCCTTTATGTTTTGTAAAGCCCGATTGTCTCAGGTTTAAAAGCTCTGTTTTTATTGGTGAACAGATTGCTACAATCAAGCGCTAAATACAATCGCTCGATTTTGCTACGGCCCTGCGACAAGAAATGATCGTGCCTTGTAGCCGGGCTCAGTTCAATTGTTTCTGTAACAGCACTTCATCAGCCTTTACATAATTACCGTGCTCATACGTTGCGATCGCAATAGTATTCTGTATACCCGTTAATATTTTAATCTCTTCGACTCCACGAGATTTAAGGTTTTCTTCTAAGCAAGAAATTAACGAAGCAGCGATTCCCTTCCTTCGCGCTGATTCTTCCACATACATCTCCGTTATTTCTCCCTGAAGCTCTTTATAACAAAACGACTCGAAACTTTGGGCGCAGCAAACGCTACAACTTTGCCCGCCATCTCAGCTACGGCTATCAATTCGTTACTTTTATCCAAACTCTCAATGATTTCTAATGAAGGTCTCTTATCACCTCCGTTAAACTCTTGATTCAGCCTAGCAAGTGCTTCCGCGTCATTTTCAGTAGCCAGTCTGACCTTTATCTCCAAAGTTCAATCTCCTTCCCCATTCGCTTAATGGTCTTATTATAGGATATTTACTTAAAACTAATCAATTATGAATAAACGGTCAATGGCGAAAAAGCTTAATTGGAGTAGGCCGGCACTATGATTTGACCGATAGATGATAATAGCTTATAAATACTTTGAAAATTGAAAAATTGTGTCTAATTTTAATAAAATATATAAAGGTGGAAATCAAGACAAACGTAGATTGAAAATTGAAAACACCGCGTGGGATCTTTTATTCCCTAGAGTTGCTGAGTTTCTTATTATTCATTCAACAGAGGCAGATTATTTTATTCCATTCTTTCTTTCACACGATGAGGGTTTTAAGCAGTATAAGGTCTGCAAAACCTTTATTTTCGGTTCGAATCCGAATACTGCCTTTTTAAAGAAAAGGAGGTGTCATACTTTGTCAGATAAAATAGAAAGAAAGGACATTCAACCTATCTATTATACTTTTTGTCCGAAGCATCCAAATTGTTGCTATGTTGAAGGGTGTGCGGCTGAATGGATTCATATACCAAGTACAGGGGAGGAATATTTCAGCCAATGTAGGTGTCCCTAAGGTATACTATTAAGGAAAAGGAAGAATCATTCTAAAAGGGACCAAGATACAAACGAAGCAAAAGGTTATTTGGATTTAGATAAGTAATCTCAGTTCCAAACAATACTTTATATTTTTTTTAATTACGCCCCAATTATCCCTATGCTTACGGGAATGATTGGGGCGTAGAAATGTCCATCCAAATTATCTTTTCCTTTTCGTTATTTTAGCAAGAAAGGGTAAGGGTCCCTACTTGCTAAAACCTTAGCCGGCTTGTTCGTTTTACGATTCGGAAGGCAAAAAAAGGAAATGGAAAATAAAAAACAGCCGTTCAGGTGCAATCTTTGTTAAAAACATATGGAAGAACTAGGTTGATGTCATTTAAAACATTTGAATAATGTCGGGAGAGCTTAAAATTTTATATACTGCAAACAACATTTACGAACGGGCAGGATAGTGAAAAAATTAATTGACGATATTAAAGTGCTTTTTCAACTATATTATGTTAATATTTAACTGTCTGAAAATTTAAACACTCAATTAGAGGACAATCTCTGTGTAGGAGGTAGATATTATGAGAATGAAAAAATATATCGCCGTTAAGAACATTAAGGGGAAAACGTCAAATTAAATAAAGCGTTTCCCCAAATTTGAGAGGGGAAAAATATTTGAAACAAATACTATTAATCATTGATGCTCAGCAGGAATTAATTGAAGGGAATCAAGAAGAGAGTGCTGTTTACAAAAAGGAACAACTTATCACAAATATCAATGCAGTGATTGAAAAAGCAAATAATATTAATGTTCCTGTTGTCTTTGTAAGGGACTTGGAGGTTGCAGAAGGTACAGGCAAAGGTTTTCAAGTTCATGAAAAAATTAATGTACCTACAAATGCAAATTTCTTTGAAAAAACTGCAACGAATTCGTTTCATGGTACAGGACTTCTAAATTACTTAAAATCTCAAGAGATTGGACATGTGGTTGTAATGGGATGTGCAACTCAACATTGCATAGACAGTGCAGTCCGAACGGCGACTATTAATGGATTGGATGTCACCTTAGTTGGAGATGGACATTCAACAACAGACGGCGATGTTTTAAGTGCGGAACAAATTATAAAGCACCATAACGAAACTCTTCATGGACATTACAATGTTGAAAACTTTTCAATTGTAAGAAATTCAGAAGAAGAGTTATTCTATCCAACACATAATTCATATAGGTAAAAATGAATTAGTAAAGCAATATCCCAATTTCTTAGTTCAATTTAAGAGATTGGGATATTATTATGGGTAAAAAAATTATTAAGATTGAATGGAATATAATTCAAAACCCTAAAGTATGTGAAAGACTACACTTAAAGTAACGGGTGCGTTAGTTTAACAAACCAAATTTAAAAAGTCGGTTCCTTAGCGTATAGGAATTCGACTTTTTTTAGTTTGCAATTTGCTTAGCGTATAAAATTCGCGTTTTGTCGATAGTGAGACGCTTTCTTCTTGAAGCGCCCTTTCTACATAACCTTCTTCTCTTGCTCTTGTACTTTGCGTGAATAAATCAGTCGTCGCAAAAGCGCATCCGCAGGCCCTGCTTGCCCTCTTTTTTCCAAAACGAAAGAGAATAAAACACCAATCAACCAAGCTAATAGGGCGATTAATGCTGCACCTGTTGCGTGAACCATCCCGCCTATCCAAGTAACGGCTCTGAGAGGATAATGGCAATAATGGTCGATTGAAGGATATAGCAGGTGAGTGAACGTTTCCCTGCAGCTGCCAACGCGCGCGTAATCATTCCTAGCTTTTTCGATAATGGAATACTGAGTAATCCAAATAACGCTGCATACCCAATCCCACCAAAAACGCCTGTTAAAATTTGAACACCATATAGTACACCACCAACCATCGGATCTGGAGACCACATCCCAACCCCAATAAGCGTAATGGGTAACGCTCCAGCAACCGATACAAGAATGCCAACGATAGACATGATGGTTAGAAATTTGCGATGTTTCTCGGGTTGTAAAAGGATACCTTGTCTTCCCGCCCAAACACCTAACAATATGATAATGATAATTGGATAGAAAAGTAGCTAATTAACATGCCAAATGGGTAAGAAATCAATCGTTCAATTATTCCCATTAAAGAGTAATCAGCCATTTCATAGGCAGCTGCATCGGACATAAAGAGCCCCAGTCCCATAGCCACTGCAGTGATGATAAAAAACGGCGTGAGTAAAGCCGATGTTATGAAAAGGAACCGATCCGACCGATAAAGCAACCAGCTTATTAGTAAAATAGCTAACCCATAGGGACCAAGAATTTCGCCGCCAAACACGAAAGTACCGTGAATCACCCCAAAGAGTAAAAGGAAATATCCTCTACGTCGAATTAACTTTTTGATATCTCTTCCAGACATGCCTTTTTCGATTTGACGATTAACCACGATTGCTAATCCCATCCCGAATAATACGGCAAACATTGGATAAGCTCTGCTATCCAAGAAGATGAAACTTAAAAGATTTACGGTCTGATCTAACGATGTCCCCCCAGCTGGACGAGTGTATACCCCTAATTCTACATTAAACAGGTAGGTTGGTGCATAAGCCATTGCAATTAATAAAAGCATAAATCCTCTTGCAATGTCCGGAGCAAGAGAACGTTTTGAATAATTAGCAGCATTCATTTCGTTATTTTTCACAAAGTCACCCCACAAAAAAAGATTTGTCTGTTTGTTTCCGTTAGTGTCAAAAGTTCGCAAAAACCATCAGAAACTCCGAAAAGGCTTATGCCACATTTCGTTGTTCCTGAACCTCTTGTCAGTTTTTTGGATTTTTATATGATCGTCCGGTGGACCAGTCTTCGTGATACGCTACCGAGTAGTTGGTTACCAAACGTCCGATAGTTGGGCTGAAGCCATATTTACTTGAACCGTGAAGCAAAGAATTCTATCTCACGACTCGGAATATGAGCCAAGATATTTCGCATGAAGTGCACGTTGCATCTTTGCCAGGAGCACCCCAAGGCAGTAGCATTTCTTCAAGAGACGGATTAGAATTCGGATTCGGGTAAGGCATTGTTTCAACTCCTTTGGATTTGTTAGGACACTTACCTATCCGGAGTTGCCGATGACGTCTCCTTAATTAATTTCATTCAATCATATTCACAACACCCCCCTATTGCAGATAGCTAAAATATACATAAAAAAAAACAGCGTCACCACTGTCTTCAGTCATTTTCATGTTCATTTGGAATGACTTTCGTCATTTTAATTTTTCGGAAAGTGGATTTCTTCTATGTAAGAACGGTATCAATTAGAAGCAAGACTTCCTAGAATGGCAATCCCAAACACATTCCCCAGATCGTACATTATTTCTTCCATCGCTGAAGCATTACCAGCTTTTTCTACTGGCGTTCCAATCATAATAATAGGTGTTGCAATCGCTAAAGTACCAGTCCCCGTACCAATGAGTATTAATGCAATGAGTAAAGTGGAATACTCTGACGGATGTCCTACAAAAAGCAGTCGCTATACCAAGTGATAATATTAATTTCGGCCCACCTTCTGGGCAGCAAGTCAAAGCATTAGGGAATCAGAGCGAAGATTCCCCTCCCCGCCCTTGCTTCCCTTAGGACTTTATCATTATTAGCACTATCTAATTACTCCTTCATGCTTAGGCCCGAAAAATGATCGACATAATAGGTTGCGCATTGACGGATTTCTATTCGAGCAGCTTCGAGTGACTACTAGATATCGAAGTGTCCCTTCAATTTTGTGCAATCTTTTTTTCAATAATTCGGATTTCACGCTTCGCCATTTCTTCGATATATTCCTTCCCGGGGACGATCTGTTCTGGCGGGAACACTCCTTTTTTTACTGATTGTTCCGTTCCCGATCATTTGGGCGACGACTGAAATCGTATTAGCGGTCGCTCTTGCCATGGCCGTGATATGATTCGTCCTATCATAAAAAGTGGTCATCTCGTATTCATACGTAGTTTTTTTTACCGTTTTTCTCTCCGGATACCATGACGCGAAGTAAGACTGCGTCATCTTTGCCTTTTAACGCAACGATTGGATCGAGCACCCTTAATAGCACGTCACGCGGTTTCACCTTTTTTTCCGTTAAGCTCGACTGCGTAATCATTTCGGGTCAGGTTCAAATCGATGAGCAGCTTAAATTTTTTTTGCGTGGCCAGGGTAACGAACGGTTTTATATTCCAGCTCGTTTAGAAAAGGGTAGGAGTGAGATAAGGTTGATGTTCCCCCTGATGTATGAAAGGCTTCCAGTGGACCGAATTTTTCAAAGTAGACCGTTTCGACCTCCGATAGCGAAGGGACTTCCTGCTTCATGCCGTTACGGATTATTAAAGATGGAGACGTATAGTGATCCAAAACTCCTTCCATTGAAAAAAACGTGGTTATATTCAAGCGGAGGTTCAGGTCTGACTGGAATTCCGCCCACAAACATTTTAATCGATTCTACTCGTTCAAGCTTACTAACTCCATACCCAGCCAAAATATTGATCATCCTGGTGCAACGCCTAAATCAGGAATGATGGACGTTCGTGCGGCTCTCGCCTTTTCGGTAAGCTCTAATACCTTATCGGTAATATGCCCAATATGACCACCGAGATCAACAGCGCTAACTCCTACTTCGATTGCCGTTTCCGCAACAATTTCGTTAAAGGAATAAAAAAGAGCGTTAATAACGACATCATACTTGCCTATAAACTCGGCAAGCTTTATACGATTGCTAGCATCAAGACGAAAAGGCGTTAATTTGTCCGATTTGAATTGAGCGCAAACCTTTTTCGCACGAGAGACATCCAAATCAGCCAAGCCAACAGCCTTTACTTGATTACTTTGTATCAAATCGCGGGCCGCTTCCTTTCCCATTAAACCTGCGCCTAAGACAGCCACTTTCATCTGCCGACTCTCCCTTCTGCTTTAATCTACATCTATTTGCGCTCGCTGTAGCTTGCCGCTGAAATCGATATAAATCGACTTCCATTCGGTAAAAACGTCTAATGCCGCTGTCCCTGAATCGCGATGCCCATTTCCCGTACCTTTCGTTCCTCCGAACGGCAAATGGATTTCAGCTCCCGTTGTGCCTGCATTGACATAGACGATTCCGCTATCCAAATCACGCTGTGCGGCGAAGACTTTATTGACATCCTGTGTAAAAATCGAACTCGATAAGCCATAGGCGACATTATTGTTGACTTCAATTGCTTCAGCAAAGCTGTTCACTGGGATTAAGGACAGCACCGGGCCAAAAATTTCCTCTTGGGCAACCCGCATGGTAGGACTAACATCAGTAAACATCGTCGGAGCAAAGTAGTACCCATTCGCATGTTCCCCATCATCCATAACGTAACCGCCAGCAAGAAGCTTAGCTCCTTCCGCTTTACCAATGTCGATATAGCTTTTTATTTTCTCTACCGAGCTTTTATTAATAATCGGACCGACTTTCACGCCTTCATTCAAGCCGTTTCCCACCGTAAGCTTCGCCATTTCGGCTAAAAGCAAGCCTTCCAATCGCTCTTTTACCCTTTCATGAACGATCACCCTGCTGCATGCAGTACATCGCTGACCGCTCGTTCCAAAAGCGCTCCAAATGATCCCTTCAACAACGAGATCCAGATCGGCATCGTCCATCACAATGACTGCATTTTTACCGCCCATTTCAAGCGAAACTTTTTTTTCAGTTGCTCACCGCATTTGCCAGCAATCCTCCTTCCGACCTCATTTGAGCCAGTAAACGAAATCACCCGAATATCCTCATGCTCGACCAGCGCATTTCCTGCCGTAGGACCGGAGCCAAATACGACATTTAAGACGCCTTTCGGCAAGCCTGCCTCTGTAAAAATTCTAGCAAGCTCGTAAGCCATCAATGGAGTTTCATTAGCAGGCTTCCAAACTACTGCATTACCGGCAATGATCGCGGGAAACGATTTCCATGTGGCGATCGCAATCGGAAAATTCCACGGGGTAATAATGCCGACAACTCCTACCGGGGCGCGAACACTCATTGCAAATTTGTCTTTTAACTCGGCAGGCGTCGTCTGTCCGAATAAGCGTCTCCCTTCACCAGCCATATAAAAGGCCATGTCGATTCCTTCCTGCACCTCACCCCGGGCTTCCTCAAGTACCTTTCCATTCTCCATCGTTAAAAGCTGTGACAGTCGTTCCTTCCTCTCTTTCATGATTGCTCCGACACGATAAAGTACCTCTGCACGCTGTGGCGCGGGAACGAGCATCCATTCCTTTTGTGCCTTTTTAGCTGCTTTAACTGCATGATTGACTTCGTCAGCTGTTGATAATGGTACCTCAACCAAGCTTTCGCCTGTCGCAGGATTAATGACAGCCGTAAAGGATATACCCGGATTGTCAGCCCATTCGCCATCGATAAAGTTATTAAGCCTCTTTTCCTTTACAGGTTTATTCATCATAGTGGCCAAGTCCTCCTTTTTGCTTGCTCGTTCCCTAATTTGCCGTATCGTCGATGAAACGGCGATTTGTTCTCGGTCGCTCTTAACCTCAATCACTGCTGGTCGATTCGTTTTAAGTGCTGCTGTTAAAGAACGGTCAAATTCCTCCAAGGTGCTGGCAGAATACCCGTCTGCCTTCATACTTTTCGCTAGCGCCGCAAAATCAATGCTACCAAGCTCCGTTCCGATCACTCTCCCGGGATATGCCTTCTCCTGATGCATACGAATCGTGCCATACATGCGATTATTGAACACAATACTAATGATCGGAATATTGTATCTGATCGCTGTTTCGAGCTCCTGTGCGGTCATCATAAAACCGCCGTCTCCAGACAAGGACACGATTGTACGGTCAGGCTGCGCCAGTTTTGCACCAAGTGCCGCCGGCATCCCGTAGCCCATCGCTCCAGAGGTCGGGCCAATATACGTATTTTGGACAGGAAACGGATAAAAGGAGTGAAGCCAGCCGGCAAAATTGCCGGCATCATTCGAAAGGATCGCATTTTCTGGAAGGCGTTTCCGCAGGACGGCAATCAATTGCTGATGAAAGTCGTTAGCTGAAGGGGAAGACGATTTTTGGTATGCTCTGTGGCAAGCTTTCGTCCAGTTGTACCATGCTTGATCGACCTTTATTTCTAGCAATGCTTCCAAGCCTTGTTTGGCATCCGCCAGTACTCCTACCGTCGGAGCAAACACTTGACCGATGGATGCTTCAGCGATATCAAGATGAATAAGCTGTTGCTCCGGTGTAGGAATTGAATAATCTTGCGTGGTCACCTCTGACAGCCTCGTACCGACAGCGATAATGAGATCGGCCTCGTTGACCGTTTGCAAAGTCTCAATTGATGTACCTAGGCCTAAATGTCCTGCGTATAGGCGGTGATTGTTTGGGAAGCTGTCATGGCGCCGGAAGGAAACCATAACCGGGAGCTCATACTTCTCAGCAAAAGCGACTAATGAGCCTTCAGCTTTGGAGCTTTTCACTCCACCACCGGCGATTACAAGCGGCTTGCTCGCTTCGTTTAACAGCTGTTCAACGGCCTTTATTTCCCGCTGCGATGGCCGCGGCCGTAACTTTGTAACAGCTGGACGAAAGCTCATTTCTTTCTCCTTTATTAGCACATCCTCAGGAAGCGAAACGACCACCGGACCAGGTCGGCCTGTTTGTGCAATTCGCAGCGCCCTTTGGATAAGCTCTGGCACACGTCCTGCTTCATGAATTTCAATCGTCCACTTTGCGACCGGCGCAAAAATTGCGCCAGATCGATTTCCTGAAATCCTTCTCGCCCACGAAAATAACTATGAACCTGACCGAGAAGGACGAGCATCGGTGTTGAATCTTGATAGGCCGTATGCACTCCGATCGCTAAATTACTTGCACCAACTCCTCTTGTTGCCATGACGACGCCTGGCTTCCCGCTTGCTTTCGCATAGCCTTCTGCCATAAAGGAGGCCGCGCCTTCATGCCTCGCTGAAATTAAATCGATTGACTGTTCCTGATAAAGGGCATCCAGCACAGGTAAGTAGCTCTCACCAGGAACACAAAACAAAGTAGAAATTCCTTCGATTTTTAAGCATTCGACGATGGCCTCAGCCCCCGTCATCAGCCTTGCTCCCTCAGAACCAGTCATCATCGCCCGCCCCCCTTTGTGCAAATACTTTTCATTCTTAATGCCGCTTCCTTCAAACGGTCAGTGCCGACAGTCAGTGACATTCTAAAATAACCCTCGCCTGCCGGTCCGAACGCAGTACCTGGAGTTACGATCACACCTTCCTCTTCAAGCAATGCTTCTGCAAAGCGAGCAGACGAGTCACCACTTGGAACAGGAGCCCAAATAAAAAATGTTGCATTCGGCTTTTTTACTTGAATACCATATGCGCAAAGGGCGGATAACATGACTTCCATCCGTTCTTCATATATAGCATTAGCAGTAGCTACCGAGCTAAATCACTGTCAAGTGCAGATGCAGCTGCCTTTTGAATCGGAATGAACTGACTGGTGTCCGTATTGCTTTTCACAACCGATAAAGCGCTAAGCATCTTCTGATTGCCGACAGCGTAACCGATACGCCAGCCAGCCATATGAAAGCTCTTCGATAGCGAGCCAAGCTCAATCGCCATAGATTTAGCACCAGCACTTGCATAATGCTCGGCGCCTCATAATTACCAAAGGTAACTAAGCTATAAGCAGCATCGTGTGCCAAAGCAATGCGGTGCTGCTTTGCAAATGCTACCGCTTTTGCAAAAGTGTCTAACCCAATCGAAGCAGCCGTTGGATTGGCCGGATAGTTTAAAAACATCAGCTTTGCCCTTTTTAGCGTTGTAGTACTTATTTTTGCGAAATTAGGAATGTAGCCGCGCTTCTGATCAAGCTCGAAATAACAGCTCACTCCTCCTGCCAGCTGCACAGCTGTCCGGTAAACAGGATAACCGGGATCGGGAATAAGTACACGATCTCCATGATTAATGACAGCTGTAACCAAATGGGCAATCCCCTCTTTTGAGCCGATTAGTGCAAGAACTTCTGTTTCCGGATCTAACTCGACCCCGTACTTTCTTTTGTAAAACCTAGCCACCGCTTGACGAAATTCCGAAATGCCTCCATATGGGGAGTAGCGATGATTTTCCGCCTTCCCGATTTCCTCACTGAGCCGCTCGATAACGAACGAAGGAGGCGCTAAATCCGGCGCGCTATCCCTAAATCGATCACATCGACTCCTTCTGCCTCCAGCTGCTTTTTCCTTTTATGTTGCGTAGAAAACAAGTAAGGTGGCAAGTTGCTGACATTATCCGAAACAAACGGCATTACATCTCCTCCTTATACTGTCGGCAAACATATTTGAAAGGGAACGGACGCGTTAACGAAGCGCAATTGGTTAAGCTGAGGATGCACTCTGCTAAGACGAAGTTATTCACGAACGAACAAACATACGTAATTGAACGCCTTCCTATCACCTCACGTAACTAATTGTCACTGTACTTTAAGATTACCTTCCCTTTAAACATATGCAGATGTAGTTGGAAACAATAACCGTGCAAAAGAAACTTCCATAACAGCCTCATCAATTTACAGAAAAAATTAACAGGTTATTACATAGCGATGCCTAGCCGTTAGCCTCCCCCTGAAACTAAAGCTGGATAAAACTAAAACACCCATCAGAGGAGTTACTCTCTGATGGTGAAGATGCTCCCCCACCTCTTCTTTTTAAGAAGGAGGGATTTATGAGTTCCTTTATTTTATGATAACCTTATCAGCTGTTCAGATTTGCTGCTTGATTGCTCAGAGTCTGAGAAATGTTCGACAAGAAAATCCCGAAACGTAAGAGCTGCCTTGGACAAATAACGATTTTCTAGCCAGGCAATCCGGAAGGTACGCTGACAGACCGGCTGCTCGATCGACAATTTTATAAGCGACAGCTCTTCGCTGCTTTTGCAATCTCCTATAAACGCAACCCCAAAACCTGAACTAACAAGAGTTGCGATTGAGCCAGGATCTTCAACCTCACAGACAATATTTGGTGTAAAGTCTGCCTTTTGACAAAATTCATCATTCATCGTACGGAGAGGGTGTCCCTCCTTGTATCCAATAAAAGGTTCGTCGGCCACCTCGGCCAAATTGATAGTACTTCTTTTGGCGAAGCGATGACCATAAGGAACCGCAACATAAACATCTTCGTTCAGCAGTGGCAGTTGACGAATACTAGGATGTTTTATCGGTACCGCCGTCAAGAAGAAATCGACCTCGCTCGATTCTATTAACTCGCCCATTTCTTCTATCGAAGATTGGATGATGCGGAAGTTCACTTCTGGATACCTCGTTAAAAAATTCCCTAAAGGCTCAGAAAGGCTCTCCATGCTAGATAGAGCCAAATGAATCCGACCTTGCTCCATTCCCGCTAGATCAGAGACCTCTCTACGTCCTTCCTTCAGTAAATCGAGTGCGGCTTTTGCTTTTTTCATGAAAGCTTGGCCGTACGGATTGAGACGAATCTTCCGTCCTTGGCGATCGAATAAAGGCACTCCCAAATCCTGCTCTAATCGAGCGATCGTCTTGCTCAGAGCAGGCTGTGCGATGCGCAGCTCCTGAGCAGCTTTTGTCATATGCTCCAGCTTAGCGACCGTTAGAAAGTATTCCAACTGCAGCAATTCCATTTCAATCACCCTCCTATTGATATACTTCAGTATATGTATATATATTAAAAGATGTATTTTTTATTATCAATAATAGACGATAGAATAAACTGAAAGGAAAAACGTTCACCATGCAGATTCAGCAAAGATTAAGGGAAGCCCACGCCTTATACAAGTATTTCCAGCGAAGCCTGTATTCGACCTTTCCTTCCAGACATAGTGTAAATGTCATTTTTAACAGAGCATCGTGCGCAGATTACTCAAGAAGGAAGGGCTTCATCAAATCGTTCATTTGGACAAAGGTGCATGTTACAGACTTAAAAAGGATCAGAAAGGATGAAGATTAATGAAGGCAGCAGCAATTTCTACGTATGGTTCACCCGATGTGTTGCAAGTGATGAATTTTGATCGCCCTAAGGTAGGGAGAGGTCAGGTTCGTGTAAAAGTGAGGGCAGCGGGAGTACAGCCGTTCGACTGTGCAGTCCGCAGCAGCGGCTGGGCACCGCCCGGTTCTACTATACGTTTACCCCAAATTCTCGGCAATGAGTTTGCCGGAGTAGTCGACCAATTGGGAGAAGGCGTAACGAATTTCTCTGTAGGAGATGAAGTCTTAGGATGGGCATTACTGGCGTGCTATGCAGAATACGTAGTAGTTGATGTCAACCAGATTGTCCACAAGCCCCAAGGCATGCCTTGGAAGGAGGCCGCTGTAATTTCGGCTTCTGGACAAACCGCCCATACTGCCTTGCAGGAGCTAGGAGTTTCTAAAGGAGAGACGGTGTTGATTCACGCTGCCGCCGGAGGGGTTGGTACATTTGCCGTTCAACTAGCACAGGTATGGGGAGCTCACGTAATCGGCACCGCTAGTGAACGTAACCACGAATATTTGCAGTCCCTTGGTGCGGCACCTGTTGCATACGGGACCGGTCTCGCTGACCGAGTCCGCAACGTCGCACCGAGTGGAGTCGACGTCGCTCTTGATGCCGCCGGAGGTGACGCCCTTCGTTCCTCAGTAGAGCTCATCGAGGACAGGAGCCGTATCGGTACCATCGTGTCCTTTGAGCTAGTGGAGAAGCTTGGCGTTCTTGCCATTCGTAGCCAGCGTTCTGTTGAGCGGCTTATGGAGCTTGTCACACTTTACACACAAGGAAAGCTGAGCATCCACATCCGAACAACCTTTCCTCTTGAACAGGCAGCGGACGCACACCGGGAAGTAGAGACCGGCCATGGCCGTGGAAAGGTCGTACTGACAATCGACTGAGTGTGGCTCTGATATATCGAAAGAATAGCTGCGTTTTTACTAGCCCTTAGTAAAACGCAGCTATCTTTTTGTTACTACTAAGTCCTTGCGCGAGCTAACGCACTTAAAATGAAGTCATTTGACCTTAGTCTAAACGGACAAAAGGTCGAATTCATCATCAATAGTCCAAGGAACATATTCAACAGCTTTCTATGAAAATACTTTATCGAATCCTGCCTTTGAGCGTGCTAGTAACTCCTCTGCCGACTCTGTCGGTGGCTTTGCCGTTAGAACTTCTTGGGCAACCACACCTTGATAGCCGACCTTTTTTTACGCTTTCTAGGAAAGCCTTCAAATCGATAACACCCTCTCCCGGATACAGGCGTCCGTTATCCAATACATCAGCAACCGGAATGTTCGGAGCATCATTAATATGAACATGCACGATCTGGTCTGCCTCAAGCTTCAGAATATCCTCAACCGCTAAGCCATTCGTATACCAGTGAAAGGCGTCCAGCAACAAGCCGACATTTTTCTGACCAATTGCATCGATGAACTCAAGCGTCTCATCCTGCGTCCAAATAAACGGATGCTTCCACGCCGTTCGTAAGTGGTGGGGACCGACATATTCTAATCCGAGACGAAGCCCGTAGGCGTTCAGAATTTCAGCACAAGCTCGTAAGCGCTTAATAGCAACAGCCATAAAGCTTGCCGATTTTTGATCCGTCGATGGTAAAATGTACGTGCAGCAATTCAAACAGCCTAAATCGGCTGCAGCCTTTGCTACTTCCGGCAGCTTGAGCAGGTCTTGCTGAAATTGTTCATCTGACTGACGCCATTCGACAGGAAGACCAATTGTACCGATAACGACACTATGCTTCTGTAAAAGAGCCTGCGCCCCTTCTATTCCCACCTCGTCAATCAGTCCCTTTGCATCCAAGTCAACTGCACCGAACCCGTATTGTGCAGCTAGTTCAATGAACCGTTTGTTATTACCGATGTTCCCAAGCCCAGCACGGGTCAACCCTTTAATCATTAACAACACTCCCAAGAAAAAAATTAATTCCACCCTTACTTTACAATTTAATCGGACATCCGTCTACAAAAAGGATGACCTAGTTGTCAATGACACTATGATTACAACTATTACCACAAAATTCCCGAAATGTTGGCCGTACCACTTATAGAGGAGCAAAATTACTCTTTATCATTCCCTTTTTAATTACATGAAGAAATAAGTTCGATACTTTCTAGTAAATTCTTCTAGGGTTGTTCAGTGAATTAGTCTTAGGCTATAGCTAATGCTTATTTTATGTTGTTTAAGAAGCCTAGCTAACCATAGTAGAAAACAGCCGAAAACCTTGATACAAAAGGATTTTTATGAAATCTATTTATATTTTCATTTATAATCTAACATAAATGCAATAACTTTTTCATTTGTCGCGGTTTCAAACACCGACAATGATTGCTCAATTTTTCCTATGCAAAAATCTTTTGTTTCACGTTACAATATTGATAGATTTGTCGAAAAAACACGAGCTGTGTACGAAGGAATTGATCGCGTGAAGAAGCCTCTAAAACCATTATTGCTCATATTCTTTGCTTTTGCCTTCTATCAATTGCTTTTGTCACCGGAAGAACAGGACAAGGCCGTCACCATCGAGCACGAAGCAAAAGCCGCCACTCTGCCAGATGAATTACACCCTACTGTAGCTGAAAAAGCGGCTATTTTAATAGAAAGGGCTGAAGCAAAAGGAATCTCTATCGTTATTACCGACGATTACCGCTCCCACGAAGAGCAGGACAAGCTCTATGCCCAGGGCAGACAGAACTCAGGGGAGATTGTCACCTATGCACAAGGAGGAGAATCCTACCATAACTACGGACTGGCTATTGACTTTGCCCTTCAACTCGAAAGTGGAGAGGTTATTTGGGATTTAGACTATGACGGCAATGGCAACGGGCAGTCAGATTGGCTCGAGGTTGCTGACATAGCCAAGGAGCTCGGCTTTGAATGGGGCGGCGACTGGCATCATTTCAAAGATACCCTCATTTACAAATGGATTTTGGCTTAACGATTCAGGAGCTGCAAAACGGAAAACGACCCGAGTGATTAGCAACCATCTTCATGCTCCTTGCTGCAGCTTTTCCTGCTCTTCCTGCTTTTTCATCCGCTGCCAAAGCAGGAGAAAGCCGACCATTCCACCTAAAGCAATGAACATCGCAATTTGATACATCGTTGTCGGGCCTAGCTCCTGGAACATCCAGCCCCCGACCAAGCCAGCTATAATGCCAGCGAGTCCGCCCCAGGAAAGGGCATAAATGGCCTGGCCACTCGCTCTTAACTCGATCGGAATTAATTTCGCTGTCAAGGTTGTGCCGATATAAAAGTAACCCCCAAAAGTCAGACAATGCAGCATTTGGTAGAGCATAATTTCAACCGGGCTTGTAGCCATTGACATTAAAAACCACCTGAGAGCAAACAGCAGGCTGACAACAGCTAAGCAGCCCACCATCGTCACTGTATTCTTTTTTTTAAGTAACGATCAAACAATAAAAAGATAGGCACCTCGAAAATCGCTGTCAAGAATGCCGCCCAGCCCACTAAAACGACAGACCCGCCCAAATCGGTAATGTAAATCGAGAAAAAGGTTTGGTTAATCGAATTAGGAACAGAAATGAGAATTCCGAGCAGCACGAAGATGAGAAAATGCTTATTTCCGAAAAGTGCCTTCGTATAGCTACCTTTCGAGAGTTTTTTTCACCTCAGCCACCCTCGCCCTCGGTAAACGGAAGCTTACAACAATCGTAAACAGCAGCAATAAACTGTAAACGATCCACAAGTTTGTGATCCCCAAGTAACTAATGACCGGAGCTGCCGCAACTGCCATCACGGCCCAGCCTAAGGAACCCCAGCCGCGAATGGAACCAAATTGGTGCCGCGTTCCTTCAATAGTGTTCAAAATCAAGCTGTTGGCCTGCGAAAAAAAGCGGTGTCTGAAACAGAAAGAAAACGAGCATGGCGATAATAATCCAGGTCAGCGAGTCGAGCTGGAAAACGAATTGCACCGTAATTAAATTTCCAATCAGCATCACGATCAGAATTTTCCTTATATTTTGCAGACGATCGCTCCAATACCCCCAAAAAGGGTTGGCAAAAACAGAAACAAACGGTCCACCTGCCATCAGCATGCCAATCAGGACTTTTCCGAGCCCTATCTCCTGAAAATAAACCGGAAAAAAAAGATAATAAAATCGAAATCGAGCCGTAAAGAAAAAAAGTTGAATAGATTTAAAGTAAAGATCGATCGCTTCCCTTTCTGCTCTTCGTGTGTCAAAATGAAAATCCTTTCCCTGACTTAAATTTTTATCTGCCTACTAGCAGATGACCGACTATGCGTAGAGGCAGTTGCAAAAACTTTATATTATACATATCTTACTAATTTTACTTGAAAAAATCGATTGATATGACTTAAACGTGAAGAGCGGTTCCGGACTAACTACACTGCCTCAGTTATTTCTTAAAGACAGACGTGAGCGGACTCACACGAGGTGCAAGTCCGCTCTCTTTATTGATAGTCACTGCCAGTCGTAATTTCGTTTTCAGAGAATTGCTCGACGCTGCTTTTCTTTTCAAAAAAAATAAGTGGCATGCTTCAGAATGCCTTCTCTTGTGTAAAAGGAGCTGCTCCGATTAAGCGGAAGCTGCACTCGTTTGCCGAAGCTGGCCGCTTCATAAATGGCCGTAATCAGCTCCAATGTTCGCCTGCCTTGCCTGCCATCAACGAGTAATTCCTGCGTCCCCTCAAGCGTGGCTAGAACATTATCAATCTGCCTGCATGCCCTTCGTAGCAAACGTCCGGCTGTTCGTCGTAGAGCTTCTGAATTTTTGCTTCGAGCTCTTGATCCGGCTCGGGAAAACCGTTCTCCATTGATTTCGATGCTTTCAGCTTCCACGGCACGGAAACTCTTGCTTTCTTTCCTTGAAAAATCAACTGCTGCTCCTCGCCATGATGGACAACCGAGCTAGTGATTTGAGCAAGGCTTCCATCCTCGTAGCGGCATATCGCAATCGACAGATCCTCGACCTCGGCGTTATCGTGCGAGGTATTGCTCGTTACAGCTGTGACTTCAGCAGGCATCCCATTCATCCATTGAAAAATGTCGATATGGTGCACGGCATGATTTAATGTACAGCCACCTCCCTCCTTTTCCCACGTCCCACGCCACCATAAATCGTAATAGCTGTATCCCCTCCACCAATATGAATCGACTTGCGTATGCACAATCGGACCGGCCAATTGCGATTCGAGCACTTGCTTTGCTTTCATCATCGGAGTTCGGAAGCGGTTTTGAGCGACGACGGAAAGCCTTTTTTTGGTTGTTCGTTGCCGCTGCATTCATGGCATCGCATTCCTCCAGGGAGGAAGCCATCGGCTTTTCGACAAGAACGTGCTTACCGGCGTTTAGTCCGGCAATCGCGATTTCCGCATGAGTATACGGCGGGGTGCAGATGGAGATTAAATCGATGTCCGCTCGCTTTAACAGCTGCTTGTAGTCTTCATAAAGCTCGACGTGCAAACCGAATTGCTTCGCAGCCTGTTCCGCTTTTTCCGGATAAATATCGCACAAGGCAACAATTTGACAACGGTCGGAAAATTGCTGATATGCCTGAATATGGGCAGGAGCTATCGCTCCAGTACCGATAATCGCTATATTCAGCACCTTCATCACTCCTTTTTTTCATAAAATGAAGCTATCAGGTGGTGAGGAATTGCAACCTCTCCTACCGACGGTTCATTGGACGAATCGTTTTTTTTATGGCGGTTCTTCCTATCTCGTTTATCGATTCGGGCCGTGGTAACCTATGAATCTAATTCCCGATAGCTAAAATAATCAAAATCAGCATGCTTCATTTGTCCGCTTAAATCTTGAACGCACATTCCAATAAAAGCTCCGGTAAATCCTTGGTCCAAAAAATAATCGTCCATGATCATTTCCGCATTTTCATCGGAAATCCTGCTTGCATCTAAAACGGGTCCGACTGATTGCCAATTTTCACCGTCTTTCGAATAATAAAACTGTAGCCGCTCATCGGAAATCAGCGCTTTCAAATAGCACTTCTCTAACCCTTCGATCGAAATCTCACGTTCTAGCGGCTCCGCATATATTCCACGATTACTAGAGAGAATTCCGAGTCTTTTCCCTAGCTCTTCATCCCAGCTAATGTTCAAATAGTAGTAGTTTTTCGTGTTGTAATAATAGACGAGCCCAGCCATTTGTTGGAAATTGTCGGGTAAAAACTCAACGACTGTCTCCACTTCGATTGTGAACGCTTGCTGCCGTCTGGCAATTAGGCTTTGCCTAAAAGTAGAATTAAACGATTCCCGGCCTTTTAATCGTAAATACCCGGGCCTCTCTCTCAAAGTAACCCACTCTTCGGAAAAAGGCTGTCTAAGCGAATTGAAATGAATGTTTAATTCGGCTTGATCGAAATCATCCTTTGCCGGAGCTCGTTCAAACGGAAACTCCGGTAAATTAGGGGGAGTCACTTTGAGCGCCGGTCGATTCCCCCCATGACTTAACCTGAGCCAGCCATCCTCTGTCCAGTCAACCTTTTGAAGAGCCGTTTCTCTACCAAGATTGCACGTTTTTGCTTGAGGAAGCGGCCTGCCGCATAAGTGTGCAATATACCATTCGTTTGTCTGTGTTTGGACTAGGCTTGCATGACCAGCCTTTTGCAGCTTCAGATCAGGCTGCTGACTAGAGGTCAGCAGCGGCCCGGCTGGATCAACTTCATACGGACCTCCAAGCGAGGTTGCCCGAGCCACTGTTACCGCATGCTCCAGACGTGTTCCTCCTTCAGCGGTCATCAAATAATAATAGCCATTTTCCTTGTAAATATGTGGCGCTTCCGTCAACCCAAGTGCTGTTCCTTTAAAAATATTGCGAATAGCCCCGACAAGTCGCTGCTCTTTTTCTGAATACTCCTGTAGTAAAATGCCTGCAAACGAATGATTTCCTATGCGGTGATCCCATACCATATTCGTCAGCCATTTTCTCCCGTCATCGTCATGGAATAAGGACGGATCGAAGCCGCTGCTATTCAAATAAACCGGCTCTGACCATGGGCCAGTGATGTCGTTTGCTGTAATGAGATAGTTATGAGCATCCTTAAATGAGCCATATGGCTCTTCACATCCGTATAGACAAGATAGAAGGTTCCTTGATGATAGCTCAGGCAAGGCGCCCATACGCCGCCTGAATCTGGATTTCCTACAATATTTAGCTGACTTTTACGTGTAAGCGGGTGGGTCAGCAGTTGCCAATTTCTTAAATCTCGCGAATGGTGGATCTGTACCCCCGGAAACCAATCAAACGTGGAAGTTGCAATATAATAGTCGTCCTCGACCCGAATCATCGACGGATCAGGATTGAAGCCTGGTAAAATAGGATTGATAATAGCTGACACGTGCACCTCTCCTTTTCGATAAATGATAGACATGCTTGCTGCGGACGTACCTCGTCGTAATAAATACTAGCATCAAGTCATTGTTGCTGAGCAAACCCTGACTAAGTCAGAAAATCGCCTTTATACATTCCTAACATTAACAGAGAGAGGGTTTCCCCACTGCCGATGTCAGGTTTCCGTAACGAAACGCTAGGTTAATAAATCGCTCTCCCTGCTTCATCGGCAAACCCCGATTTTCTGAAAAAAATACGTGTTAATAATGTCGCGCCATTCCTTAGCGTGGTTGCTCTGCTCCTCTAGTCTCGCCAAAACATCCCGATAGCGAACGCGATCGATAGTTCCCTCCAACGTTTTCCAAGCATTTATGAGCTCTTCCGCTTGATCCGCCCCTTCAAAGTGAGTGTTGTAAATGTGCTGAATCACGGTTTCTCCCGATTTTAACCGGTGAGTGTACGGAACGTGATGGAAAAACAAAAGCAGATCATCCGGGCACGATTCCAGCGATTCGTACATGTCAGCATTCGGCTGGTGATATTGAGCCGTATAGCCTGTTCCATCCTTTTCCGTTCGATTGACACCGATTCCTTGCCGATCAGCAAAATGATACGTCCCCCATACCGAATATTCATAGCCATCGACATTTGGCCCATAATGGTGGCCTGGGTTGACCATCCAGCCAACACCAAGCGGTGACGTATACTTTTCGTAAATGTTCCAGGAGCTGAGTAGAATGTTGTTGACTTGCTTATGAACAATCGGTTCAGAACCGAATGTTAAGTGGATCCATTCCTCCGTAATTTGCTCCGTCGACAGCTCAGGATTCCAAATCAATCGCCCGTACCCGTACAAATTGGCTTGAGCCAGCGTATGCCCCGTCCAGTTGTAGTCGGCACCAATATTCGATACCGCGGCAATGCCACTGTGCTTGAGTCCGAATAACGAACCGTCTACAACCGCCTTGACCGAGGAACCTTCACCTTTTGCATACGTATCAAAGTCTAGCACTTCCTTCCATTGCGGTACTAAGTAACAGACGTGCCTTTTCTGTCCGGTATACTCCTGCGTAATTTGGAATTCCATCACTTGATTCGTGGATGTCAACGCGCCGAATAAAGGAGAGACCGGCTCACGCACTTGAAAGTCCATCGGTCCGTTTTTAATCTGAAGAACGACATTATTAAGAAATTTCCCGTCCAATGGCTTGAAATGGTCGTAGGCGGCCCGTGCCCGATCCGTCGTCCGATCACGCCAGTCCTGCAGGCAATTATAGACGAAGCATCGCCAAATAACTAAACCGTTATAAGGCTCTAGCGCTTCTGCCAATACGTTGGCGCCTTCCGCATGATCGCGACCATATGTAAATGGACCCGGCCGATGTTCAGAATCGGCTTTGACTAAAAAGCCGCCGAAGTCTGGGATAGACTGATAGATTTCCTTCACCCGCTCCTGCCACCATTGCTTTACAGCTGGCTCGAGCGGATCAGCCGTATCCAGTTGGCCGATCTGCATCGGGCTGGCGTAGTTTATGCTTAAAAACGTTCGGATCCCGTATGTTCTGAATATCGAAGCCACCTTTTCGATTTCAGGTAAAAAATCAGCCATAATAAAGCGCGTTTCAATTTCGTGTACATTGACGTTATTAATCGAAATAGCGTTTATACCGACAGAAGAAAGCAGCCGTGCATAATCCTTAATACGCGACAAGCTGTCAGTGACTTGATTATTTTTATAAAAAATTGACTCGCCTGCATAGCCGCGCTCGATACTGGCATCGATATTATCCCATTGATTGATCATTCGCAGCTCGTTGACCGGGTTCTCCACAATGAATAGCTGATCCAGCTCTTTTTCCATTTGAATGATACGCAGTAAGTGAAAAGCGGCATATAGGACTCCTTTGTCCGTTTTACCGAACAGCAGAATTTGGTTTTGCTGGGTTTTCATGAAATAGCCTTCTGTTCGTACATGTTCCAGATTCAGTCCATACGAAGGTGCGTGTTCGGCTGTACCGAGCACAATGGCAGGCACTGGTCCCGCTTGCTCAAGAACATTCGGCTTGCTGCCGAGGATGGATGTTAAGCCTTCAAGCAATTCCTCTTTCGCCGCCTCGATGCATGCTGTAGTCTCTAACAATACAAGGTTGGAGCACATTGCTTTCACCTTGTCCACATACTTTTTATTATTAAGCGCTCCATATTGCAGCCATGCTTTGTAGCTACTTAGCTGCTCGGGCTTTATCGGATTCGTCGCGTCGCTCATCGTTGCGTTCATTTCGTTCTCCTCCAATGTATCCTTTTTCTTTAAGGTAGTATGTTCATAAGCTCTTTCTCTCGATTAATCCGTGCTTTCAATCTGACGTTACAAGCTAGTTTTTTTACCGCGCCTTCCGTAATCCCGGAAATGAATTGCCTGCTAAAAATGAGAAAGACGACGAGGATTGGTATTGTAGCCATAAACGTCCCGGCAAGAATCATTGAATAATCGGTATAGTACACATCGTTTAATGTTCGTAATGCAATTTGAATCGTATGAACACTCCGATCCTTGAGCACGACTAATGGCCAAAGGAAATCGTTCCATGTGCTCATAAACGTAAAGATTCCGAGAGTGGCGAGCCCAGGACGAACGGTCGGCAAAATAATATTCCAAAATGTACGAAAATTGCTGCAGCCGTCTATTCGGGCCGCTTCGATCAGTTCGTACGGAACAGCGGAGGAAATATATTGCCTCATCCAGAAAACGCCAAATGCCGTCACCATTGCCGGAACAATGACTGCCCTTAAATCGTCGACCCATCCTAATTCGCTAATGATCATAAAATTGGGGATGAGCCCTAATTGAGGCGGAATCATCATCGTTGCCAGCAAGAAAATAAATAAACCGTCACGCCCTTTAAACTGTAGCTTCGAAAAAGCAAAGCCGGCTAACGAGCAAAAAAAACAGGACAGAGATCGTTACCGCACTCGATATGAAAAACGAATTGAATAATGCTCTAAAGAACTCAATTCGCTCAAATACATTCCCAGCGTTTTCAAAAAAATGCTGTTCCCGGTATCACAGCGGGCGGAAACGTATTCACTGCATTCGTTGTATTAGAACCGATAACAAACATCCAATAAAACGGAAAAACGGATAAAATTGTGCTTATCAATAAAAACAAGTACAGGACAAATTTCGGTAACTTTCTTTCTCCAACTTCCTTCATTCATTACTCCCCCTTTAAAAATAAAGCCCTCATTGAAGGTGAGTCCCTACTTGAGCCGCGCCTGTTTTTACGCTGAACGAATTTTTCTCGTCAGCAATAAATTAATGATCGAGAAAACGATAATAATAAAAAAATAATAGCCATGCGATCGCTGCCGCGTACCCGAACGAGAACCTTGAAAAGGCTTCCTCATACAAGTACAGCGTAACAGTTAAGCCTTGATTGTTACCGCCGACCCCGAACAACAGTGGTTCAGCAAAGATTTGCATTCCGCCGATTGTCGACTGCAAAACGGTGAAGATAATGATTGGCCTCAGCAGCGGAACCGTAATGTACAGCAACTGTTGCATTTTGCTTGCTCCGTCTATCGTTGCCGCTTCATACAAGTCTCTCGAAATGCTTTGTAAGCCAGCCAAATAAATAATTGCGTTATAGCCGACCCAACGCCACATAACCATGACCGATATCGCGATATGAGTCCCAAAATAAGAGCCTCTCCAGTGTATCGGCTCGAAGCCAAGCAAGCTAATAAGATAATTAACGAGCCCATACTGCGTACCGAACATCGCTGAAAAGACGATCGCTACGGCGACGACCGATGTGACATTGGGCATAAAGATTCCAAGGCGAAACAGCGATTTCCCTTTCAGAAAAGCCTGATTCAGCAAGAAAGCGATCACTAACGCAGCGACTAATTGTGGAATAGTTGACAAAATCCAAATGCTGAACGTATTACCGAGCGCTTGCCAAAATAAAGGATCGTCTATAAATAAAAGCTGGTAATTTCGAAAGCCAATAAATTCCCTTTCGCCTAACATGTTCCATCTGTGAAAGGAAAGAAAGGCTGTAAATAATAATGGAAACACACCAAAAATACCGAATAAAATAAAAAAATGGCGAGATAAACAAATAGCCTGAACGGCGATCGATCGCTCTTTGGCTGTACCCTCTTCCAACTTTTGGCTTGCTTATTCCTCTTCCCATCGTCATCCCCCCTGACTTTATCGAATGATCCACTGACGCCTGCCCAGTCAAAAGAGATAGAGGCTGACATTCACAGCCTCTATTTTTGTTCGCTAACGCTCGATTTGACGTTTTACTTCCGCTATCGCATTGTCCCAAGCAGCTTCAGGTGTAGCGGCTCCATCAGCAACCGTTGTCAATGCATCACCCATTATCCCATTGATTGTCCCTGTATCAGGGGCGCGGTAAACATAATCAACGAGTGTAGCGGCTTCGGCAAAAATGGCTCCCATATCATCGCGATTAAAAAAATTCATCCGCATAGTTTTGTAAGCTATCTTCGTCATAAATAGCTGGAGTTGACGGGAAGTTCCCTTTGCTTTCAAAAATTCTTAATTGATTTTCCGGTGACATGAGCCACGTGATGAACTCGTAGGCTTCTTCAGGATAATTGCTTTGTTCAGGAATCGATAGCACAGAGCCACCCCAGTTCCCTGATCCTTCAGGCATTAGCGTTATATTCCATAGCCCGGACGTATCCGGTGCATCATTTTTAATGTTTTGCAGCATCCAAGGAGGGAGGAATACGGTGGCAAAATCTCCGGCGGCCAATGCCGCTCCCCACTCGGTAGCCCCCCTTTCCGTATTATTATGAATATCAATCGCTTCGATGGAGAGGTCCCATGCTCTTTGAATCAATGCACTATCCTCAATTATTAAGGTGCCATCCTCTTCGAAATATTGCTTTTCACCCTGTTCCCTAATCGCAGCATACAAATCGCTGACATGATTAAACATGTTGCTTCCGGTTTCTTCTTTTAATCGTCTGCCTACTTCAATATATTCTTCCCACGTTTGCATCTCTGCAGCAACGTCATCCGGTTCTGTCGGCAACCCCGCCTCTTCAAAAATGTCGACTCGATAAGCCATAGCCATTGGACCGACGTCTGTCGGAATTCCTAATACGTATGAGCCGTCCTCTGAAGAAGCTTCCCTCCAGCGCCACTCAAGATAGTCATCCTTTAGATCCATCGCTCCGAAGTCTGCTAAGTTATTGAAATGCTCAATATTCTCTTTAAACCTTTCTAAAAACCCTTGCTCTATCCCAGTAATATCGGGAACTCCACTGCCGGCAGCAAGAGTTGTTAATAGGTTCTGGTGATGATCGTTATACTCGGCTTCCTGAACATTAATCGTAATATTAGGGTTTAATTCTTGGTATTCGCTAATAAATTCGTCTAATCCCATTCCTGGCCAAAGCCACATCGTTAATTCGACATCACCGCCCTCCTCCCTAGATCCCGCCCCCTCCTCTGATGAGGAGCATGCGAGAAGTCCGACCGCAAGACCGAAACAACTGAGCAAAAAAACCGAGCTTTTTCATTTTGAATCCCCCTTTTTATTGTAAATAATCATTCCAAGATGCTTCCTCACCTGAATTCCCCGCTGTAGTATGGTTGAAATTAATTTATTAAAGCGCTTTCACAAAATAGGCGAGCAGCTGCAGGCAAACAGTCATGCCCACATCACCGCCCTTTTTCTTAATGATTTCGCTCGCGATAAATAAAGTAATCAAAGTCTGCGTGCTTGCGCCTTCCGCTTAAATCCTGCACGCACATTCCGACAAATGTGCCTGTAAATCGAACGGTATCTGCTGAGTCGTCGGAAAGGTGGGTGACATCGAGAGCCGGGCCAATATGTTCAAACCGTGCATTCTCATCCTCACGATAAGAAAACTGCAGCAAACCATGATCGCTTGTTGCTCTAAGCGAAAGAGGGCTACCCTCTTTGACCGATATCGCTTGAGGAAGCAGCTCTTCGTATGCTCCATTTTTGGACTGCATAATACCGAGACATTTCCCTGCCTGCTCATCTCCCGTCACGCGAAGATAAACAAAATCCGACGAATCGTAATAAACGATTAAGCCTGCCATTTGTTGAAAGTGCTCCGGCTCAAATTCCAAGGCTGTTTCGACCTCAATATGAAACGCTTGCTGTCTTCTAGCAACGAGGCTCTGATCGTGTAACGAAGCTAAAGACTCCCTTCCTATTAAACGCAAATAGCCAGGACGCTCCTTCAATGTCAACCATGTTTCATCGGGCGCAATTCTCAACGTATTCCATTCCGGTCGCAATTCTTCTTGATTGAAATCGTCCTTTTCAGGAACTTGTTCAAAAGCTACCGGCTTAAGAGCGGGTGCTTGCACTTCAAGCGCTGGCGAATTCCCGCCTCCTTCAACACGAATCCATAAATCGTCCGTCCAATACATTTTCTGTAACGCCGTTTCTCTCCCTAAGGTACAAAACTGGCCCTGTAACGGACGCCCGCACAAATGGGCCATGTACCATTCTCCAGTTTGAGTTTCGACGAGGCTCCCGTGACCCGCCTTTTGCAAATGCAATTCTGGCTTTTCAGCCGAGGTTAAAATCGGGTTCGTCGGATCGACTTCATACGGTCCCTCCAAGTCCTTCGACCTCGCCATTGTGACAGCATGCTCGTATTCGGTCCCGCCTTCTGCCGTAATCAAATAATAATAGCCGTGCTTTTTATACAGGTGCGGAGCTTCCGTAAGCCTAATATCGGTTCCTTTAAAAATTGTCTTTACCGGACCTACTAGTTTTTTTTCTTCCTTTGAATATTCCTGCAGGACGATGCCGCCAAATGGATGCCTCCCTTGTCGAAAATCCCAGAGGGCATTGACGAGCCATTTCCGTCCATCATCATCGTGAAACATTGAAGGATCAAAACCGCTACTATTCAAATGAATCGGCTCTGACCACGGTCCCGTAATCTCGGGTGCCGTAATTAAGTAATTGTGAGAATCCTTAAACGAGCCGTGCCAATTTTTCATATCCGTATAAATTAAATAAAATAAATCGTTATCATAGCTAAGGCAAGGAGCCCAAACCCCACCTGAATTCGCGTTTCCTCTCATATTCAGCTGCGTCATTCTCGTAATCGGACTTGTCATAAAGCGCCAATGAACAAGATCCTTCGAATGAAAAATTCGTACTCCTGGAAACCATTCAAACGTAGATGTTGCAATATAATAATCTTCTCCCACTCGTAAAATCGACGGATCAGGGTGAAAGCCTTTTAATACTGGATTACGAATCGTTGTCACTAATCTTTTCCCCTTTCTGACTTACGTTTATCATTCGTTGGAGCTCTTTTTTTTAGCACGTCCGGGCCACATCTAATGCCTCGAAAGTGCCCCTTCCTAACTAGCAAAAACACATATCATTCACTATTTCCGCCAAAATAAAGCGGTTTCAAGGACTTAGTCTGCTCGTATCTGCACTCATTTTAACAACAGAAAAAAAGGTAAATCTATGTACCTTTCGGCAAATAAATTTACCCAAATCGAGACTTTTTTTAGTCAACGCTTCCGGATGCTCCAAATGCACGCATTGCCTTCATTCCCGAACATGAAATAATCCGTAATTATTAGCTTTCCGGCTTATTCAAAGAAACACTAAGCGTAAGAGCAAGTGGACAAAGCTGCTCCAAAAAGCACGCATTGTCACGTTTTGCTGCTTTGTCTATATTGAGTCGGTGTTAGTCCTGTCCAACGCTTAAATTGGCGGCTAAAGTGGGCCAAGTCGTGGTAGCCCATTCTCTGGGAAATCTGTTCAATCGTATGCTCGCTCTGGATGAGCAAAGCTTTAGATTCATTTAGCTTTTTAAATGACAAATACTGGCGTGGCGACATATTGTACATTCGTTTAAAAACCTTATTACAGTGAGACACGCTAAAATTTAGCGCCTGGGCAATATCGTCGATCCTCACCTTATCTTCAAATGATTCTTCCCCAGCTCCCGGCCGTTTTACCTGTGCTTCTATTTCCTCCGCAATTCGATACGCCAGTTTTTTTGTCCGCTCCGATATTTTTTTTCAACATCATCCTTGCCGTTGGCAAGCCCATCGACTAGCGCCGCTAACAGCTCAAACATAATTGCATGCACGTGCATTCTCTCTTTTAGACTGAGCTCCAAGCGCTTTGAGAGGTGGATTAGACGATCGAGCAATGGACGTATCCTGACAGCAAGCTTGGAATCCGCCCGATAGAATACTTTGTCCGTCCGCTTTAAATAAGGGAGAAATAGCTTATCATCAATAAAAAAAATGAAGGCAAAAATAAGTAAATGGGTCCTTTGAGCCTCCTCGACTTGAATGTATTTCTCCTGGCCGAGTTAAAATAATATCCCCAGCGTATTGATCGTATTTCTCTTCCTTTACTTCAAAAACCTGATGACCTTCCGTAACAAGGTTAATCTCGTACATCGGATGCTCATGAGCGGGATAATACCAAGTACTTTTGGCCGTGCGCAAATGCATGCCGTAAAGCTCAAAGCCTGTTTTAATATCAGGATATATAAATTCTTCGATACTATGCTCCATCGTCACTTTGTAGTTATCGACGTTTTTATCAGAGAAAATAAACTCCATTCTGACCAACTCCTAAGGCATACTATTCCCGCTCTAGGCATTCCCCTTCTTCATCTCTGTTCTCATTGCTAGTTTACTATATTTATTCAGATCAGCACAAAAAGGTTTTTTTGTGCTATCGCTTTGGTGCAGCTTTTGGAGCGTGAGCTGTTGATGTGCCAGCCTACCTTTCACGAACCATACACGGCTATCGTACGTATCTCATCTACCTCAGTGCCTTTATTCCAACAAACACAATGCCATCATCGCTGCCCGCGTTCGCTAAAAACCTAGCGATGAGCTCGCTGAGTAAAACATTACAAGGACTATTGCCCGGCACACCCATTGGCAATACCGCGGCTCGTTTTATTGACTTGCTTATTGCATTAATAATCGCTGTACAAGCTATAATGGAACTAGAGATAGAATATTAAGGTTATTATAAAGGGTAAAGCTTTGGCACGCGTATTTAGTATATCGTATAGTCTCTATTTGCAACCTACTTCAATTTCAAGTACATTCGTCTCTAATATACGCCTGCAGGGGGAGAGCGAGCTTCTGTCCAAACACGCGCACTTTAAATGAAGTGAAAGCAACGAACGATGTGAGCCGGAGTGCGAGGCAGACCCGTTTTCCTTCGCGAGACAATACTCAATCCTCGACTAGCGATGACTAACTTATTACCCTCAGCAATGCGCTGAATAGCCAAGCTTTCCTTGAGCTGCTCGGAAAGGAGATAGATAATGACTGACTTATTTTTAGATATTCCTACAGAACAATATAAGAGCTTGAGCGAGTCGGAACGATATGTGTTGCAATACATCGTTAAAAATATTCAAACGATTCCGGAGCTGTCGATTGTAAAATTAAGTGAGCAAGCAAATGTGTCAACGGCAACGATTGTCCGCTTAATGAAGAAAATCGGGCACGACGGTTATACGTCATTCAAATACAGTATAAGAGACCGTATACAATCGAAGCAGCATGTCGAAACGATCGATGAAGTCGATAAAAAGATTCGGCAGGCGATCCGAAAAAAACGAGCTAGAAGTGTTAAATACGATTCAAATGATTAACAGAGGCACGATTGAGGATGCAATCCAAAAAAATGCACGACACCGAGAAAATTTATATTTTTGCACGTGGCTTTTCTGAGTTGATTGGTACAGAACTGACGACTAAGCTCCAGCTTATCGGAAAGAACTGTGAAATGCACAATGACCCGAACATTATTCGGGTCATTTCAAAAAAATTAACGGATAAGGAGCTGGCCATCTTTATTTCCCTTAACGGAGAAACAGCGGAATTAGTAGAAGCTTGCAAAAATTTCAAAATGAAAAGTATTAGTACGATAACGTTAACGGCCAGCGTCGATTCATCACTTGCTAAGCTTTCGGAAATTACCTTACTCGGTTACAAAGGCTCGCAATCCTTTTTTCCGGATTACGAGGTTCGATCGCGCTTACCATTGCAAGTCATTTCCCGAATTATTTTGGATGCTTATGTGATTCGGATGCTTTAGCGAAGAACGTTTCGAATAAAGCATCCGAATCAAGGATAACAGGGACCAACGTTGCGAGTCCTACTTTCAACGTTCGCCAATGAGTGCACTATGCATTCTAATAACGATGATCACTTTTGCACATTTTTATTTTCTCAGCAACCGCTGCCGACATCGCCATTTTCGCTGGAGCCATATACTTTCTTGGATCATTGGCTTCTCGGTGCTCGTCCAAATAATTGCGCAAAGCGCTAGAAAACGGTATTTTTAATTCAGTTGCGATATTCACCTTGCAGCAACCAAGAGCAATGCATTTTCTCACATCCTCGACACTAATCCCAGAAGCACCGTGCAACACGAGCGGAACGTCAACGACTTTCTGAATCTCTGCCAGCCGGTTGAAATCCAGCCTAGGCTCAGATGCATAAAGTCCATGTGCTGTACCGATAGCAACCGCGAGTGAGTCGATACCCGTACGTTCTACGAATTCCTTCGCGGCGCTAGGGTCGGTATAAAAAGAATCGGCTTCATCTACGATTAAATCATCCTCTTGCCCCCCTAATCGGCCGAGCTCTGCCTCGACCGTCGCTCCGTGGGCATGAGCATATTCGACCACCTCTTTGACGAGTTTAATATTCTCCTCAAAGGGAAAGTGCGAGCCGTCTATCATCACTGACCTTGTACCAAGCTCGACAGATTCCTGAATTTCGTCAAGGCTTTCATGATGATCAAGGTGCAGAGCAATCGGTATGTCGTAACGATTCGCAGCTGAATTGGCAATTGCTGGATATAATCCCTTCCACCATAGCTAAACGTTCCCGGCGTCCCTGCAAGGATGACCGGGGAACGAAGCTCCGCTGCCGCTTCAACAACCACTTGGATAGTCTCCAGGTTATGAATATTGAATGCCGGAACGGCATAGCCTTCCTGCTGAGCGTTCAACAGTATTTCTTTTGTATTAACTACCTTCCTCTTCTTTTGTATGACCAACATTCATCACTCCGATCCTTTATCTTATCCTACATCTATAGCTCACCTTGCGCCCGTTCCAAAGTCGCTAGCACTTCCTCTGGCTTCTCCGCCCGTAATAGGCTTTGGCGAACGTCACTATGCATAAGCATTCGCGATATATTTGAAAGTAACGTCAAGTGAGTAGAGCTTGCTTCTTCTTCTGGAATTAACAATGAGATAACAAAGCGGACAGGCTCACCGTCCATTGACTCCCACTCAATCCCGTTCGACAGCTTAAGCACAATGACACTCGCTTTGCGAATCGCCGTTTGCTTAGTATGTGGAATGGCGAATCCGTCCATAAAGCCTGTCGTCCCTTCTTTTTCGCGCTGCATTAAGCCTTCTATCACTAGCTCTTTAGATGAAGCAATACCTTGTTTAACAGCGATGGAGGCAATTCGATTAAAGACCTCCTGTTGATCGGCTAACGTTTCGTTGACAGCAATCTGGCTTAGTTCAAATGGTTCCATATTGATCCTCTCCCTTCATTCTACTTCCCTCAGGCCGATATTTGTTGCTTCGTTTGCTTTTCGGCACTAAGCTTTCGTGAAAACCCGTAAGCAAACGCACCGACTAACGAGCCGATTAAGATCGCTACTACCCATAAAATAGCTCCAGTGACAACTGGCAGGACGAGAAAGCCTCCATGTGGTGCAGGGACTTGAACATTAAACAAATATGTTAAAATCGCTGAAATAGAGGAAGATACCATCAAAATCGGAATTACGACGACTGGGTTTTTGGCAGCGAACGGAATCGCACCCTCGGTAATATGTGTCGAGCCTAAAATAAAGTTGACAATGCCCGCGTTTCGCTCTGATTGATTAAAATACTTTTTGAAAAAGACGACAGCGAAGGCCGTTACTAATGGCGGTGTAATGCAAGCTGCCGAAACTCCAGCCATAAAGTACATGTTCCCTTCTGCCAGCAAGGCCGTTCCTGTTACATACGCGGCTTTATTGACTGGACCTCCCATATCAAAAGCACTCATTGCCCCAACGATAAGGCCGAGCAACACTGGGTTCGCTCCCTGAAAGTTGCCAAGAAACGTTTTCATCCCTTCGTTTACAGCCGTCATCGGCTCAACGAGCAGCATCATAATAGCTCCGGTCAGGAAAATACCGATGACCGGAAATAGAAAAATTGCTTTTAGCCCCTCTAATGATTGCGGCATACGACTTAATAATTTCGAAAGTAGAACAATAACGTATCCTGCCAGAAACCCGGCGACAATTCCACCGAGGAAGCCTGCACCTCCGGTAAATGCAATCATTCCACCAATGAAGCCTGCAACGAGACCAGGTCGCTGAGCAATTGAAGCCGCGATATAGGCTGCCAAAATCGGAACCATTAGTTCAAAGCCAAGACCGCCGATATCATTAAGAAGCTTGGCGATTGGATGAAATGTTTCGTGCGTCGGATCAGCGGAATGAATACCAAATAAAAATGACAAGGCGATTAGGACCCCGCCGCCTACAACGAAAGGGAGCATATGCGAAACGCCGTTCATTAAATGCTTATAAATAGCCCTTCCAATTGAATTTCCGCTCGGTTGCGTTTGTTCCGCTTCATTAGCCGCTGTTTCCTTTTTAGCTGCTTTATATACGGGTGCTTTTCCATCAATAATAGTTTGAATCAGCTTTTCGGCTTCCTTTATTCCTTTGGAAACAGACACATCTACTACCGGTTTACCGCAAAACGCTCAGCCGCCACGTCCTTATCAGCCGCAAGAATGACGCCATCCGCCTCGCGTATATCCTGCTGTGAAAGCTCGTTTTCAATTCCTACCTGTCCATGAGTCTCTATCTTGATTTCGACATTCAGTTTCTTTGCTGCAATTTTTAAAGCTTCGGCAGCCATAAAGGTATGAGCTATTCCGGTCGGACAGCCCGTCGCAGCAATTATTTTTACGTCACTCATCGTGATCCCTCCTAATTAGTTTTTTTTACTGAAAAAAACACCACCCTCAGTAGAAGATGTACGTCCAGAAAAAACACGCAGCTAGTGCAGCTTGTTTTTGTGGAATCATGAAGACATGATATCGGTTACAGTTAATGCCTTCATTAATGCCTTGACATCGGATAAATCGCTTAGTCCAGCAGAAAATGCCGTTGATGCCCCTGTAGCCGCTGCATATTTAAGGGCTTCATCGATTGGCATGCCAAGTTCAAGCTGTCCGACAAACGTCGCTAAGAGCGAATCTCCGGCACAGGCTGTGTTTACTACCGTTCCGCTCGGTGCATTTACTTGCATCGTCCGCTCCTTTGAAAGATAAAGAGCACCCTTCCCTCCTAAAGAAACGAGGACGTTTTTTTGCGCCACGCCGCAGCAACTCTTGTCCTAGATCGAGAACCTCCGAATCCTCCAAATCCTCCTTAGAAAAAAAAGGCAGCTAACTCCTCCTTGTTCGGTTTGACGAGGTAAGGGTGGTATGGCAAGCAATCAAGCAATTTTAACGAGCTGATGTCCAGAACGAGCTTCAGCTCATTTTGTGAAGCTATTTTGGCAATTGTTACGTAAATGTCTTCTGAAATTCCTTTCGGCAAACTTCCTGAAATAAATAATAAACTGCCTTCCGGTATTTGCTTGATTTTCTGTATTAACTTCTCCACTTTCTCCTCGGAAATTAAAGGCCCTCGATTAACTACTTTGTACTCCTTGTCTTTCGCTCGAATAAACGTATTAATTCTCGTTATGCCGTCCACCTTAATAAAGTCAGTATTAATTCCAAGCTGCTTCAGCTCTGTTTCGATATATTCCCCCGTAAAGCCTCCCAGAAATCCAAGAGCTGTATTGGGGATCCCTAATCGATGAAGCATAATAGAGACGTTGATCGTTTTTCCGTTCGCCTGATAATCTTCGCTGCCTGTCCGATTGACAACATCTGGCATAAGCGAGTCAACCTCAACAAATAAATCAACGGCCGGATTTAACGTACACGTATAAACGATAAGGCTCACCCCTTTCATTACTGTTATTAATATAAGTATGACACGGATGAGCGTGTAAATGTTTTCATAATGTGTAAAGAGCTTTCCCTGCTTTTTTTCCTTTATTTACTTATAATTGAAGGTGGATATAGTTGAAAATGGGAGTGAGATATTATGAAGCTTGTCGCAATTGACTTAGACGGGACATTACTAGCGAAGGATGGAAAGATTAGCAAAGCAAATAATCTGGCCATTCGTGAGACCCAACATCAAGGACACATCGTCTCCATTGCTTCCGGCCGTTCCTTTCACGATACACAACATATTTTGAAAAACGCCGGATTGGCTTGCCCACTCATTACGGCAAATGGAGCAAGTGTATTTTATCAGGAAAAATACTTGGAGAGGCTCATGCTACCCGGAAAAACGACAATCGAAGTAATTGCTATGCTCGAAGAAAACGGATATTATTATGAAATTTACACGAACGAAGGCATTCATCTATTCCATCGTTTATTAAATGAGGCTAGAGAAGAGGCGAAGACATTAGTTGAAAAAGATGTAGGGCTTACATTAGAGCCGATCGAGGAAGAGCTAGACATTCAACTACGGCAAGGAGGACTCCAGCACTTCAATCACTCCAACGAAACAGATTATAATAAGCTCGACATTTACAAAATTTTTGTTCTTTGCTTCGATAAAGAAAAGCTGGCACAGCTTGAAAGGCAGCTCCAAACCCGTCAGGATATTTCATTGACTACCTCTGGCTCGTTTAAGCTCGAAATAGCCCACCCTTCAGTAAGCAAAGGACATTCATTGATGATCCTAGCCGATCATTTGCAAATTCCGTTAAAAGACACGGTTGCAATCGGGGACAACTTCAACGATATATCGATGTTTCGTGTCGCTGGCTGCAGCATCGCCATGGGAAATGCCCCAGACAAAGTGAAGGAAATGAGCACGTACGTAACGAAAAGTAGCGAGGATGACGGGTCGCTTATGCATTAAGGAAATACGTGTCTTTATCTACGTGAGAAGAAGAGATATTTATTTCGAGCTTTCATTTATGGATGACGATTGAAGGTTTGCTAATACTAACGGCTGGATTGGGGGTGAGGCTCCACCTAAACCTTTACTGAAGGCTTAGCCTTCCCCCCTACTAGTCGTTCGTATATACAGTATATAGCAAAATTTATTTAAATAGGAAGTAATGTAGATGACTTTTTTTCCTTTATCAACTGCGACATTTTCCGGGAAATAACGTCCTATTCTTTCATTTTTTTAACAAACTGTTGATGAAGGTAAGGAAAAAAAGGAGAAATTGCCCGAACATTGAATTTGATAGCTTAAAGACGACATCGCCCCTGCGAATCTCCTCTTGCCTTGAGTTCACTGATATTAAAAAAACTACCGAGCTTCTGCTCGATAGCCTTCCTTTTTATTCATCGTTTTTCAACGTAATGTAGACGAGCGCAACCGATTGAAACGTGACGAGGCGAAAAGCATCGGGAAGTCCGTTCCAAATACTATTCATCCACATGCCAAACCATTCCCCTGCAACGACCTGAAACCCAAAAAAACCAAAGTAAGCAGCAGGCCGTTAATCCAAGGATTCCCATTTTCTTTGCTTCATGGAACGTCTGTCCGTCTTCATTCAAATTTTTGAGCATGTCATAGCCACCCTTCAAACAAAGGATCATAATTAATGCTTCAAATAAAATAATACAAACATAGGCAAAGTGATGAAAAGCCGGACTGCTAATCGCACGATAGGCAATCGTATTTTCTGCCACCTTATCTACGTTATCCATGCTTAAAACATGCTTGACGAACTGAAAATTCGTGAAATAATCGGTAACATTTCCAAAAACCACTACTAGTGCAAGCAACCCAACCGTTAAGACGATTAATGCTTTTGATAAACGAATAATTTTAGGCGTCGTCATATCTTAATCTCCTTTGCGATCTACGCACTCTCATTGTTCTTGCTAGCGTCAGAAAAATCAAAGCAATCTTTTACTGTATGTTCACATAATATGCGCTCGTCCTTGGATTATTATTCGAATCAATGGCTCATTTATTACCGACTTCAGTAGTGACAAGTTCTATAGCGCCTGTGGTCACGCGTCCAAAAGTCCATAACAATCCGTCTCATATTCCAGCAGTTAAACTATCATGATCGTTTCTGCGAACGCTCTCCCTTTCACCTTACTTCGATTTGTCTCAAAAAAAGATGCTAAAGCAAGTGCGACCACCATCGCAAAAGTAAAGGCGTAACTATTCTATTTTGACCCCCATAGTTCTCACCTATCTTAGAAATTTCTACGAGTAAATCTCCTTCACACCGATTGATTCCTGATGCACGGCCGAAGAAGTAGCAAAACGAATAGTAACACGTGAAGTTTTGCTTTAGTTCGTTCAAAGAGAGTATTCTTCAATCGTCTGTATAGGAAGTCGGGACGCTTTTTGAAACTGCTTATCTTCTAAACAAAGGAAAAAGGCTAGTTACACGAAGTAGCGGTAACTAGCCTTTTGTTATTCCATGTGCGTCCATTATTTTTAGATGAGTATCTTTTACTAAATTCGAGAACTATTTTAAGGTAGTACTTCTTTGCCAATTAATTCCGGCAAGGACGTGATGAAGGCACCGTTATGAAAGGTGCCGCCGTTCGCTTAAATCGACAATTTTGACGCTTAACACTTTATTCAAATTTATTAATTCACCTTCTACAGACCACCAGCCATCCGGTGATTGTTTAATCTCTGATTCCAGTGATGCATACGAATCTTTTTTCAGCATGATTTGCTTTGAGCTTGAATTTTCGAATTCAAAGGTAACAATAAAATCGTTCATCGATCTTCCCTCCTCTTTCGTTTAGACTGTAGCTGCAAGCAGCACGGACAAACGAGCCCCGCTTTTCCTATGTACGCCCTGACACTGAAAAAGTTCCGCACTGATTTCTTTCCGCAACGAGAGAATTTCTAGTATAATCGTAAAGGCCTTGGCTGCATGTGCATAACCGAGGCCCGTCCGTTAAACGATTCGTTTCGTAACGCGCTGGACAGCAGATCAATAATCAGTACGACGACGACAATCCCAATTAAAATCATGCCGACACGTTCCCAATTTCTGGCGGTAATCGAGAAGATAAGCGGTGTCCCGATACCACCTGCACCGATAATGCCTAACGTTGCCGCAGAGCGCATATTTATTTCGAAGCGATAAAGCGTTGCCGAGATGAACCCTGGTAAGACTTGTGGAACAACGGCATACCACAGAATTTGCATTTTGTTGGCTCCGGTTGCTATTAACGCTTCTGTCGGACCTTTATCGATCGATTCAATCTCTTCGGCGTATAATTTTCCTAACATACCGACGGCACCGATTCCGAGCGCGATCATTCCTGCGTATGCACCAGTCCGACAACTTTAATAAAGAGCAAGGCCATCACGATATCAGGGAATGTTCGAAAAAAAGCTAAGAAAGAATTTCCCAGAGCCGGAAATAGCACGAAGAGCGCTAAGATTGCGCGCCGCCCAAAAGGAAACAGGAGCAGCGATGATGACAGAAATGGCAATACCGACGATTGCGATCGCTAATGTTTCAAGCAGTCCACGAAGCAAATCCTCCCCTTCCGGAGAATAGACGTAATCCCATTCCGGGTTAAGGACCCGCTAAATATTGCTTTCGTTACCGGCCACGCCGTATCCCGAATCCCACTATAGTTAATCCCTGAAAATGCCCAAACATATATCGCTAGCAAAATCAGGATTACAAAAGCTGTTTTAATTCGGCGTTTTTTTCGTATGCTGTGAGGTGTTTCTTAAATCGTTCATATTAAATACTCCCGAATTTTCAAGCTGACGTAATCAATAATAACAACAACGAGCAAAGTGTACAAAATAAGTGAAAACACTTGGTCATAATTAAAAAAAAGTTCAATGCTTGATTATAGAAGAGCCCAATACCACCAGCCCCAACGAGACCAAGAATAGCCGCCGCCCGAACGTTAATCTCAAATGTGTAAAGCACATAGGTCGTAAATTGTGGCAATATTTGCGGGACGACGCCAAAAACAATCCATTGTATTTTATTGGCGCCAACAGCTGTCATTGCTTCAAGCGGACCTTGTTCGATATTTTCAATGGCTTCAAAAGAAAGCTTCGCAATTATTCCGATTGAAAAGATGCTTAGAGCAACCATTCCAGCTAGAGGAGTAAACCCTAATATCGCTGCAAAAATCGCTGCAAGCAACAAGTCCGGGACTGTCCGCAAAATATTTAGCAAAATACGTGAGGTTTGATGAAGCCAAACCGGTGTCGCGACATTTCTCGAACATAAAAACATAATCGGAACCGACATGATCGCACCAAACGTTGTCCCGATCAAGGCGATACGAATCGTGTCAAGCATCGCCGGTGTGACCGTAATAAAATAACCCCAGTCAGGCGGAAACATTCTCACAATCAGATCGAGCATGTTCTCGGCATTGGCAAAAAAGGTAATCGGATTAGCCCCGATGTAAATTGCGCTGGCAACGATAATCGCCAAGACGAGTAAGCCCGTCATATATAATCTCGTTTTCGGAGGAGGTTTAATCGATTGATTCATTGGCTGACCCATGCATATCCCTCCCTGTGTAATACCGTTTTATTCCGTTTTGATATGTATATACGCTCATTGGCGAACCAACTCTCTTAAAAATTGAGATAGGCGGAAAGCCCGATGCGCAGGCGCCGGGCTTCCGGTGATAAGCTAAAAATCTAAAGCGATTCTTCGTTACCTCTGCCGTACGAAAGATAGTAATGACGATTATTCTCCAGTAATTTTGCTTTCATATTCTCGGACGATGTCGAAGTTAGAATCATCTGATTCCATGTAGCCTTCATGAGTATAAACATCGTAAATGATTTGACGGCCTTCTTCGGACTCACCGATGGCAATAAACGCTTCTTGAATCTTTTTCTGCCATTCTTCGTCCATGTCAGCACGAACGGAAATCGTATCATTCGGAATGAATTCCGTTGTTGCTAAAATTCTTGTATCCTCCCACACATTCGGGAAGTCTCCCACGACGACGTTTCGTGCATCCTGGAACGTCGTAGCCGCATCAACATCACCGTTTAATACAGCAATAATACCAGCATCATGCCCTGTAAGGTTAACAGGAGTCACATCCGTTTGTGGATCGATTCCGGCTTCAAGCAACGAAGCGGCTGGCCAAATATAACCAGCTGATGAAGACACATCTTGATAACCAATCGTCTTCCCTATCAAATCTTCAAGCGTTTCAATATCCGAATCGGCACGTACAACAAACTGAGACCGATAGCCTTCAACAAGCTCGTCTGTCGGCTGGCCATCTTCCTCATTCACGCCGTAGCGAAGAGACTGCAAAATCACTTCCGCCGCCCCCATCTCTTTAGCTTGTACATACGCATTTGGCGGTAAGAAGCCAACATCGACTTGCTTTGAAGCCATGGCCTCGACAACCGTATTGTAGCTCGTTGAGACGCTGACATTAACTGGAATATCCAGCTCTGCCTCTAGTAGATCTTCGAGAGGCTTCGCACGCGCCTCCAATGTTTCAGCGTTTTGAGATGGAACAAACTGAACCGATAATTCCTCCGGTGCATAGCCATTACCCTCACTTGCCTCATTGTCACCGTCCGAGCCACCACAAGCAGTTAGCGCAATTGCTGAGAATGTAGCAACCATCAAACCTATTATTTTCTTTTTCAATTTGAACGCCCCTTTTTATTCGTATGTGTAAGACTACTTTTAAACCGTAGCATGACTTTTTAGTAGAAATATTAATTATTTGTAAAGTATCGATAAATATTGCTCTTGAGAAAAACTTATCCTTTACGATAATATGGTTAGTAATCGCCCTTTTTACATCATCCTGAAACTAGTAAAAGATCTTGAAGTTTGGAGGCTGCTACTCTCACTCCCTTCAATTTTTTTCGTGTTCTAATGAATAATGACGAGAATGAATAGATTTCCAATAAAATTGTACCAAAATAACTGAAAAGTTACCATCATTATTTTTCTCGCTTTGTCCCTTCGCGCAAAGAGAGAATAGCCATTTACAACGCATAAGCAACATTAAATAGAGCACTGAACGTACACGAAAAATGTTTTTCCAATATACTATCCTGCACTATTATAGGCGGGCTCTATGCGGCATTTTCTAAAATGGAGAATATGGAGGAGCTCCTATGCTTGACCTGACACAAATCACAGCTTTTTTAGCAGCTGCTATCGCCTTAACATTAATGCCTGGACCAGACATAATCTTCGTCGCAGCGCAAAGCATGTCACGGAGCAGACTTAGCGGTATTGCGGTCGCGCTCGGTCTTTGTACAGGGCTAATTATCCATACAGGCGCTGCTGCCCTTGGCATTTCGGCTGTAATCGCTTCGTCACAAACAGCCTTTCCGCTCGTCAAAATTCTCGGATCTCTTTACTTGCTCTATTTGGCTTGGAGCGCGTGGCGAAACAGAAATATAGTAACGGACGCTACTCTACCACGCGCCCGAGCGGATAAGCGATCAGGCTTTTTTCACCTGTATCGCAGAGGAATCGTCATGAATCTGTTCAATCCTAAGGTCTTGTTATTCTTTCTTGCATTGCTGCCGCAATTTACAGATGTGGAAAAAGGCGCTCTCCCTTTACAAATGCTGCAGCTCGGTTTTCTCTTTATCGCTGTGGCAATTGTCATTTTCTGCTCAGTATCGCTCTTCTCCAGCTATTTAGGTCACATGCTGACTAACCGTTCTTCGAGATGGAGCAAGCGCTTAGCCGTTATTGAAGCTCTCATTTATCTTTTACTGGCATTGAACATTGTATTCTTATAATCTCACTTAATAGAACAAAATGTAAAGCGCCTGCTTTAGCAGTAGACAAACTAAGGCGGCGTCAGCGGAGATAGGAAACACAGTGTCGGTAGGGACTGATGTTGACTTAACGGACAGAGGCAAAAGGATTTTTCTCGTTGCTAGACGCCCTGCGCCGGGCGAGCGATCCTTTGAATGAGTAATCATTCAAGCCAAATTTTAAACTTTCTTGTCTTAAAAAAGTACCCGTACTCCTCTATTCAATCGAGAGAGTACGGGGTATGGCTAGTAAAGCGATGTAAATTCTTTATCCCCTCTTCGCTTTTTACTTACTGCTCTACAAATAACGAAACCTTCTCAAAGCCTTCCTCAGTCGTCTTAAACAAGCCTTTATCGGAAATTCGAAGCTCTGGTACGACGAGTAACGCCAGTAAGGATATCGTCATAAATGCATAATTCATCGTACAACCTACTTCAGCCAATGCCTCTCCTATCGCACGCGATTGCTCTGCCACTTGTTCAAACGGTGCATTGGACATTAGCCTGCGACTGGAAGCGCGAGCTCTGTTGCTTTTTCCTCTGTCACGACCGATATTCCACCTTGCATCGCAGCGACGCGGTTTGCCGCCTCAGCCATCAGCCTATCATCGTTCCCGATGACCATTAAGTTGTGGCAATCATGCGAAACCGTCGTCGCCAGTGCCGCCGAGGCATTCAGTCCGATATTTAAGACGAGTCCCAATGCTTTGTTACCACTAGCCCGGTGTCTCTCAATCACGGCAATTTTGCATACATTATCTTCTGGACTTACCGTTAGAAAGCCATTTTTTTGCCGCGACGGAAATAATCTCTTCCTTCGTATCGACATGATTTTCACGGACTTTGATCGCTCTTGCTTTCACTATTCCTTGCTTGGTTGGCGCCTGGATGGCGAAATCTTCTGCTACCACTCGCTTTTTTTAAATGGACTGAACGGGTTGCTTCCTCCGGGTACGCAAACTCAGGCAATTGGACGAGCATTTTGCCGTTTTCTGCGACAACCTGACCTGCCGCTACCGTTAATCCGACCTTCACTTCAGCCAGATTGCCATCGAAAATATTAATATCGGCGTACGAGCTGGTGTTATCGTGCCGACATCGCGCACGACGCCAAAGCGCTCCGCTGGATTAATCGTTGCCATTTGAAAAGCCGTCACAGGCTTCACACCTTGGGAGATCGCATGACGCACAACGAAGTCAATGTGACCTTCGTCAACAAGCGATTCAGGGCTTCGATCATCGGTTACCAATATCAGTCGCCGCGGATCAAGCCCGCGTTCCGTGTGAGCTTTAATCGTTTCCTCTACATCGTGCCAAGCCGAGCCTCTCCGCATTTTCGCATACATGCCAAGCCGCACTCGTTCCACAACATCTTCCGCGCTAACCACTTCATGATCTCCGCTAATCCCACTCGCTGCATAGGCGGATAGACGATTGTCGCCGACTGGCCAAGTAAAGTGTCCATCGACGACTCGGTTTGCCCGCAATGTTTCCTGAATTTCGCCAAGCATTTTTTCATCACTGAACACTACACCAGGAAAATTCATGACCTCACCTAGACCAATCATGTCGCTCCCCCACGTAAATGCTTCAGCTACTTCCTGCGGCCCTATGGAAGCCCCGCTCGTTTCAAAATCAGGTCCGGTCGAAGGCACACAGGAAGCGACCTGCATGTAAGCAGCAAGCGGCGTTTTGCGCGCTTCCTCCAGCATAAGCCTTAAGCCAGGTAAACCAAGCACGTTCGCCATTTCGTGAGCATCAAAAAATCCTCGTTGTCCCTTTTACTAGTACAGCTCTGGCAAATTGGGTAACTGTTATTTGGCTACTTTCAATATGGCAATGTCCGTCCAAGAACCCTGGTGCTACATATCGCCCGCCCGCATCAATGACCTTTGTCTCTTTACCAATTAAATGGCTCGGGTCTTGTCCGACAAACGCAATTCTCGATCCTTGGATTCCAATAGACATCCCTGTTAGGATTTCACCAGAGACGACATTGACAAGCCTCCCATTCTTAATGACTAACGTCGCTGCCTTATCCCCTCTGGCTGTCGCTACTAAATCAGGAACACATTCAGCCAGTTTCACTCTTGAATAATCCAATGATACTACCACCTTTCTATCCATAGGTTGACTCCATTATAGCTGTTTCTCGCGACGAAATTAAGCTTGGCAAGTTATTCACCATACGTAGTTGTCATTTAGTCGTGAAGACGGTTCTATGATGAGTCACCTCTATTAGCTAAAATATCATTTGTGGATGACGAAAGAAAGAGGCAAGCGTCTATTGCACCTGCCTCTAACCGTCACCCTGCCCTTTAGGAAGGTAACGCTACTCGTTATACTAAATGACAGGCAACCTGGTGTCAGGCTCAACCTCCCTGAATTCCGGTACCTCGCTCCGGCATATGTCGACAGCAAAGGGGCAGCGAGTGTGGAACTTACAACCTTTTGGCGGATTTGCTGGATTAGGAATATCTCCCTTTAATACGATCCGTTCCCGCTTCAGTGTCGGATCAGGGATCGGAACAGCAGATAGCAGCGCTTTTGTGTATGGATGGAGCGGGTTTCCGTATAGCTTGTCACGACTCGCCAGCTCCATCATTGTCCCGAGGTAAAGAACGCCAATTTTTGAACAGAGGTGCTCGACGACGCTTAAGTCATGAGAGATAAATAAAAATGTGATCTCTTTCTGATGCTGAAGCTCGCTGAACAAATTAATAATTTGGGCCTGAATGGAAACATCAAGCGCGGAAACCGGCTCATCAGCAACAATGAAGTCCGGATTTAAAATAATCGACCTTGCAATACCGATTCGTTGCCGCTGTCCGCCACTGAATTCGTGTGGAAAACGGTCAATGTGATAAGACGAAAGTCCACAAATCTCCAGCACTTCCAGCACCTTCGCCCGCACGTCTTTTTTACTGACTAATCCATGATCGATTAATGCTTCTCCGATCGCATCGCCAATGCGAATGCGAGGATTAAGGGAACTAAACGGATCCTGAAAAACGAATTGAAACTTCGGACGCAAGTTTCGTAGCTCCTTTTTAGACAGGGTGAAAAGATTTTGCCCTTTAAATAAAACCTCCCCTGAAGTAATTGACGATAGTCGTAAAATGCTACGACCAATGGTGCTTTTTCCGCTACCGGACTCCCCTACCAATCCAAAGGTTTCTCCTTTATTAATTGTAAAGCTTACACCATCGACTGCCTTAACAATGTCCTTATTACGCTTAAAAATATTATTCGATTCTCCGAAATACTTTTTTTAAATTTTTCACTTCAATTAAAGGCTTGGCCGCACTCATACACCCACCTCTTCTTCATAAAGACAACACGCCACCTGATGCTTATCGTTTATCTGTTTCATTTCAGGCGGCTTCTCGAGACAAATACTCATGCAATGCTCACATCGTTCACTAAAATAGCAGGATGGCTTTAAATCAAGCAAATTCGGAACTTGCCCCGGTATCGTGTATAGCTTCTCTTTTCTTTGGTTAATTACCGGCTTTGCTTCAAGCAGTCCTTTAGTATACGGATGCTTCGGGTTCTTGAATAATTCGACGACTGGTGCATGCTCGATAATTCTACCTGCGTACATGACGACAACGTAATCAGCCACTTCTGCCACGACTCCAAGATCGTGCGTTATTAAGAGCATTGCCATTTTGCGCTCTTCTTTCAATGTGCGAAGTAAATCGAGAATTTGCGCTTGAATCGTCACATCAAGAGCTGTTGTCGGCTCGTCAGCAATTAGAAGGCGCGGATTACAGCAAAGTGCAATGGCGATCATGATTCGCTGCAGCATTCCTCCACTCAGCTGATGAGGATAGGATAAGAACACCTCTTCACTGCGGCCGATTCCGACAAGCTCAATTAATTCGAGCGCCCTTTTTTTTCGCTTGCTTTTTCGTTAGGAGCTCGTGTTCTATCAGCGGTTCAGTGATTTGCTCACCAATTGTTAGGACCGGATTGAGCGACGACATTGGCTCTTGAAAGATCATCGCCAAATCATTGCCGCGCGCCCGTCTAAGATCGCCTTTACCGATCTTCAATAAATCCTTTCCGTCAAACATGACCTCACCCTTGACGGTACTTCCCGCAGTATAATCAATCAATCCCATGATTGACATCGCTGTTGCACTTTTTCCACAGCCAGACTCACCAACGAGGCAAACGGTCTGTCCTTCCTCGATTTCAAAGCTGACATCGTTAACTGCATTTACAAAGCCGGCCTCGGTTTGAAATTGTGTAAGTAAATGGTTTACCTTAAGTACAGGCTCCTTCGCCATGACCGTCACCTCCTTTTCATATTCGGATCGATGGCATCGCGCAGTCCGTCCCCAAGTAAATTAATACTGATTACTGTCATAAATATAGCAACCCCGGGCGGAATCCACAGCCATGGACGCTTTTGAAAGTCAATAAGAGAATTAGCTGCATTAATCATATTGCCCCACGAAGCGGTGGGAGGACGACGCCGAGACCAAAATAACTTAAAACAGATTCGCTTAGGATCGCTCCGCCAACACTCAATGTTGCTGCCACTATTAAAAGTGGAACCGTATTAGGCAGCAAATGGTTTAACAGCTTACGCCGATCTCTCAGCCTAATGCGTCGGTCGCTTGGATAAATTCTCGTTCCCGTAGGCTAAGGATTTGGCTGCGGACGAGCCTAGCAAGACCGGACCAGCCGATCAGGCTAAGCATAAGCATCACGATGTAGAGCCTCTGTTCAGCTGGAACCTTCCATTCCGACATGACGGCCGCCATAATGAAAAGCAAAGGCAAGCCCGGTAAGGTCATTAAAATATCGGCTGCCCTCATCACCACTTGATCGACGATCCCTTTATAATAGCCTGCTAAAATTCCTAAAAATGCGCCAATGGCAACAGACATCACCATTGCGCCGAGACCGACGGTCAAGGAAATTCTCCCCGCCAGCATTAACCTTGTTAAAACATCACGCCCTAGATTGTCTGTTCCGAGCCAGTGAGAGGAACTGGGCGGTTGATGAATATTTCCAGTGTTGACGCCCGCCGTTGCATACGGTGAAAAAAGCGGACCGACGAACGAGAACAAGAAAATAAAAATAAGAAAGCCTAATCCAGCAAGAGCCATTTTCTTTTTTTAAAAACCGTTGAAACACTTGCTTCCAAATGGACGATTTATGATGTTTGTTTGCTTTATGACTTACAGGTGCTATAGAAGGATTTTCCAACGTTTTTCAACTCCTCACTTTAACCGAACTCTCGGGTCAGCGACGCCATAGAATAAATCGGCCAAGAGATTGCTAATCACAGTCAATAAAGCAATAAACATCGTAAAGCCCATCAGCAATGGGTAATCACGAACTGTGAACGCTTGCATATAAATCGCTCCGATTCCTGGCCAATTGAAGATTTGTTCAGTAATAATCGCACCGCTAAAAAGCGCCGGTAATTCAAAGCCAAATAGCGTAATCGCTGGAAGCAATGCATTGCGCAATGCGTGCTTGTAGACGACGACTTTTTCTTTCAGTCCTTTTGCTCTTGCCGTCCGAACGAAATCCTGCTTAATGACCTCCAGCATATTTGTCCGAAAATACCGGGTTAACCCACCAATACCTAGCATCGTTAGGACTAGAACCGGCAGGATCATATGTTCAGCTACATCCTTAAAATACTCCCAGCCAGTATAGTCACTCCCTGTCGTAATCATGCCTCCGGCAGGAAGCCAGCCGAGATCTACCGCGAAGAATTTAATGACGATTAATCCTAGAAAAAAATGAAGGGGTCGCCATTGCTGCAAAAACAAGCACCGTCACTGCCGAATCAAAAAAAAGAATATTGGCGTGTAGCCGAAATCACACCGATAACAACAGCAATGAGCCATGTTAAAACGAGAGAGGCTAAAGCAACGATAAACGAACTCCAAATGTAATTTCCAAGAACCTCTGTAACCGGACGCTGAAATTGCAGCGAATAGCCGAGGTCCCCTTTTAGAAGGTTTCCGATCCAAATAAAATATCGGATGACTACATGCTGATCAAAGCCATACAAGGCATAGAGCTCAGCCTTTCGTTCTGCCGTCAAATTCGGATCCGAATCGACGAAGTTACCTGGGACTAATGAATATAAGAAAAAAAATGAGCACAGACGCGCCAATAAGCGTCGGAATTAAATATAAATCCGTCTGATTACG